>JALCPO010000009.1 GCA_022650455.1 Oscillospiraceae bacterium
GTATGGGATTGAACTGGAGGTGCTTTCCAGTATGATAGAAAAACCCGGAACGCTTGTGAAGGAGGCAGTTAAAATGGAAGAGATGCTGATCAGCGGCGTTGCGAAGGACGAGAATGTTGCAAGGATCTCCGTTATCGGGGTGCCGGACCGTCCGGGGCTTGCCTTCAAGATCTTTTCAAAACTTGCTTCGAAGAATATCAATGTCGATGTCATCCTGCAGTCGGTCGGCCGGAACGGAACAAAAGACATCAGCTTTACGGTGGGCCGTTCAAATCTCAAAAATACGATTGCCCTGCTTGACCCGTATGCGGAACAGATCGGCGCCACGACGGTCGCCTATGACGAGAACGTTGCGAAAGTATCCATCGTCGGGGCGGGGATGGAATCCCATGCCGGCACGGCGGCCAAAATGTTTGAGGCCCTCTATGATGCCAATATCAACATCCATATGATTTCAACCAGCGAGATCAAGATTTCCGTTTTGATCGACCGCAATGATTCCGACCAGGCGATTGCCGCCATCCATAAAAAGTTCTTTGATCAGCCGGTGGACGGCTGACGGCATAGACGCTGCCGCAAAGGCGGATCATAAGTCCGGAAGGATGTTGTCGGCATGTTTTCCAGGCGCTTTACGAACCGATCTTGCAAAGAACCGGAGGGAGCTTTCCCCGGAGAAATCCGGAGAAGCTCCACGTTTCGTCCGGCTGGGATCGTAGTCGGGCGGGGGGCGCGCGCCCTGCTGAAAACATCATTTTTTCATGGGGATAAAATTCGGACTTACTGTTGACAAATCTCGGTTTGCAGTGGTATAATCTCTATTGTTGTCTTCGTAAAATATCGGGGATTTTTGATAGGCGCGAGTGCTGGAATTGGCAGACAGGCACGTTTGAGGGGCGTGTGAGTTTTCTCGTACGAGTTCAAGTCTCGTCTCGCGCACCAAGGTAAGGTGACAAACCTGTTTGGGTTTGTCGCTTTTTTATTTTTTGATTTATTGAAGGGTTAGAACTCTTTTGAGGGCACGGACGTGCCCGTACAGACGGGAAAACACGGCCTTCTTTTTTGAAAGCTATGCCAGGCCGAACAGCCGGGCGAGAGTCGCAACGAGGAAGCAAACGGCGATGCCGGCCGTAGTCGGAAGCGCAAAGGCGAACAGGGTCCATTTCAGGCTCTGCGTTTCTTTTCGAATCGTCAGGCAGGTGGTTCCGCAGGGCCAGTGCAGGAGGGAAAAGAGCATGACGCATACGGCGGTCAGCCAGGTCCAGCCGTGACTTGCGAACAGGGTATGCAGTTGGGCGAGGCTTGTGTAGTCGGTCAGGGTTCCGGTCGCCATGTAGCTCATGATGATAATCGGTATGACGATCTCATTTGCGGGAAAGCCGAGGATAAATGCCGTCAGGATATAACCGTCCATCCCAAGCAGCCTTGCAAACGGATCCAGAAATTCCGCACACTGGGTCAGAAGGCTCATGCCGCCGACCCGGATGTTGGCGAGCAGCCAGATGACAAGTCCGGCCGGTGCGGCGACCACGACGGCACGGCGCAGTACGAACAGCGTGCGGTCAAAGATGGAGCGAAGGATCACCTTTCCGATCTGCGGGCGGCGATAGGGAGGCAGCTCCAGGTTAAAGGATGAGGGCATTCCTTTCAGAATCGTTTTGGAAAGGATGCGGGAGATCAGCATAGTCATCATAACGCCGAAGACGATCACCGCCGTCAGCGTCAGGGCGGAAGCGACGGACTGAAACGGCGTTGCCGCCGTGGAGACAAAGAACATGGTAATGATGGCGATCAGGGTCGGGAACCTGCCGTTGCACGGGACGAAATTATTGGTGAGGACAGCGATGAGGCGTTCCCGAGGGGAATCGATGATCCGGCATCCGATTACGCCGCAGGCGTTGCATCCAAACCCCATGCACATGGTCAGGGCCTGCTTGCCGTGCGCACACGCTTTGCGGAAAAAGTTATCCAGGTTAAAGGCGACGCGCGGCAGATACCCCAAATCCTCCAATAGCGTAAACAGGGGAAAGAAGATCGCCATCGGCGGCAGCATAACGGAAATGACCCAGGCCAGCGTCCGGTAGACTCCTTGAATCAGCAGTCCCGTCAGCCAGGCGGGAGCGGAAATCCCTTGAAAAAATTCCATCAGACGGTCTTCCACCCAGAACAGTCCGTCTGCAATCAATGCGGACGGCAGGTTGGCCCCCGTGATTGTAATCCAGAAGATACCGAGAAGCATCAGGATCATGATCGGAATACCGGTCGCTTTCGAAGTCAGGATTTTATCGATTTTCCGGTCGCGCTCGGCGTATTCTCTTTTCTCGTACGAAACGGTTTTCCGGCCAATGTCCTCGCAGAGCCGGATGATCCGGGTGACGACCCGGTCGCGGAACAAATCGTCGGAAACGCCCGCCGCTTCCAGGGATTCCTTTGCTTCCCGTAAGCGAACCGAAACGGTTTCGTCCGCCAGAAGGTCTTTCCCAAGATAATTTTTCATGGACCTCAGCAGGCTTTCGTCGCCGTCCAGCAGCTTGAGCGATACCCACCGGCTGTTCAGTCTGCCGCCGAGCGCTTGCTCCACAGCGGTCTGCAGAATGGAAAGTGCCTGCTCAATTTCCTCACTGTAGGTGATTCTCAGCGGGTGGCCTGTGAAACCGTCCAGTGTTGCGGCTTTGACGGCGTTCATCAGGCCGCCGAGCCCTTTTCCGTTCCGCGCGCTTGTGCCGACGACAGGAATTCCCAGTTCCCGCGACAGCGCTTTGATATCAATCCGTATTTTTTTCTTTTTCGCCTCGTCCAGCAGGTTGACGCACAGTACGACGCGTTTGGAAATCTCCATGGTCTGAAGGACCAGATTCAGATTCCGTTCCAGGCAGGTTGCGTCAGCCACGACCACGACGGCGTCCGGGTTGCCGAAGCAGATAAAATCGCGCGCGATTTCTTCCTCTTCGGAGTTTGCCATCAGGGAGTACGTGCCCGGTATATCGACCAGGATGAAGTTGTTTCCCTGGTACCGGTATTTTCCCTGTGCGTTGGCCACGGTCTTGCCGGGCCAGTTCCCCGTATGCTGATTCATGCCCGTCAGGCTGTTGAAGACGGTGCTTTTCCCCACATTTGGGTTTCCCGCCAGAGCGATTACTTGATCTTCTGCCGTTTCCTTGTCGATCGAAAGGATTCCATTGCCGCAGCATAGGACACCCGTGCCGGTCGAATTTACGGATAGACCCATAAAACAAACCCACCTCCCGGGATTCATTCGCTGTTGGATGTGACGAATATCGGGAAAATCCGCAGATCTGCCTTATCATTTTCTATGTATGCAGATGCGGAAATCCGCCCTGCATTCATGACGCGGTCACTAAGATTTTGCCGGAAACGTCGGCCCGCAGCGCGATCACCGCTCCGCGGATCCGGTAAGCAACCGGATTTCCGGCCGGACTTTTATAAAGAGGCTCGATCAGGGTTCCGCTGATCACGCCGAGATCCAGCATCCGTCTCCGGTCGGAGCCGCGTGCCTGCAGCGATGTCACTTTGGCTTTTACGCCCATGGGTAATTGATTGAGCGGTATTTCTTGACGATTCATCATTAGCCTCCTGAAAGATGTTTTTGTAAGCCGTTCGATCGGCGGATCGAGAGCGGTTGATTTTTTCACTAGGCTAATATATGGTCTTTCTCCTAAGAATGTTATCACACTTTTTCTTTTTACAGGAATTTTTATCGACCGGGCAACGGGCCTGGATGCTTCGAGGGCGCCGGCATCCTTTTCGGGTTCCCGGAAAATGGGGGCGTTTTCCCACTCCGGAGAACGGCGGTTTTGTCCGTAATGCGGATTGTGGCTATAAAACAAGAAACCGAACGACCGACAGAGAAAAACCGGCCTTTCAGCACATTGGCGGAGAACCGCGGCAATAGGAAACAGGCTGGGAGTGAATCATAGAGGGGAATTTATGAAATGGATAAAAAATTATCGGTGTCATCCTATGTTACGGTACCCGTTGGCCATCGCGCTGATCTTGCTTGCGCTCCTTTCGCCGCCGTTTCAAAACCGCCCTTCTGTTTTCCTGCTGACAATTCTCTTTACTCTGTTTGACGCGGCGGCTGATTTTTTGAACGCTCTCCCGCAGCAAGTGACCGCCCAGCCTGTCGTCCGGAATATTTTGGGCTTCTACCGGGAATTTGTCCCGTTCTTTTCCATCGGAATGGGGTGGATCGTCCCCATGTTGGTGGGGCTGACGCTCGGATTTGCTCTCAGCTGTTTTGCAAAGCCGAGGCAAAGGTCGAGATGACCGGGGCTTCCGCCCCGGGTAAACGGCAAATGTTCCGGACATCCGGCGGTCCGGCCTGCCGTCAGGCAGCCTGATTTCCAGTGGATGCGGCGTCGTGCCTTTTTAGCTGTCCCGGATCAGATGCTCGACCCGTCGGCCTGCCTTTTGAAACAAATATCCATAAGTCGTCCCGATTGGAGTGATATAACGAAAGCGTACACCCAACCGTGATAAAATAAAGGAGAGGTGTGCGGGAATGGTAAAGAAATACAGCCAGGAATTCAGGGAGGACGCGTTGAAGCTGGCCTCCGAAATCGGGGTACGCAAAACGAGTGAGAAATTGGATGTTTCCCCCAAAACGCTTTACGCGTGGCAGAGGAAAGAACGGCTGAGCCGCGGGATAGCGATCAAAGGGCTGCGCCCGGGAGAAAGCCCGGAGGATGGCATGAAACGGCTGGAAAGGGAAAACACGGAACTGCGGGAGGCGAATTCGATCCTCAAAAAAGCGCTGGGTTTTATGGCGGACCGGTAACGGAAGTAAAGCCGCGGCATCTCTACGCATGGATTGATCGGAATCGCGGTACATCCAGCATTACGTTATGCTGCCTGGCTTTGTCTGTCCGGCGGGAAGGATTTTACGTATGGAAAAAGCGTAAGAACCGCCCCAGTTCGGACGACAAAACGGTATCGGCCCTGAAAGCAGCGCGAAAGGCCCATCCCGATTACGGCGTCCGCAGTTTGCGGGATGAGCTACCGGCCGGCATACGGCCCAGTTATGGGAAATGCTACCGGCTGTGCCGGGAAAACGGCCTGCTGCACCGCAAGAAGACGCCGCACGGCATGACAAAGCGGAACAACAAAGACCCGCTCAGCAAGGATCTGATCCAACGCGATTTCAAAGCATCGGCGCCAAACACCAAGTGGCTGTCGGACATTACCGAAATGAAATGTAAAAATGGGAAGCTATATCTTGCCGCCATTCTGGATTGCTTTGACGGAACCATCGTCGGTTTGTCCATGAATTCCAACAAAAAGGCCGGGCTTTGCGTTTCGGCGCTGGAGAATGCCGTAGGGAGATTTGGAAAACGGGACGGTCTAATTCTCCATTCCGACCATGGCAGCCAATATACGAGCCGGGCATACCGAAGCGCCCTTACGCGATACGGTCTGCGGCAAAGCATGGGCCGCACCGGCAGCTGCTTCGACAACGCCCGCATGGAAAGCTTTTTTGCCACTTTGAAAAAAGATCTGATTTACCAGCTGCCGCTTTACAAAATGACCCGGGATGAAGTGAGATACAAAGTATTCGCGTGGATTGAGCTTTATTACAACGCTGAGCGCCGATACACTGCCAACGAGGGCAATCTTCCTCCTTTGAAAAAGAGAGCCTTGTTCTTTTCTCTGGCGGCTTAAGGAAATGAATCTTCACACTTTAGTTCGCTAAATCTGGGTGTGCGCTTTTCTTGACTTTTTCAATTTTTTCATTTCGGGATACTCTTCCAGAACTTGGCTGAGCGGCTGCATGACAAGGCCCAAGGTATGGCCCGTCAGAACGAGCCTGCTGTAGAGCATTCCGCTTTCCACCTGAGCAAGACGGCTGTTGCCCGACGTTTGGATCATTGCATAGGCGGGTGTGTTGTCAACCGACGTGCGGGTGGAGCCGATAAAGTTCCGGGATGCGGCTTCACCCATATTCAGCGATGGGAAAAGGGTGAGCAGACCCTGCAGAACGTATTTCATGAGGCCGGAAGTGCCCTGGCCTTCCACCGAATAGCCATAGCGGTATTTGTTTTTCTGGGATTCGTTTGCCCGGAAAATGGCGTTGGATTCTTCCATTACGCGCCCGACCCCGGCTTCAATCGCCGCACTTTGCATGGCATATCCGCCGATTTTTTTTCAAGTCGGCCGAATCCTGAACCAGCTTGATGGAAACGCCGTTTCCGCCTGAAAGAGATTGGAGAGCAGAAATCTGCTGCGGAGCAAGCTTTTCCATCCGGTAGGCCTCCCGGTTGGTATCCGGCAGAAAAGTAGCGTCATAAAGCGGGCTATTCTGAACCCGCGCTTTGGAGAGTGCGATTTTTGCCACCGGTTTTCCATCCATGCTTTCCGCAAGATGGGATTCGTCGTATGTACCGTCGGGGAAAAGACCGATTTCGACGTTCCGCCCTTCCTGCTTCCCGGCCACGGCAACATATTCCAGAAAAGTGCCCTGTGAAATCATCATCTGACGTGCGTAGGGGTCGACCTGTTTGGTCATACGCGAACTGTCGGCATAAAGATAGAATACCATGGGGTCGGACTTGTCCAGGCGGATTTTCCACGGCTGCATATTGTGGTTGCTTGCCGCGAGCAGGCCGCTGGCCGCAAGGCGCACTCTCGGGTCGGAATACTTTGCGGCGTAATCTTTTGACCAGGGCTCCAGATATGTTTGCTTCATAAACCCTCCGCTGATGATAAAAAGTATGGATAATAAAATAAGGCATACCCCGGCGATGCCGCCAAGCACAAATGACACAACCTTAACCGTGGCTTTCTTTTTCATGCAGGTTTCCTCCGTTTCTGCTGACCAGACGCATGATCATATCAAAAGATTCCGTTATGAATTCTTCGGGATTGACCTGGTGGTAGTTTTTCAGGTAATCCCCTTTTTTTTCTCCCGTATTGAAAACGCCGACCGTGCAGGCCCATAACGTCAACGCCGCTTTTTCGCTTTCCAGCCCTCTGTGCAGGCTGCCTTCTTCCACGCCCTTTTGAAGCGCGTGAGAAAGGTACCCGAAGATCTGTTCGCCTAAGCGATAACATTCCGCTTTTGAACCGCCTTCCATGCCGGATCTGCCGGTGGAATTTTTTGTCTCATATTCCATAATGGCCTTAAAATACTCCGGATAATCCCTGCTGAATCGGTAGAAAGTGAAAAAAATGCAGCGCAGTTCTTCGGGAGCGTTTTGAGGATGATTTTCATGAAAGCTCTCGCCGATCGTTTCAATAAGCAGCTTGTACCCCCGGATCATGATCTCGAGGTAAATCTGTTCTTTGCTGCTGAAATACAGATAGACGGTCCGTTTGCTGAATTCCGCTTCTCTTGCCACTTCGTCCATCGAGGCGTCTTCGTACCCTTTTGAAAAAAATATCCGTTCGGCGGCATCGAGGATGTCTTTCCTCTTGATCTCTTTTTCCTGCCGCCTGCGCTCTTCCTGACCCATGAAATCACCACCTATTCATATATATGCAATTTAGTAAACTACAAGTTTACTAAATTGTAAGGCAGTTTACCGCTTTTGTCAATGTTGGACCGGTGGATTTCCATGAATTTTTTCCGATGCAAACTTGACAAATCAACTATTATGTATTACTATATAGCAGTAGTAAGCAATACAGAATAGTGAGGGGCGACTGTGCTGGAAGACTTAACTGAAATACTAAAAGGCGTGCTTGAGGGCTGCGTACTTGAAATTATAAGCCGGGGTGAAACCTACGGCTACGAAATCACGCGGCGGCTGAACAGCCTCGGCTTTACCGATGTTGTGGAAGGAACGGTGTACACCATCCTGATCCGGCTGGAGAAGAACAGGCTGGTGGATATAGAAAAGAAGCCCTCCGACATGGGGCCGCCGCGTAAGTTTTTCACGCTCAACGACGCGGGGCGCGAGGAACTGAGGAAATTTTGGGAAAAATGGGAATTTGTCGCGTCAAAAATCAACGAGTTAAAGGAAGAGAAAAATAATGAATTTTTGGGAACAAATTACGGGCAGCGACATGACCAAAGAAATGAAAGCGTTTGAATTACGCATTAAAAAACTGCCGGATGATTATCAAGCGGCATGGGAGGAAATTAATGCTAATATTTGGTACTACTCAGATTTTACCGGCCGCAACCTCATGCCGATTCTTGACGGAGTGCTTGGCCTGCTCGAAGAAGGGGCGGCGGACGGCGAGAGTGTCCAAGAAGTTTTGGGCGGCAATATTAAAGGCTTCTGCGCGGCGCTGGCCGGCGAGGAAGGGGCAAAGTCTTACCGCGACAAGTGGCGCGAGCAGCTTAACCGTACCATCGCTAAAAAATTAGGCAAACAGGAGGATTAAAATGAGCATACAGGATATCATCGAAGGCAAAAAAGAATGGCGGGCACACATGGCGCGCGTCAAGGCGCTTCCGCGGGATTATCAGATCGTTTATAAAGAGATTCAAAAATATCTCTTCAAGGTCGGCCCTGTCAAGCTGACCGAAGGAACGGCGCTGCTCTCGGGGATCGTCGATCTCTTTGAGGAGGGCGCGGCGGCGGGGAAAGGCGTGCTCGAGGTCACGGGCCGCGACGTGGCGGCTTTCTGCGACGGTTTGATCAAAGATTCCAAAACTTACGACGACATGATTCGGGAATCCGTCGACCGGGAAGTTTACAAGGCCGTGAAAAAAGATATGGGCAAAACAAAATAAGGAGTGTCGCGTCAGAGATGAATGAACGAAAGGCGGAACAGTGATGAGCGGCATTATCAAAACAATCTTCGGGGACAAAAAAGAATGGCACGCCATGGAAGCCCGCGCCAAGGCGCTGCCGGAAGAATACAGATTCGTGTACCGAAAGATTCAGCATTATATGTGGAATTATTCGGCGGGCTCCGGTATGGACATGACCGGAATTTTTAAAGACCTGCTCGGACTTTTCGAAGAAGGCGCGGCGGAAGGCAAGTCCGTTTTGGAGATTACCGGCGAGGACGCGGCTTCGTTCTGCGACGATCTGCTTCGCAACGCCAGGACATACACCGAAAACTGGCGCGAGGCGCTCAACCGCGACATACAGAAAAAACTTGGAAAGGGGAACGATTCAAAATGACAGAAAGCGCAATCGAGGTGAAAGGGCTGCAAAAGTCCTTCAAACAGCTCCACGTTTTGAAGGGCGTGGATTTCGAGGTGGAAAAAGGCAGCATTTTCGCCCTGCTCGGCTCCAACGGCGCAGGCAAGACCACGATCGTCCGGATCCTCACCACGCTGCTCAAACCGGACGGCGGCACCGCTGCCGTCAACGGCTTTAACGTGGTGAAGGAACCCGGCAAGGTGAGGCAGTCCATCAGCCTGACCGGCCAGTTTGCTGCCGTGGACGAGATTCTGACCGGGCGGGAAAACCTCGTCATGATCGCAAAGCTGCGGCACATCCAAAATCCGCGTCAGATCGCGGACGACCTGCTGAGCCGCTTCGGTCTGACCGACGCCTCCGACCGCAGAGTTTCCACCTATTCGGGCGGGATGCGCCGTCGGCTCGACATCGCCATGAGCCTGATCGGAAATCCGCAGGTCATTTTTCTTGACGAGCCGACTACCGGGCTCGACCCCGAGGCGCGCATCGAAGTCTGGAAAACGGTCAAGGAACTCGCCGACGGCGGCACGACGATCTTCCTGACCACGCAGTATCTGGAAGAGGCCGAACAGCTCGCCGACCGGATCGCCATTCTGCAGGAGGGAAAAATCATCGCGGACGGCACCCTTGATGAACTGAAAAAGCTGTTGCCGCCCGCGAAGGTGGAGTATGTGGAAAAACAGCCGACCCTCGAGGAAATATTTCTCGCAGTCATTGGCAAGAAGGAGGAAAAACAGTGATGAACAGTCACTTTTTCAGCGATATGGGCGTCATGCTCGGGCGTTCCATGCGCCATATTACCCGCAGCATGGATACCATTATCACGGTCACCATCGTACCGATCATGATGATGCTGCTTTTCGTCTACGTGCTCGGCGGCGCGATTCAGGCCGGCACGGATAACTATGTGAATTACCTGCTGCCCGGCATCCTGCTGATGGCGATCGCGAGCGGCATCTCCTACACGGCTTTCCGTCTGTTTACGGATATGCAGAGCGGCATCTTCGAGCGGTTCCATTCCATGCCGATCGCGCGTTCCGCCGCCCTGTGGGGGCATGTGCTGACATCCTTGGTATCCAACGCGATTTCGGTCGTCGTCATCATTCTTGTGGCGCTGGTCATGGGCTTTCGCTCCTCGGCGGGCGTATTGTCTTGGCTTGCCGTGGCCGGGATCCTCGCGCTTGTGATACTGGCCCTGACCTGGATCGCAGTGATCCCGGGGCTGACCGCAAAATCGGTGGACGGCGCGAGCGCCTTCTCCTATCCGCTGATCTTCCTGCCGTTCATCAGTTCGGCGTTTGTGCCGACCGAATCGATGCCGGGGCCCGTCCGCGCCTTTGCCGAAAACCAGCCGGTAACCTCGATCGTGGATGCCATCCGCGCGTTATTGTTTCATCAGCCTGTCGGCAATGACATTTGGATTGCGCTCGCGTGGTGTCTCGGCATCCTGATTGTTGCTTATGTTTTCGCGATGATGGCTTATAAACGGAAAACAGCGTAAACGGAATCCGCCTTACCGACGCGCCATCCGGAACCGCGAGCACAAAGTAACAGCAGAAAACAAATGGACGGCGTATCAGGGGAATCCCTGGTACGCCTCAGCCTGCCGGAAAGATCCTTTCCGACGGGCTTTGCTTTTTTGCCGCCTGTAGTTTGCTCGACAGGAATGGGGAAAGGGAATTCCATCTGCCTTTCCGGTTGCATCAGTGGCGGATCGCTTATGATCCGATATTCAGACTCCAAAGGTCAGGCAAGAAAAGAATCAATCGCTTTTGCGTCCGTATACCCTTTCTGATACATTTCTTCCAGACGCTTCCGGTCCCGCGTCAGCGTCTTCATGCCGCAGCAGTTGTCCGGGGCAATCAGAAGAACCTTTCCTTCTTTTTCGTATTTTTTAGCCAAAGCTACTTCATCGTTGTATTTCTTGTAACGGAGGAGAAAGCAATCGGACACCCGTTCATACTTTTTCCGGACAAGCTTGGCCATCCGCATATCCCTTTTTGGAACGCGCACAAAATCCCGGGGCCTTGTCAGAATAACCGCCACTTTGTCGCATCCGTCGTCGAAGGCTTTTTGCACGGGAACGGGGTCCGCCAGGCCTCCGTCACAGCAGAGGATTCCGTTGACCGCATAGGGTTTGCAGACAACCGGGATGCAGGAAGAAGCCTTGAAAATGTCATAGTTATCCTGCGACAGGTCGTTTTTATCAAAATAGACGGTTTCGCCCGTCAGGACATTCAGCGCAACCACTTTGAAAATACTTTTGGAAGCTTTTATCGCTTGAAAGTTCAAGGGATTTTCTCCATTGTGATTGGACAGTTTGCCATACACATAATCCAGATTCAAGTAGGAACCGGTATGCAGTAGATTTCCAAGGCTCATGTACTGCTTCCGGAAGGAATAATCCAGATAAAACGAGCGGTTCCTTCCCTTCTGTCCGCCAAGATAGGATGCAATATTCGCACTGCCGGCAGAGACGCCGATACAATAGTCGAACGAGATCCCCCGGTCCAGGCAGTAATCAAAAACGCCGGCACCATAAATACCGCGTAGGCCGCCGCCTACATCCACAATTCCCGTCATTTTCAGCACTCCCTTGAAGAAACCGTTCCAGCCCATAATCTTTTTTATATTTTACTCCAATACGGTCCAAAAAACAACCGCCGGCGGATATCCAGGTGATACAGGAGTTGTAGGACTACAATATATATTGGACAATGAAAGAAAAAACGAACAGGGATGGGACACATCGGTTAAAATTGAGTTACCACACATCAATTGGCCGATCAGCTCGGCGAAGATCTGGTTCGGCGCGGTTTCAAGGCATCCGGGCCCAACACCAAATGGCTCTCCGATATTACGGAGATAAAGTGCAAAAACGGGAAGCTGCATCTGACCGCCATTCTGGACTGCTTTGACGGCGCCATCGTCGGCCCTTCCATGGGGAAACATAAACGGTCGGCCTTTGCGTTTCAGCTCTTCATAATGCCGTAGGCCGCTTTGAAAAACGGGACGGCCTGATTTTACATTCAGACCGGGGCAGCCAGTATACCAGCCGAAAATACAGAAATGCCCTGGCTAATTACAAGCTCCGGCAGGGCATGGGGCGCACCGGAAGTTGTTTTGACAACGCCCGAATGGAAAGCTTTTTTGCCATTTTGAAAAAAATCTGATTTACAGACTCCCGCTTTACAAGCTGACGAGAGACGATGTGCGGCGAAAAATCTTTTCATGGATCGAACTTTATTACACTATATCTGAATATTTGACAATCCTACATAGGCCATGCGTTTTTGAACGGCCGTCTTTTATTTTTTGCGGTAGAGTAGATAAGAAGGTCGTTTGCTTTTCGGACGATTTCGTGTTATACTATGGTAAATCATGAAAGCAAAGGATGATGCACCGTGATTGCCGTGCTGGATTATGGGGCCGGGAACCTGCTAAGCGTGGAGAAAGCGCTCCGGTTTATCGGGTGCGACCCTGTGGTAACCGCCGACCCCGGGCGCCTGCAATCCGCTTCCGCGGCAATCCTGCCGGGGGTGGGAGCTTTTGGCGATGCAATGAGCTGTCTTCGAAAATCCGGACTGGTTCGTCCCGTTCTGGATTTTATCGATTCCGGAAGGCCGTTTTTGGGAATTTGCCTGGGAATGCAGCTCCTCTTTGAAGGAAGCGAGGAAGCGCCGGATGTGCCGGGCCTCGGTGCCTTAAAAGGCAGGATTTATCGGATCCCGGATACCCCGGGCCTCAAAATTCCGCATATCGGCTGGAATTCGCTGAACATCAAAGACCGTGACGGCCTGTTTGCGGGCCTTGAGGAACACCCTTATGTCTATTTTGTCCATTCTTATTATCTGAAAGCGGATGACCGGGACATCGTTTCGTCCACTGCCGGCTACGGCGTGACGATCGACGCTTCCATCCATCGGAAGAACCTGTTTGCAACGCAGTTCCACCCGGAAAAAAGCGGGAAAACAGGGCTGAACATGCTCCGCAATTTTGCGGCAATGATCCGGTGAAACGGGGGAAGATGCAGGATGTATGCGAAACGGATTATTCCCTGTCTGGACGTCAACTGCGGCCGGGTAGTGAAAGGCACGTCGTTTCTTCATCTGCGCGACGCGGGCGACCCTGTGCAGGCGGCGGAAGAGTATGACCGGCAGGGCGCGGACGAGCTGGTCTTTCTCGACATTACCGCCACAGCCGAGGCGCGCGGCATTATGATCGAGATGGTCCGGAAGGTCGCGGGCCGGATTTTCATTCCGTTTACCGTAGGCGGGGGGATCCGCACGGTGGACGATTTTACCGCGCTGCTGCGCGCCGGGGCGGACAAAGTTTCCGTCAATTCCGCCGCGCTTTTGAATCCGCGGTTGATTTCCGCGGCTGCTGAAAAATTCGGCAGCCAGTGCGTCGTATGCGCCATTGATGCCAAGCGCCGAACGGACGGCGGCTGGACGGTCTACCGAAGCGGGGGGCGCATCGATACCGGCCGCGACGTGGTGGAATGGGCGAAAAAAGCCGAGAGCCTCGGCGCGGGCGAAATTCTTCTGACCAGCATGGACCGCGACGGGCAGAAAGACGGCTACGATCTGGAACTGACCGCGGCTGTTTCGGGGCGCGTTTCCATTCCGGTCATTGCTTCCGGCGGCGCGGGAAAGCCGAAACATTTTCTGGATGCATTCCAGAAAGGCAGGGCGGACGCGGTTCTGGCGGCGTCTTTGTTCCACTTTGGGGAGCTCACGATCCCGGAACTGAAACAGTACCTCTCGGAAAGAGGCATCCCGGTCCGGCAGCCTTCGCTTACGCCGGGCCGTCCCGGTTCCGTGTCCGGAAGATCGGTCGGAAATTCAAAATAACATCGTTTCAGGGAACGCCGTCTGGGGCCTCAGAACCCCGGCGGCGTTTTTTGTCGTGCATTTATGGATAGAAACTCCCTGTCCGGCATAAGAATGAATAAGAAATTGGAGGTGCTGGGTATGAAACTCAGAAAACTGTCGGCGTGCCTTCTTGCGGCCGCAATCGCCGTTGCCTTTTTCCCCATGCGGGCACAGGCCATTTCCAATGAGGAAGTCAAGGCGCCGTCCGCCCTCTTGATGGAAGCCCAGACGGGAAAGATTCTGTATGAAAAGAACTCGCATGAAAAGAGGGCCTGCGCGTCCATCACAAAGGTCATGACGCTGCTGCTGGTTATGGAAGCGCTTGATTCCGGAAAGATCGGCCTTTCCGATAAGGTTTCCGTCAGCGAGCACGCCGCTTCCATGGGCGGCTCGCAGATCTGGCTGAAACCGGGGGAGACCATGACGGTCGACGATCTGCTGAAGGCGACGGTGATCGCGAGCGCGAACGATTGCTCGGTTGTTCTGGGCGAGTACGTCGCCGGCAGCGAGGACGAGTTTGTGGCGCAGATGAACCAGAGGGCAAAGCAGCTGAAAATGAACGATACCACCTTTAAAAACTGCTATGGACTGGACGAGGAGGGCCACGTGACCTCGGCCCACGACATCGCTCTCATGTCGCGGGAGCTGATCCGGCACGAAAAGATTTTCAATTACACAAAAACCTGGATGGATTCTCTGCGCAATGGAAAGACCCAGCTTGTCAACACAAATAAACTTCTGAAGTCCTACCGCGGGATCACCGGGCTGAAAACCGGAACGACAAGCCAGGCGGGGAGCTGCATCTCCGCAACGGCGGTGCGCGACGGCGTCAGCCTGATTGCCGTCGTGCTCGGGTGCCCCGACACAAAGACCCGCTTTTCCAGCGCGTCGACTCTGCTGGATTACGGTTTTGCGAACTGGTCGGTCACAAAGCCGGCAATTCCCCCGGAAGCTGCCAACCCGGTGGACGTGCGGAACGGGATGCAGTCCCGGGTGGAGACTTCGGTCGATTCCGGAACCAGTATTCTGGTGCCGAAGGGCAAGGCCGGGGACGTCAAGTACCAGGTCAAGATGCAGGACGGCATCGCCGCGCCGGTTCGGAAAGGGCAGGTGGTCGGCAAGGTGACCTGCTCCCTGAACGGGGAAAACGTCCAGGAGTACAGCATCCGGGCCAAGTCGTCCGTGGAACCGATCACGTTTGGTTCCGCCGTGCGCCTGCTGTTCCGGCAGCTTTTGATGGCGGCCTGAGAATTTTCGGAATCTTTGAAATATTTATAAATAATATGGTTCCTCCTTGCAAACTTTGTCCCGATACGGTAGAA
Source organism: Oscillospiraceae bacterium (assembly GCA_022650455.1). Lineage (GTDB taxonomy): Bacteria > Bacillota > Clostridia > Oscillospirales > Acutalibacteraceae > Thermocaproicibacter. Next base: position 15,310 of record JALCPO010000009.1, read on the forward strand.
TAGATTTATCAATTATGCGGAAATCGGGAGGAAACAGAATGTCAATTCAACTTGACGCACAGCACCTTTCCAGTTTTATTGACGATGAGGAATATGCGGCGATTGCCCCGCAGATCCGCCTGGCGCACGAGACCCTTCACGCGGGCACGGGCCTGGGCAATGATTTTCTGGGATGGCTGGACCTGCCCGACCATTACGATAAACAGGAATTTTCCAGGATTCTGGCGGCGGCGGAAAAAATCCGCTCCGATTCGCAGGTATTCGTGGTCATCGGCATCGGCGGTTCCTATCTGGGCGCCCGCGCAGCCATCGAATTTCTGAAGTCCAACCACTACAATGCTCTGAAGAAGGATACCCCGGACATTTATTTTCTCGGCAACAGCATCAGCTCCACCACCCTGGCGGAAGTGCTCGAAATCTGCGAGGGGAGAGACGTTTCCGTCAACGTGATTTCCAAGTCCGGCACCACGACGGAACCGGCCGTCGCGTTCCGTGTTTTCCGCAGCTTCCTTGAGAAAAAATACGGCAAAGCGGGGGCGGCAAAGCGGATTTACTGCACGACCGACAAGGCGCACGGCACGCTGAAGGCGCTTGCGACGCGCGAGGGCTATGAGACGTTCGTCGTCCCGGACGATGTGGGCGGACGCTATTCCGTCCTGACCGCCGTCGGCCTTCTGCCGATCGCCGTGTCGGGTGCGCATATCGACGCCCTGATGAAAGGCGCCGCGGCCGCCGCCCGCGAGTTCGACGACCCGGACCTTTCCAGGAACGACTGCTACCGCTATGCGGCCATCCGCAACATCCTTTACCGCAAGGGCAAGGAAATTGAAATCCTCGTCAGCTATGAGCCGCGCTTCCAGATGATGTGCGAATGGTGGAAGCAGCTTTTCGGCGAAAGCGAGGGAAAAGACCAGAAGGGCCTTTTCCCGGCATCCTGCATTTTTTCCACCGACCTGCATTCCATGGGCCAATATATCCAGCAGGGCAGGCGCAGCCTGATGGAAACCGTTGTTCTCTTTGACCGGCCGGTGCGGGACCTTGTGATTGAAAAAGATGCCGACAACGCCGACGGCCTGAATTTCCTGGCGGGCAGAACCATGGCGTATGTGAATGAAAAGGCGTTTGAGGGAACCGTCCTTGCGCATACGGACGGCGGGGTTCCGAACACCGTGATCCGTGTGCCGGATTTCTCCGAGGCTTCCCTCGGGCGTCTGATTTATTTCTTTGAAAAAGCCTGCGCGGTTTCCGGCTATGTGATGGGCGTGAACCCGTTCAATCAGCCGGGCGTGGAAAGCTACAAGAAAAATATGTTCGCCCTTCTCGGCAAGCCTGGTTATGAAGGGGAAAAGGCCGCTCTGGAAGCACGCCTGAAAAAATAGGATTCTGCTTTTTTCGAGCCGAAAGCGGCAATATTAATATAGGAGGAGCCAACTATGATTAATCTGATCATCGGAAAGAAAGGAACCGGAAAGACCAAGAGGCTGGTTGAACACGCAAACGAGGCGGTCCGGAAATCCACCGGTAATGTGGTGGTCATTGTAAAAGGCAACCACCTGACCTACGACATCTCCCATGACGCGCGTTTGATCGACATCGATTCCTACGGCATTCAGGGCGTGGACGCCATGGAAGGCTTCCTCTGCGGAATCTGCGCCGGCAATTACGACGTGACGGACATTTTTGTCGATTCTACGCTGAAAATTATCGGCCGGGAAATAAAGACGCTTTCCGAATTCTTGGAAAAGATGAACCGGCTTTCCGCCCTTGCGGACACCCGGATCACCCTTCTCGTTTCGGCGGATGCGAGCACTCTCCCGGACGAAATCAAAGCGATCTCCACGGAAGTCTGATTCTGCTGTTCCGCGGCCGCGCGGTTTGCGGCCGCCCGGTGTGCCGGAGCGGAAAACTCCGGCACGCTTTTGCAAAAGCATTGCGGCCCGCCGGGAATTTTTTGTGGTTGACAAAAGTTCCGTTTATCGATATAATTAAAGACTGTAGTGCCGAGGTGTGGTATGATTCTTGATTTTAAGAAGATATTTGCGGATGAGGATGGAACCCTTTCCTTCGATTACAACATGGATTTGTCCGAAACAAAAGTGAGCACTTCTTATCCGTTTGTATCCCCGGTAAGGATAAAGGGAACCGCCGTCGGCAAAGACGGCTTTGTGCAGCTCGGGTTTCGCGTTTCATTTGATTTTTCCATCCCGTGTGACCGCTGCGCGAGACGGGTCGACAGGCACTATCGCTATTCGTTTTCGCATGTCCTTGTCCATTCCCTGGAAAACAAGGAGGAGGACGACCGGTTTGTGGAAGTTCCGAACGAACGGCTGAATTTGGACGAACTTGCCCGGGAAGACATTTTGCTGGAACTTCCGACGAAATTCCTGTGCAGGGAAGACTGCAGGGGAATTTGCCCGGTATGCGGCAAAAATCTGAACGACGGCCCGTGCGGCTGTGATCTGCGGCACATCGACCCAAGGTTCGACGTGCTGAGAAATCTGATTCACTGACGATTTCATCCTTGAAATCCGGATTGATAAGGAGGTGCTGGATATGGCGGTACCGAAGAGAAAACTGTCGAGCGCAAGGCAGAATAAGAGACGTTCCAATGTCTGGAAGATCAGCGCGCCGGCTTTGGTGAAATGCCCCAAATGCGGCGAGCTGAAAGCTCCGCACAAGGTCTGCGGCAATTGCGGCTATTACAACGGCAGGGAAGTTGTTAAGAAAGAAGCTCGATGACGCGCCTGCCCATCGCAGAGAAGGAGGAGATCCTTCTCTTCTTTTTTGCGGAAATCGGTTGCCTGTTTGGCGGGCATGACGAATCGTACGATGATTTTTCTGTGCCCGGAAGCCGGCTCCCGTGTCGGCCGGACCCGGTTTCCGGCGGAAGAATTCAGGGAAAGGAAGCGACGCGCATTGGCAAAACCGGTTGTGGCGATTGTCGGCAGGCCGAATGTCGGGAAATCCACTTTATTCAACAAGCTGATCGGAAGGCGCGTTTCCATTGTAAACGACACGCCGGGTGTCACGCGGGACCGGGTTTACAGCGACTGCGAGTGGGACGGCCGTGCTTTTTCCATCGTCGATACCGGGGGGATTGAGCCGGATCCGTCGGATGAGATGCTGGCGCAGGTCCGCCTTCAGGCGGCCCTTGCGATCGATGCCGCGGACGTGATCGTTTTTGTCACGGACATCCGTACCGGCGTCACCGCGTCGGACGGCGAAATCGCTTCCATGCTTCGGAAAAGCGGAAAACCGGTCGTGCTGTGCGTAAATAAATGCGACAGCGTGGGCGGTCCCCCGCCGGAATTCTACGAATTCTACCGTCTGGGCTTGGGCGACCCCGTCGGGGTTTCTTCCGTGCACGGTCATGGCACGGGCGATCTGCTTGATCTTGTGGTCGGCCGTTTTCCCCCGGAAGAGGAGGAAAGCTCCGGCAGCCGGCCGGTCAGGGTGGCCGTCATCGGCAAACCGAACGTCGGCAAGTCGTCTCTGGTCAACCGCATCGCCGGCGAGGAACGCTGCATTGTATCGGATCAAGCGGGGACGACGCGCGACGCGGTGGACATCACCGTAGAAAACGAATACGGCCGGTTCGTGTTTATCGACACCGCCGGCCTTCGCAGAAAAAGCCGCGTCGACGACGCCGTGGAGCGTTACAGTATGCTGCGCGCGCAGATGGCGGTGGAGCGGAGCGATGTCTGCGTGGTCATGCTCGACGGCACCGTCGGCTTTACCGAACAGGACTCCAAAGTCGCGGGCATGGCCCACGAGGCGGGCAAAGGGTGCGTGATTGCCGTCAACAAATGGGACGCCGTGGAAAAGAACGACAACACGCTTTCCCTTTACCGCCGGCGCCTGGAGCAGGATTTTTCCTTTATGCCGTACGCGCCGATCGTCTTTCTTTCCGCCCGGACGGGGCAGAGGATCGACCGGCTGTTTGAGGCGATCCGGGACGCGGCGGCGTCCAATGCGATGCGTATTGCGACAGGCAGGCTGAACGACGTTTTGTCGCAGGCCGTGTCGCGTGTGCAGCCGCCTACCGACAAGGGCAGAAGGCTGAAGATTTACTATATGACGCAGGCTTCCGTAAAACCGCCCACCTTTGTCTGCTTTGTCAACTCCAGAAAGCTGTTTCATTTTTCTTACCAGAGATATCTGGAAAATACGATCCGCGGTACGTTCGGGCTCGGCGGGACTCCGATCCATTTCGTCGTGCGCGAACGGAGTGAAAAATAGGGAGGATGAATCCGTGGCGGGAATCCTTGAAATTTTTGCCTTTCCGGCATTGGTCGTCGCGATCCTTGCTTATCTGTTGGGCAGCGTCTGTTTTGCCATCCCTTTCACCAGGCTGTTTGACCATCACGCCGATATCCGCGAGCTGGGGAGCGGGAACGCCGGCCTGACCAATGTCCTGCGTTCGGTTGGCGTAAAGGCCGCCGTCTTTACTTTGATTTTCGATTTCGGGAAGTGCGCCGCGTCCGTTCTCGTCGGCCGGATGATTTTCCGGTCCGTGTGCCTCGCCAACGGCCTGCCGCCGTACTACGCGCAGTACGGCGCTTTTCTCGCGGGCCTTGCCTGCGTGCTCGGGCATATTTATCCGCTGTATTTCGGCTTTCACGGCGGCAAGGGGATCCTCTCCACTTCCGCCATGATGCTTTTCCTCGACTGGCGCGTCTTTTTGGTTGGCATTTCCGTCTTTGCGGTGATCCTTGCGGTTTCCAAGATCGTTTCCATTTCTTCCATTCTGGCGGCCACTTCGTTTCCGGTTTCCAATTTTATTTTTTCCTTTTGGGACTACCGGTCCGGTTTTTCCGGCTACGGGCCGCTTTCCCTTACTTACGTCTGGGTGACGACGGCAATCTCCCTGCTTTTTGCAGTCATCCTGATCTTGGAGCACCACGAGAACATAAAGCGTCTGAAAAACGGCACGGAAAAGAAATTTTCGGTCAAGCGGAAATAGCGGAAATAAAGGATCATCCCCGGACCGTTCGGGGCGGATACTATCCCGGCAGATGGAAAAAGCCCGGTGTTTTTAAAACACCGGACTTTTCAGCCTGTTGTGGATTTCTAACGGCATACCGTGTCGGCGTCAAACGGCGCGGGTAACTTTTCCGGAACGCAGGCAGCGGGTGCAGGCGTAAATCCTCTTGGGGGAACCGTCGACTATCGCCTTGACGCGCCTTACGTTCGCCTTCCAGGTTCTTCCGGAACGCCGGTGCGAATGGGAAACCTGTTGGCTGAAGGCAACTTCCTTGCCGCAAATATCACATTTTGCCATCTATCTGCACCTCCTTCAAAGGGGACGATTTGACAAAGCAACTCAATCTATCGTATCAGATTTGTCCGTCAAATGCAAGCGCTTTTTGCCGCTTTCCGGTATTCCGAGGCGGTCCGCGGGAATTTTTGCGGGCCCATGCCGGTTTTCTCCGCGGAACCGAACGCCCTGCTTGTTTTTTGCCCGCCGGCGTATTATAATCTATACCATAGATTACCGGCTTCGGACGGGCCCCGGTCCGGGGAGAAAGTCCGGCCGCGGCCGGTACAAGGAGAGTGCTTATGCTTTACGCAATCATTCAGAGCTTTATGGCGGGGGAGCCGATCAGCCTCGTTGACGTTGTCGTCCAGCTTGCCGCGATGCTGTTCATCATCTTCTGTATCCTTCCCGTTCACGAGTGGGCGCACGCCTGGTCGGCATCCAAGCTGGGGGATAACACCGCCCGGCTGCAGGGGCGCATGAGCCTGAACCCGCTTGTCAGCTTTGATCCGCTGGGCTCCCTGTTCCTGCTGCTGTTCGGTTTCGGCTGGGCGAAACCGGTGCCGATCGACAGCCGGTATTTTAAAAATCCGCGGCGCGACACCGCCCTCACCGCTTTGGCGGGCCCCCTCTCCAACTTCATTGTGGCCTGGCTGGGCGCTCTGATTTATTTTGGCATTTTTGTCGCGGCCAAGGGCTTCGTCCCGGACTTTGCCAATGTGTTTTTCGGCGCGTATATTGAGATCAACGTTGCGCTGGCGGTTTTCAACCTGATTCCGCTGCCGCCGCTCGACGGCTCTAAAATACTGGGATCTTTTCTTTCCAGCCGTGCGCTTTACAACTATTACCGTTACCAGAACGTCATTATTCTGGTCGCTTTTATCGTCCTCTTTTCCAATGTCCTGAGCAGGCCGCTGACGTGGTTCAACCAGCTTTGCTACAGTGGCGTGATCTGGCTTGCCCGGATTCCTTACCAGCTGTTCGGCCTGCTGTAAATAAAAAGTAAAAGAATGGAAAAACTATGCTGCAAGCTGGAAACATTCGAAGGCCCGCTCGACCTTCTCCTGCTTCTGATTTCGAAGAATAAACTGAATATCTGCGACGTCCGCATTACGGACCTGGTCGACCAGTATGTGGAGCAGATCCATGCCATGCGGGAGCACAAAATGGAAGTGGCAAGCGAGTTTTTGGAGATGGCGGCGCGGCTTGTTTATATCAAGACGGTTTCCCTTCTGCCAAAACCGGAAGAAGCGGAGCGGCTCCAGCGCGAGCTGACCGGCCAGCTGCTGGAATACCAGGAATGCCGGCGGGTCGCGGGGCTTTTCGGGGAACGTTTTCGTTTCGATTCCTATTCCCGTCCGCCGGAGGAAATCAAGTTTGACTCTTCCTACCGCGGGCATCTCAGTCCGCAGGAAATCTTTCATGCCTACCGGAGCGCCGCCGGGCGCGGAAAACGTCTGCTTCCCCCCAAACCGGAAGCGTTTTCCGGAATCGTGTCCCACAAAATCGTCAGCGTCGCTTCCCGTATGATCCGGGTGCTGCGCGGGCTGCGCCGCATAGGGGCGGCAAGGTACGAGGACCTTTACCGGGACTGCCGGGGCAGGTCGGAACTGGTGGCGACGTTCCTGGCCGTTCTGGAACTGATCCGGGGGAAACGCATCCGCGTCGAGGGCGAAAACGACGGAATGGTAAAGCTGATGGACGGCGGTGAAAACAAATGGAAATCCGAAAAATTCAGGGAGCCATAGAGGCGGTCCTTTTTGCAAGCGGCGACCCGGTTTCGCTGGAACGCCTTGCGGATGTCCTCGGGCTGGACAGGCCCACAGCGGAAAAAATCATGCGGAACCTTGCCGACCGTTTCAACAATTCCAACGGAGGCATCCGGATCGTCCGCCTGGGAGACGGCTGGCAGATGTGCACGCGGCCGGAGTTCGGCGGGCAGGTGCGGGCCGCCCTGGACATGCGCCGCAACATGCCGCTTTCGCAGGCGGCGCTGGAAGTGCTGGCGGTCGTGGCCTACAACCAGCCGGTGACGAGGGCGTTTGTCGAGCAGATTCGAGGCGTCGACTGCTCAGGGGTTTTCAGCAGCCTGACCGCCAAGGGGCTCCTGGAGGAGCGCGGGCGGCTGGAGCTTCCCGGCAGGCCGCTGCTCTACGGCACCACGTCCGATTTTCTCCGCTGCCTGGGAATCTCGTCCCTGCAGGAGCTTCCGCCGATCGAGCACGAAAAAGAGGGTGAGCAGGCAGAACCTGCGGAGGATGTCGGATGACCGCGCTTTTCGTCACGGCCGGCATCCTGCTTTTCCTGGCTGTCCTGCTGGCCTGCCCCGTTGTTGTTCAGGCCCGCTACCGCGAAGAGTTCCATGTGCGCGTGGGGTATCTTTTCTTTCATTACACCGTCGTCCCGCGGTCGGGAACCAAGGAAGAACCGGAAGCCCCAAAGGAGCGGCCCCCGAAAAAGGGCCGGTTCCGCAGGCTGCTGAAGGCGAAGGGCCTTTCCGGTTTTCTGGAGATTCTGCGCCAGGGAGCGGAAATCGTTTCGAAGGCGAACCGGGAAATCCTTTCCCGCCTGGTCTTGGACCGGGTCCGTCTGGAGATTTCCGTCACAGGCGAGGACGCGGCCAAAACCGCGCTGACTTACAGCTATGTCTGCGGGGCCGTCGGTTCGGCTGCGGGGCTGATTCTGGGCAATGTAAAATGCCGCAGGTATCATATTTCCGTGACCCCGGATTTTCAAGGGGAAAACAGCCGGGTGGAGTTTGACGCAAAGGCCCATATCGGGCTGGCTTTTGTGCTGTACGGGGGGTTCCGCACCCTGTTCCGGATCCTGAAAGTTGCAAAAATGTGGAAATCCATCAATAATCCTTGAAATTAGGCAAATCCTAAACGCGACAGTCCCTTTCTTCCGCACCGCCGCGGGCGGGGTTTGGAAGAGCGGGAAGACAATCTTAAAAAGGCGGTGCTTCTTATGGCGGAACATCCGATTGAGGGCATGATGAATACGACCCTCGAAAAAATCAAGCAGATGGTCGATGTTAATTCCGTGATCGGCGACCCGATCACCACCCCGGGCGGCACGACGATCATTCCGATTACCAAAATCAGCTACGGCTTTGCGTCCGGCGGCTCCGACCTTCCGGTCAAGACGCAGGACAAGCAGTTTTTCGGCGGCGCCACCGGGGCCGGCGTTACCGTAAACCCGGTCGCTTTCCTCACGGTCACTCCCGGAGGCGAGGTGCGCCTGCTGCGGGTGGATCCGGGCAATACGTCGGTCGACCGCCTGATCGACTTGGCGCCGGACGTGATGAACAAGATCGGCAGTCTGTTCGGGAAAGGGAAAAAGCAGAAGCAGGAGCCCGAAACGGCCCCGGAAAGCGTCCCGTCCGCCGATGAAGACGTAGAATAAATCATGACGGCCGCCGCCGGCTGCATATATATAACCGGCAGGTGGTCATAATGACGGGAAAAAAAATCTTCTGTTTTTGTTTCGCGGCTTTTTGCGCGGCGCTGTTTTTTCCGGTCCGGGCTGCGGCGGACGGGGAGCCGCAGGTGTCCGCGAGGTCGGCGGTCGTAATGAACGCCGACGACGGAAGCGTGCTGTACGCAAAAAACGAGCATGAGCGGCGGGCGATCGCGAGCACGACCAAGATTATGACGTCCCTGCTCACGCTGGAAGCGGCCGCGGTCAACAATAAAACGGTGACCATCACGGCGGACGTGATCCGGGTGGAAGGGTCTTCCATGGGTCTGAAGGTCGGCGACAGGCTTACCCTGCACGACCTCGCGGCCGGCATGCTGCTGGTGTCCGGCAACGACGCGGCCAATTCGGCGGCCGTCGCGGTGGGCGGAACGACCGACCGGTTTGCCGCGATGATGAACGCAAAAGCCGCGGCGCTCGGCATGAAAGACACGCATTTCGTCACGCCGTCCGGCCTGGATGACGACAACCATTACTCCACGGCATACGATATGGCGCTTCTGGCGGACGCGGCGATGCAGAACGGCGATTTCTCTCAGATCGTAAGCCGGAAATCCATGCGGATCCAATACATCAGCCCGAATACTTCCCGTTCCTTTCAAAACCACAATAAACTGCTGCGTCTGTATCCGTATTGCGACGGAGTCAAGACGGGCTTTACCAAAAAAGCCGGGCGGTGCCTGGTTTCTTCCGCCGAAAAAAACGGCGTCCGGCTCATTGCGGTCACCCTGAACGACCCGGACGACTGGAAAGACCACGAGGCCCTTTTGAACTTCGGCTTTTCCAGCCTTACCTCCCATAAGATCGACGATTCGGCGTACCGGGTCGAAATCCCGGTCGTCGGCGGGGAACGCAGCCGCGTGCCGGTTTCCGGAGCTTCGGCGGGAAGCGTTGTCACCAGGTCGGAAGAAAACCTGACGCGCACGGTGGAACTTCCCCGGTTTGTCTACGCCCCGGTGGAAACGGGGCAGGTGCTCGGCCGCGTCCGTTATGTCTGCGGCGGGAAAACCGTGGCGGAAACGGAGCTGGCGGCCGCCGGGAACATCCCGGGGACGGTTCCGCAAAAAAATTGGCTTCAGAACTTTTGGGACGGAATCAGAAACCTGTTTTCCTTCCATTAGGTACGGCCGGAAATGACAGGTGAAAAAATGTCCGATTCCATCCGATTGCAGAAAATACTGGCCGACCGAGGTATCGCTTCCAGGCGCAAGGCCGAGGAGCTCATCCGGGCGGGCAAAGTCGCCGTAAACGGAAAAACCGCGCAGGTCGGAGACAAGGCCGACCCGGAAACCGACCGGATCACGGTGAACGGCAAACCGCTCCGCGGCCGTTCCCGGCCGGTTTACATCATGCTTCACAAGCCGCGCGGGTATATTACCACCATGAGCGACGAGAAGGAGCGAAAATGCGTGGCGGAGCTGGTCCGCGGCATTCCGCAGAGGATCTATCCCGTCGGGCGCCTGGACCGGGAATCGGAAGGGCTCCTTCTGATGACCAACGACGGCGCGTTCGCCAACGCGATGACCCATCCTTCCCGCCATGTCCCGAAAACATACCGCGTGACGATTCGGCCGGACGTTACCGGGGAGCAGATGCGCCGCATGGCGGAGGGAATCGTCATCGACGGCCGGAGAACCGCCCCCGCCGACGTGCGCGTCCTCGTCCGGGAACCCGGCCGCGTTGTCCTTCAGGTCGTCCTGCACGAGGGCAGGAACCGCGAAATCCGCAAAATGTGCGAAGCGCTGAGCCTGGAGACCGCGCGCCTGAAGCGGACCGCCTTCGGAACGCTGAAGCTCGGGATGCTCCCCGCCGGAAAGTGGCGCGAGCTGACGGATGAGGAAGTCGTGCGTCTGAAGGCCGCCGCGGGAGACCGTTCCGGCGACGGCCGCGGACAGAAATCCGGCGGCGGCGAATTTTGTTGGAATCGGGCGGGCCGGAGTGAAAGATGACTTAATAAAGTAAGGTTCCGCGGGAATCCGCTTGTCACGGCCTGCTTTATCGTTTATAATTGAAAAGAATCAATCGGATGAATATCGCATAAACGGGGGAATCAGAATGAATCGTTCCGGCCATGCCGAAGATTGGCGGGAAATGCGCGAAAACGTAAGACATACCGTCGGATACGAGCGGATTGTTTCGCTGTTCGACCCAGGCAGTTTCAATGAAATCGACGCGCTGGCAAGGTCCGGGGAAGGCCCTGCGGAAGCGGTGGCCGGGTACGGCACCATCGGGGGCCGCCCGGCCTGCGCGTTTTCGCAGAACGGCGGGGTCGCGGGGGGCGCTATGTCGAAAGCGCAGGCTTCCAAAATCAAAAAGGCCTACCGCCTTGCGCTGAAATCGGGGATCCCGCTCGTCGGGATTTTCGATTCCGCCGGCGTCCGCCTGAAGGAAGGGGCGGACGTGCTCGATTCTTTCGGCGAGATCCTGCTGAACGCGAACCGGCTTTCCGGCGTGGTTCCGCAGATTTCCCTGGTCCTCGGCCCCTGCACGGGCACTTCCGCCATGGCGGCCGCCGGGGCGGACCTCGTTGTAATGTCCGGTAAGGGCGAGCTTACGGTTTCCACGGCGGGGGACGACGGTTCCCCGGCCCAGGCGGAAAAGCTCGGCGTCTGCCATGTCGCGGCGGAGGACGAGGCGAAGGCGGTCGGCATCGTGCGGGAACTGATTTCCCTGCTTCCGTCGAATAACCTCGCGGCCTCTCCGCTTGCCGAAGCGGTGCCGCCGGCGCGTTCCCCTGCCAGCGGTTCTTCCCCGCGCGAAGTCGTCGGCTCCGTCGCCGACGCGGGAACGTTTCTCGAGCTCGGCGCGAAATTCGGCTCCGGGGCGGTGGCGGGCTTTGCCCGCGTTGGGGGAACGGCCGCCGGCCTCGTGTGCCTGACCGGGGAGATCGACGCGGATTCCTGTTCCAAATCCGCGCGGTTCGTCCGTTTCTGCGACTCCTTTTCCGTCCCCGTCGTCACGTTCGTGGATGCCGGAAAATTTTCCACCCTGCGCGAGGCGAGCAAGCTTTCGAGCGCGTACTCCGAGGCGACGACCGCGAAAGTGACCGTGGTTACCGGCTCCGCCTGCGGCCCGGTCTATCTCGCGGCGGTCGGCCGCGGGGCGAATTCGGACTATACGTTCGCGTGGCCGGACGCCGTCGTGTCGGCGCTCCAGCCGGAAACGGCGGCTGTTTTCCTCTGGAACGACCGTCTGAAAGGTTCCGCCGACCCGGTGGGGGACCGCAGAAAGCTGATCGAAGAATATCAAACCACGGAAGCCGGCGCTGCCACAGCGGCGGCGGGCGGCTTGATCGAAGATATTGTCGAACCGGAACATACGCGCGATAAAATTATCGCCTGCCTGGACATGCTTTCCGGAAAACGCGTTTCCACTCTTCCCAAAAAGCACGCCGATATCCAGCTGTAATCGAAACAAAACAGGGGGTTTATCCGATGAAGAATTTGAAAGTTACGGTAAACGGTACGGTTTACAATGTTCGGGTGGAAGAGGTGGAAGCTCCGGCGGCACCCGCCGCTCCGAAGCCCGCGGCCCCGGCCGCCGCGGCTCCTGCGGCCGCAGCTCCCGCGCCCGCCGCGAAACCGGCCGCAGCTCCCGCCGGCTCGGAGACCATTGAAAGCCCGATGCCCGGCACCATCGTCCGGGTTTCCGTCGCGCCCGGCCAGAGCGTCAAAAAGGGCGAGACCCTGGTTGTGCTGGAAGCCATGAAGATGGAAAACGAGATTATGGCTCCGCACGACGCCACGGTCGCGTCCGTTCTGGTCGGCAAGGGGGACAGCGTGGAATCCGGCTCGCCTCTTGTTTCCCTTCGGTAAGGAGTGTGTGTCATGACAAAAAAAATCGGTATTACCGAGCTCGTCCTGCGCGACGCCCATCAGTCTCTGATTGCGACGCGCATGCCGCTTTCCGACATGCTCCCGATTCTGGATAAGCTGGATCAGGTCGGCTTCCATTCCCTGGAGTGCTGGGGCGGAGCCACGTTCGACGCCTGCCTCCGGTTTCTGAAGGAAGACCCGTGGGAACGGCTGCGCGTGATCCGCAGAAAATGCCCGAACACCAAGCTCCAGATGCTGTTCCGCGGCCAGAATATTCTGGGCTACCGCCATTATTCCGACGATGTGGTCGAATATTTTGTTCAGCGCTCCGTCGCGAACGGCATCGACATCATCCGGATTTTCGACGCCCTGAACGACATCAAAAACCTGACGGTTTCCATCAACGCGGCCAAAAAGGAAAAATGCCATGTGCAGGTCGCGATGTCCTATACGACCGGTCCGGTTTTCACGAATGAATATTACGTCAACTACGCCAAGCAGATCGAGAACGCGGGCGCGGACTCCATCTGCATCAAGGATATGGCCGCCCTGCTGACGCCGTACAAAACATACGACCTCGTGAAAGCCATTAAGGCGGCGGTCAAAATCCCGGTCCAGCTTCATACGCACTACACGTCCGGCCTGGCTTCCATGTGCGAGCTGAAAGCCGTCGAGGCGGGCGTCGATTACCTGGATACCGCCATGTCCCCGCTCGCGCTCGGAACGTCCCACGCGCCGACGGAGTCCATGGTCGCCGCGCTGAAGGATACGCCGTATGATACGGGGCTCGACCTGGTTCTGTTAAACGAGATCCGTGATTATTTTATGACGCTGCGTGAAAAATACATTAAGAGCGGCCTGCTCGACCCGAAGATGCTTGCCACCAACACCAAGGCGCTGATTTATCAGGTGCCGGGCGGGATGCTTTCCAACCTGCTGTCCCAGCTCAAACAGGCCGGCAAGGAGGACAAACTGGAGGAAGTCCTCCAGGAGGTTCCGCGTGTCCGCAAAGACGCCGGCTACCCGCCGCTCGTCACCCCCACGTCCCAGATCGTAGGCACACAGGCCGTGTTCAACGTGATTACCGGAGAACGCTACAAAATGTGCACGAACGAGTTTAAGGACCTGATTGCCGGCAAGTACGGAACAACGCCGGTCCCGGTCGACGACGGGTTCGCGAAAAAAATAATCGGGGACGCCCCGCGGATCACCTGCCGCCCGGCCGACCTGCTGAAGCCCGAGCTGGAAACTCTCCGCAAAGAGTGTGCCGAGTGGACCGAGCAGGAGGAAGACGTGCTCTCCTACGCTCAGTTCCCGAAGGTCGCCGTGGATTTCTTCAAGAAGCGCGCCGAAAAAAAATACGGCATCGACGGAAAACATGCGGACGCCGCCGCACAGATTCATCCGGTGTAAGGCCGATTTGTCCGCTGCGGTTGACAACCGGCCGCAAAAACTGCTAAAATAAAAGAAGAGAAAACAGTTCGTTTGTCCGCCGTGCCGGGGAAAAGCCGGTTTTCCTGCCGTCAGCGGCTTCGGACCGGGATTGAGATGATTCTTTCGTGGTTACAAGCATGACCGGCTTCGGAAGGGCTCAGGAAGAGGTCGGAGGGTATAACATCCTTGTAGAGGTCCGGTCGGTCAATCACCGGTTCTTCGATTTCAGTTCGCGCATTTCCAGGGGATACGGATTTCTGGAGGAGAAGCTGCGGTCGAGCCTGCAGGCCCGGATCGCGCGCGGCAAGGTCGATGTTTCCGTCGAACTGGATGCGCCGGACGATGCGGACGCGGAGGTGCAGGTGAACGATTCCCTCGCGGCGGGCTATCTGGCCGCCCTCCGGGGCATCCAGCGGCGCTACGGCATTCCGGATGATATTACCGTTGGCACCGTCGCCCGGTGCCCCGATCTTTTTACCGTGCGCAGAAAGCCCGCAGACGAAGAGCAGGTCTGGAAAGCGGTGGAACCGGTCCTGAACGAGGCGCTGATTCCTTTCTTCGCCATGCGGGAGGCGGAAGGAAAACGGCTGGCGCAGGATATGCTCGGCCGGGCCGGCACCATCATCGGGACCGTGGAGAAAATTGAGCGGCGGTCGCCCGAAACGGTGGATGAGTACCGCCGGAAGCTGAAAGAGCGCATTGCGGACATGCTCGGAAACGCGGAAGTGGATGAGCAGAGGGTTCTGACGGAAGCCGCCGTCTTTGCCGACAAAGTGTCCGTGACGGAAGAAACCGTCCGGCTTCGGAGCCATATCGCCCAGTTTACCGGCATGCTGGAGTCCGGCGGGGCGATCGGCCGCCGTCTGGATTTCCTTGTGCAGGAGATGAACCGCGAGGCCAACACCATCGGTTCCAAATGCGTAGACGCCTCAATTGCGCACATGGTCGTGGACATGAAGGCGGAAATCGAGAAGATTCGCGAGCAGGTTCAAAATATTGAATAAGGGAATCCGAGAAAAAGGAGACGTTTTATGAAGCTGATCAATATCGGTTTCGGGAACATGGTTTCCGCGAACCGTCTGGTTGCAATCGTCAGCCCGGAGTCGGCGCCGATCAAACGGATTATCCAGGACGCGAAAGAGCGCGGTTCGCTGATCGACGCGACCTACGGCCGCCGAACCCGGGCCGTCATTATCACCGACAGCGACCACGTGATCCTGTCCGCCGTTCAGCCGGAAACCGTGGCGAATCGCCTGAATGACGAGCGCGGAGATCTTTGCGAGGGGGAACTGGACGAAGATGGCGAATAAAGGTCTTCTTGTCGTCTTTTCCGGCCCGTCCGGAGCGGGGAAGGGCACCCTTTTGAAAGCGCTTCTGGCGAAAGACAGGAATATCCGGCTTTCCGTTTCCGCCACGACGCGTTCCCCGCGCCCCGGCGAAGTGAACGGCCGGGAATATCATTTTATTTCTCAGGAAAAATTTTCCGAGATGGCCGCTGCGGGCGAAATGCTCGAAAGCGCCGAATACTGCGGAAATTGCTACGGCACGCCTGCCGCCCCGATCGAGCGGTGGACCTCCGAGGGAAAAGATGTTATTCTGGAGATTGAGGTCCAGGGCGGGGCGCAGGTGAAACGCAAACGGCCCGATTCGGTCGGTATCTTCATTCTGCCGCCTTCCCTCAAAGTGCTGGAGCAGCGCCTGCGGAAGCGCGGCACCGAGACCGACGAGGTCGTCCGCGAGCGGCTTGCCGCCGCACGGCGCGAGATTCCGGAAGCGGCCCGCTACGACTATGCGGTGGTCGACGATACGGTCGAACGCGCCGTGGAGCAGATCCGCGCGATTCTCGAAGCCGAAAAATGCAGGACCCGCAGAAACGGGCCGCTGATGGAAAGGATACTGAACCATGATTAAACCGATTGCCGATTTGATTCTTACGCCGGAGCAGAGCCGTTATTCGCTCGTTATCGCGATTGCCAAGCGCGCCCGCCAGATTGCCGAGGACGCGGAAAAAAACAAGGTGATTCTCGACGACAAGCCCGTCCAGATCGCCGTGCGGGAATATATGGACCACAAGTTCAAAATGATCGAAAAGGTCAGTCCGAATGACGACAGCGACGATTGACGGCTTGTCTGAGAGGTGGCGGGTGTGGTGACCGTTGCGAAGGTCGCGGTGGAAAACGCCGTCTATCATTTCGATAAGGCGTTTACCTACCGGGTCCCGGAGGTGCTGCTGCCGTCCGCAAAGACCGGGTGCCGGGTGATCGTTCCCTTCGGCACGGCCAATGGAAAACGGCAGGGGATCATTCTGGGGCTGGAAGGATTACCCGGGCCGGAGCCTGCAAAACTGAAAAGTATTTTTTCCGTCGCCGACCGGGCCCCGCTTCTCTCACAGGAAGCCGTGGGCCTTGTTTTCTGGATCAAAGAACATACTTTCTGCACGCTGTTTGAAGCCGCAAAGCTGTTCTTTCCGGCGGGAGTCAAGCTGAAAATCCGCACGGAATATTCCCTGGCCAAACCGCTTCCGGATTTCGACGCCGGGGCGCTGGACGAAGAGGAAAAGCAGGCCGTTTCATACCTGTCGCATAAAAAAAACTTCGTCCCGCGCGAAAAGCTGCTGAAAGACCTCGGTCTTTCCGCCGACAGCCCGGTGCCGGAAAACCTTCTGCGGGCGGGGATCCTGGTCAAAAACAGCGGCACGGTGCGCCAGGTGACGGACGCAACGCAGAAAATGGTCCGCCTTTCGGAAAACCCGTCTGCGCCCAAACTGACGCCGAAGCAGCAGAATGTCCTTCAGGTCCTCCGCGACGCCGGGAGCGCGTCCCTCAAGGAGCTTTGCTATTTTGCGGGAGTGACGCCCGCCGTTGTCGGCGCGCTTGTCAAAAAGGGGCTTGCGCAGTATTATGATGTCGAGGTCTACCGCAACCCTTACGGTTCCGCCCCGCTCCCGGAAGCATCCGGGGATTTTCGCCTTTCCGGGGAGCAGCAGGCCGCTTTCAGCCGCATGTATGCGCAGTACCGGTCCGGAAAAGGCGGGGTCTCCCTGCTTTTCGGCGTGACCGGAAGCGGAAAAACTTCCGTCTTTATGCGTCTGATCGACCATGTCCGGGACGACGGCCGCGGCGTGATCGTCATGGTTCCGGAAATTTCACTGACCCCGCAGACGATCGCGCTGTTCCGCGCGCGGTACGGAACCGGCGTGGCGGTGTTCCACAGCGGGCTGACGCTTGCCGAACGGCTCGACGAGTGGAAGCGTGTCCGGAATGGGGACGCTTCCATTGTCGTGGGGACGCGGTCCGCCGTTTTCGCACCTTTTCAGAAGATCGGCCTGATCATTATGGACGAGGAGCAGGAAAGCACCTACAAGTCGGAATCCTCGCCGCGGTACCATGCCAGGGATATTGCCAAATACCGCTGTGCCTACCACCAGGCTCTGCTCGTGCTTTCTTCGGCAACGCCGTCGGTCGAGTCCTATTATTATGCCCAGAGCGGGCGTTACAGCCTCAGCACCCTGACTTCCCGTTATGGAAAGGCCAGGCTCCCGCAGGTCGATATTATCGACATGAACCGCGAGCTGGAGCGCGGGAACCGGAGCATCTTCAGCTTGGCGCTGGAAGAAGCCCTGCGGAGCAACCTCGAAAAAAAGAAGCAGTCCATCCTGCTGCTGAACCGCAGGGGATACAACACGTTCGTTTCCTGCCGCGCCTGCGGGCATGTCCTGACCTGCCCGAACTGCAGCATCACGCTTACCTACCACGCCGCCAATCAGCGGCTCATGTGTCACTACTGCGGCTTTTCCATCCCGTTCACGAAAGAGTGTCCGTATTGTCACGAGGAGCAGGTGCATTACTCCGGCTTCGGGACCCAGAGGGCGCAGCAGCAGCTCTCGGAGCTGCTGCCTCAGGCGCGGATTCTGCGGCTTGATGCCGATTCCACCATGACTCGCTTTGCGTACGATAAAAAGCTGAAACAATTTCTGGACGGCGAGTATGATATTATCATCGGGACGCAGATGGTCGCGAAAGGCCTCGATTTTGAAAATGTGACGCTGGTGGGCGTGCTGTCGGCGGACCAGACGCTTTACGGGGACGATTTCCGGAGCTATGAGCGCGCGTTCGACCTGCTGACCCAGGTGGTTGGTCGCTCCGGGCGCGGCCGATACAGCGGCAGGGCCGTCATCCAGACTTTTACGCCGGAAAACAAGATCATAAAACTCGCCGCCAGGCAGGATTACCCCGAATTTTACCGTGGGGAGATCGCGCTGCGGAAAGCGATGCTGTACCCGCCTTTTTCCGACCTGTGCATGGTCGGTTTTGTCGGGACGGATGAAACGAAGGTCCGCTCGGCAAGCGTCGATTTTCTTCAGCAGCTGAAGGAAACGGCGCAGAGGGAGTATCCCGACCAGCCGATGCGCGTTTTGAATCCTTCGCCGGCCCTGGTCGGCCGCGTGAGCAATAAATACCGGTATAAGCTCCTTATCAAGTGCCGGAACAGCAAAAAAATGCGGGAACTGATTTCCCGCCTGCTGGTCTGGTTTCCTTCCCGGAAGGAACATGCGGGAGTAACCGCTTTTTCGGATATGAACCCCGATTCTATTTTATGAACTGGAGGAATAAATTTGGCAATAAGGAATATCTTAACGGAAGACAAAGACGGCGACTTTCTTCATAAAAAATGCCGCGCAGTCGAAAAATTTGACAAACGGCTTGCCGTTCTGCTGGACGATATGGCGGAAACCCTTCACAAGGCCAACGGCGTGGGCCTCGCGGCCATCCAGGTCGGCGTACTGCGGCGGGCGGTTGTGATCGACATCGGCCAGGGTGTTATGGAACTCGTCAACCCCGTCGTCGTGGAGCAGAGCGGGGAGCAGGAAAGCATGGAGGGATGCCTTTCCATCCCCGGCAAATGGGGCATGACCAAGCGCCCGAAGCACGTAAAAGTCCGTGCGCAGGACCGGAACGGAAAAGCTTTTGAGTATGAGGGCGACGACCTGCTCGCCACCGCTTCCTGCCACGAGATCGACCACCTCGACGGAATCCTGTTTTTGAGCCATGTCACCCGGATGCTGACGGAAGAAGAGCTGAAAAAAATGAGTTCGGCGGAGGGAAAGTAAAAATGCGCATCGTATTCATGGGTACGCCGGAGTTTGCGGTTCCGTCCCTGAAAGCGCTGCTTTCCGCAGGGCATGAGGTCGCGGCGGTCTTTACCCAGCCGGACAAACCGCAGGGACGCAAAATGCTGCTGACCCCTCCGCCGGTCAAAGTGCTGGCCGCCATGGAAAACATCCCGGTTTTTCAGCCGGCGTCCCTGAAAGGGCCGGAGCAGGCGAAGGCAATTTCGGAGCTTCGGCCGGACGCGATTGTCGTGGCGGCTTACGGAAAGATCCTCCCGAAAGCCGTCCTCGACATCCCAAAATTCGGCTGCATCAACGTCCATGCCTCGCTTCTCCCGAAGTACCGGGGCGCAGCCCCGGTACAGGCGGCCATCCTGAACGGCGATGAAAAAACGGGCGTGACGACCATGCTGATGGGCGAAGCGTGCGATAAGGGCGACATCCTCATGACGGAGTCGACCCCCATCGGGCCGGACGAGACGGCACAGGCGCTCACGGCGCGGCTCGCGCAGCTTGGCGCGGGGCTGGTCGTGCGCACTCTGGATGCCGTCCGGGACGAAACGGTGGAGCCGAAAGCTCAGGACGAGAGCGGGGTCAGCTATGTCTCGCTGGTCACGAAAAAGATGTCCCCCATCGACTGGAACCGGCCGGCGCGGAAAATCCACAACCAGATCCGGGCTCTTTTCCCCTGGCCCGCCGCAAGCGCGGAGATTCACGGGCGGCGCCTCAAAATCTACCGTTCCCGCCTGACCGGGGACCGGCCCGGCGAGCCGGGGCTGGTCGTGCCGGGCACGGATGCGTTTATCGTCTGCTGCGGGGACGGCACCGCGCTGGAGCTTCTGGAAGTGCAGTCGGAAGGCGGAAGAAAGATGAGCGGCTGCGATTATCTTCGCGGCCACCGGGCCCAGGGGTTGAAACTGGGCTGAAAACCGAGGTGTAAAAATGCCGTATTTTGGATTTTATTATTTCGATTACACATATTTTCTGTTTATGGTTCCGGCCCTGATCATCACTCTGGCCGCACAGATTTATGTAAGATCGGCTTTCGGCAAATATTCGCGCGTCGCCACGATGCGCGGCCTTACCGGCGCGCAGGCGGCCGAAGCCGTGGCACGCTGCGGCGGGGCGTACGGCGTATCCGTCCGTCCTGTTCCGGGCAGCCTGACGGATAACTTCGATCCCCGGAACAACACCATCAGCCTGTCGCGGGATGTCTATGCCGTTTCTTCCATTGCCGCGGTGGGGGTCGCCGCCCACGAAGCCGGCCATGCCGTGCAGAACGCTGCGGGGTATTTCCCGAACCGGGTCCGCGCCGCCCTTGTTCCGGTGACCAATATCGGTTCGAGGCTTTCCGTGCCCCTGATCCTGATCGGCCTGATTCTTCCGGTGCGGTACAGCTTTGTCGTCTACGCAGGCATCATCCTTTACAGCCTGGTCGTGCTGTTCCAGCTCGCCACTCTTCCGGTCGAGATCAACGCGAGCCGGAGAGCGGTGAAAGCGTTGGACGAAACGGGAATCCTGTATCCGGACGAGCTGGAAGGCGCCCGGAAGGTTCTCACGGCGGCCGCCATGACTTATCTGGCCGCCAGCTTTGCCGCGATCCTTACCCTGCTGCGCCTTCTGGTCCTCGCGGGCAGCCGCAGGGGCAGGGACTGATGCCCGGCGCCCGCTCCGCCGCTCTGAAGGCGCTGCTCCGTGTCGACGGCGAAGGGGGATATTCCAACCTGGTGCTGGATTCGACGCTTGCCCGGCAAAACCTGGAGCCCGCGGACCGGTCCCTTGCCACGGCGATTTTTTACGGGGTTCTGGAACGGCGGATCACGCTGGATTATATCATCGGTCTGTTTTCCGCCATGTCGGTCCGGAAGATGTCGCCGGTGGTCCGCGAAATCATCCGCATCGGAGCGTACCAGATCCGTTACATGGAGAAGATCCCCGCTTCCGCAGCCGTAAACGAGTCCGTGAAGCTCGCAAAGGCGAACGGCGAGTTCCGGGCGTCCGGACTGGTCAACGCAGTTCTCCGGGCCATGCTCCGCCACCCGGAAAAAATCCGCCTGCCGGACGAGCACGGAAAACCGCTCCAATACCGGAGTGTTTTTTATTCCTGCCCGGAGGAGCTGATCGCCTTCTGGCGAAAACAGTACGGGCCTGTCCGCACGGATCAAATCCTGGAAGGGCTTGCCGGAAAGCCCGACGTCTTTATCCGGGTGAATAATACCCGGATTTCCGAGGAACAATTAATGGAAAGGCTGCGCGGCGAAGGAATCGCGGCCGAGCCCGTTCCGTGGCCCGGCCGCGCCATGCGCCTGAAAAAGGCGGGGGGAATTCTTGACTCCGCCTGTTACCGGGATGGCCTGTTCCATGTGCAGGACATATCGTCGCAGCTTTGCTGCCGGGTGCTCGACCCTCAGCCGGGAGACCGGGTCCTCGATGTATGCGCCGCCCCCGGCGGCAAGACGTTTACCCTTGCGGAGCGGATGGAAAACCGGGGCGAGGTCCTGGCGTTCGACTGTTACGAAAGGCGCGTCGGGCTGATCCGGCAGGGGGCGCGCAGACTGGGGCTTCCCATCGTCCGGGCGGAGGTCCGTGACGCGGCGAAGCCGGAGAACGACCCGGAACCTGCCGACCGCGTTCTGTGCGACGTTCCCTGCTCCGGCCTCGGCGTCATCCGCAGGAAACCGGAAATTCGCTATAAATTTCCAGGGACTATTGACAGCCTGCCCAATTTGCAGTACCGTATTCTGTGTAGATCTTCCGGCCTGGTGAAAAAAGGCGGCATTTTGGTTTATTCCACCTGCACGCTGAATCCCATGGAAAATTCCGGCGTTGCCGACCGTTTTCTGGAAGAGCACGGGGATTTCGCGCCGCTGGCGCTGTCCCTTCCGGAAGGGGTGGCGCGTACCGCCGGCGAACCGGAAAACCGCATTACCCTTTTGCCGTATGTCCACGGTCCGGACGGCTTTTTCATTGCGGCGTTCCGGAAAAGATAGGAATGGTATTTTGAGCCTGACGGATATCAAATCGATGACGCTCGAAGAATTGAAAAACAGCTTTGCCGCTATCGGTCAGCCGGCTTTTCGCGCTTTGCAGGTCTACCACTGGCTGGGCCGAGGCGTCCGTGGTTTTGACGAAATGTCGGATCTGCCGAAACCGTTCCGTGAAACGCTCGCAGCCGAAAATTACATAGCCTGTGCCGAAATCGAGCGGAAGTACTGTTCCCGGCTGGACGACACGGTCAAATACCTGTTCCGCATGCACGACGGGCAGCTGGTCGAAAGCGTCCTCATGCATTACGAGCACGGAAGGACCGTCTGCATTTCCTCACAGGTCGGGTGCCGGATGAACTGTGCGTTCTGCGCGACCGGGAAAAGCGGCTATTCCAGAAATCTGACCCCGTCCGAGATGCTTTCCCAGGTTCAGGCGGCGCAGGCAGACGCCGGGACGCGGATCTCCAACATCGTTTTGATGGGCATGGGGGAACCTCTTGACAATTATAAGAATGTACTTCGCTTCCTCGAACTTGTCTCCTCCGGGGAAGGAATGAACGTTGGGATGCGCCACATTTCTCTTTCCACCTGCGGAATTGTGGATAAAATATATGACCTTGCGGAACAGAAATATCAGCTGACCCTTTCCGTGTCGCTTCATGCGCCGAATGATGAAATCCGTTCGCGCCTGATGCCGGTCGGCCGCCGCTGGAATGTGGATGAACTTTTGCAGGCCTGCCGGTATTATCTTGGGAAAACCGGGCGGCGCATCTCTTTTGAATACGCCCTCATCGGCGGCGTGAACGACAGCCGGGAATGTGCAGGGGAACTTGCGCACCGCCTGAAGGGCATGCTCTGCCATGTGAACCTGATTCCGGTCAACAGCGTAAAAGGCTCGCCGTTCCGGAAAAGCACACCGGAGCAGACCAGGCGGTTTATGAGGGAGCTTGCCGCGCAGGGAATCACCGCAACCGTCCGCAGAACCCTCGGAGCGGATATCGATGCTTCCTGCGGCCAGCTGAGGCGCAGATATGAAGAGGAGGCGGCCAATGTTTAAAGTTTTCAGCCGGAGTGATGTTGGCCTTGTCAGAAAATCAAACGAAGACGCCTGCCGCTGCGGCATCCTTTCCGATCATGCCGCGTGGGCCGTGGTATGCGACGGCATGGGGGGCGCCAACGGCGGCAACGTTGCCAGCAGCGTTGCCGTGGAAGAGATTTCGGAAACGATCCTTTCCGGGTACCGGGAGGGAATGGATGGAGATGCCACGCGCGAGCTGATCGCTTCGGCGATCAATCGAGCGAACGAGGCGGTTCACAAGATGGCCGGCCGGGACGTGAACCTGACGGGAATGGGCACCACCGTCGTTGCGGCGATTGTTTCCGATTCCCTGGTGCATGTGGCCCATGCCGGCGACAGCCGCGCCTATTTGATCTTATCCGACGGAATCCACCAGCTGACCACGGACCATTCCATGGTTCAGGAGATGGTGGAGAAAGGCGACCTGACCGAGCAGGAAGCGCGGAAACATCCGCAGAAAAATATTATTACCAGAGCCCTCGGCGTGGAATCGTCCATCCGGATCGATTACAGCGAAACCCTCGCGCCCGAGGGGTGCCGGCTGCTTATCTGTACCGACGGGCTGACCAATTACGTGGAGGAGGGCCAGATCTTTGCCCTGGCAAAGGAACTGGGCGGAAAAGAACTGACCGAAAGGCTCGTTGCGCTTGCGAAAAGTGCGGGCGGCGGCGACAATATCACCGTCGTCGTTCTGGAAGATCAAGCCGTTTAAGGAGCTGAATAACATGGATAAATACACGGGCAAGCGTTTGGACGGCCGTTATGAGATCCACGAAGTCATCGGCGTGGGCGGGATGGCGGTGGTTTACCGCGCTTATGATATTATCGACGACCGCACCGTAGCCGTCAAAATCCTGAAAGACGAATTTTCGGGGAACGCGGAGTTTCTTCGCCGGTTCCGCAACGAGTCCAAAGCGATTGCCGTGCTTTCCCACCCGAACATCGTAAAGGTGTTCGATGTCAGCATCGGCGACCGGATCCAGTATATTGTGGAGGAGTATATTGACGGCATCACGCTGAAAGACTATCTCGACCAGCAGAAGCAGATCAAATGGAAAGAGGCGATCCATTTTACCGTGCAGATTCTGCGCGCCCTTCAGCACGCGCACGGCAAGGGGATCGTCCACCGCGACATCAAGCCGCAGAATATCATGCTTCTTCAGGACGGCACCATCAAGGTGACCGATTTCGGCATCGCCCGTTTTTCCCACAACGAGACCCGGACCATGACGGATAAGGCCATCGGCTCGGTGCATTACATCGCGCCCGAGCAGGCGCGCGGCGATTTTACGGATGAAAAGACCGATATTTATTCCGTCGGCGTCATGCTGTACGAAATGCTGACCGGCCAGCTCCCTTTCGAGGCTGACAACGCGGTTTCCGTTGCCATTATGCAGCTGCAGACCGACCCGAAACCTCTGCGTGAAATCAATCCGTCCATCCCGGAAGGCCTTGAGGAGATTACGCTTAAAGCCATGCAGAAGGATCCGGCGCGAAGGTATCAGTCGGCGGCGGATATGCTGCGGGACATTGAAGAATTCCGCCGCAACCCGAGTGCCCGGTTTCAGTATCAATATTTTATTGACGAGAAACCTACGAAATATATTGATGCTATCGATACGGTGAAAGGTCCGGAACCGCCGTATTACAACGACAACTATGAGTATGTGGAAGAAGCGGGCCGCGTGCCGGCCAAAAAGAAAAAGCCGGTTGCCGTGTTTGTCATTGCGGGCATCGCCGCCGCGTTCCTGATCGCCGCCATCGCGCTGGGGGCGGCCGCCCTGCTCCGCGGCTGGAACTCCGGACCGAGTGATATCGTCATGCCGGACTTTGTCGGCAAGAACTACAACGACGTTGTCAATGCGAGCACATCGTCCTACAGCTTTGAGTTCAAGCGCGAGGACAAGAGCGACAGTGAGCACCCGGCGGGGATCGTTATCAGCCAAACCCCGAAGGCGGGCATGACGGTGAAATCCAATGCATCGGTGACCCTCGTCGTCAGCACGGGCGGCGAGAAAGTCAGCGTGCCGGATGTCACCGGTCAGACCCAGGACGAAGCGATTGCGGCTCTGGCGGACCAGGGCCTGAATTATAAAATTTACACGGTTGCGGACGACAAGGTTCCCTCCGGAAGCGTCGTCAGCACGGACCCGGCCGCGAATACTCAGGTGGCGAAGGGAAGCGAGGTCAAGGTCTACGTCAGCTCGGGCAAGCTGGAGCAGAAGGTTACCGTTCCGGATGTCGCCGGCAACACGCTTGCGGAAGCAACCGCCAAGATCACCGGGGTTGGCCTTACGGTTGGCGAAAAGACGTATAAGGATGACACCGGAAAGGCGAAGGACGTGGTCCTCTCCACCGACCCGCTCAACGGTTCCAAGCTGGAGAAGGGCAGTACGGTCAACCTGGTTCTCAGCTCCGGAAAAACCTCGGCCAAATCGGTCGACGTTTTTGTCGACCTGCCTGCAGGCGTGACGAAGGACCTTGTGCTGAAAGCATACCTGGACGGAAGCCTTTCCGTTACCAAGACGGTGAATTCTTCTTATAACCCGACCGCCCAGCTGACGTTTTCCAATCAGACGGGCAAGCATACCCTGATCGTAACCCTCGACGACAAGAAATACCGGGTCTATACGCTGGACTTCGACGCCGGAAAGCCGAAACTGGAAAATTCCTATGAATTTCAAGTCAGCAGCAGTTCCACACCGAGCAGCCGGGCGTCTTCATCTCCGAGCTCGCGGGATTGACCGCCTATGACTCCGGATGTGGAAGGCCTGATTGTAAAGGGAATCGGCGGCTTCTATTTTGTCGAGACGCCGGAACGCGTAATCGAATGCCGCGCCAGGGGAATTCTCCGCAAAAGCGGAACGGTTCCCATGGCCGGCGACCATGTGGAGATCCGCCTGTCGCCGGACGGCACCGGCTTTGTGGAGAAAATCCTGCCGCGCAGGAATTTTTTGCTCCGTCCGCCCGTTGCCAATATCAACCAGCTTGTGATCGTGGTTTCCACCTGCGAACCATCCCCGAATGCGCTTGTAATCGACCGGATGATCGCCGGGGCGGAAGCGGCGGGCATTGAACCCGTGGTTGCGATATCGAAAGTCGACCTGCAGGACGCCGATTCGCTTTCCGGCATTTACCGGAAGGCCGGACTTCGGCTTTTTTGCATTTCTTCCGTTACGGGGCAGGGGGTGGACGAAGTCGAAAAGATTCTGGCCGGTAAGATTACCGCGTTTACCGGGAATTCCGGAGTGGGAAAATCTACCCTCCTGAACCGCATGTTTGAAAATTTCCACCTGCAGACCGGGGAGATCAGCCGCAAACTTGGGCGCGGCAGGCATACGACGCGCCGGGTGGAGCTGCTGAAGCTGGAAGGCGGGGGATATGTCATCGACACGCCCGGATTTTCTTCTTTGGATTCATCCCTTTTCGGCACCGTAACAGCGGAAAATCTGGCTTGTTGTTTCCGCGAGTTTGTCCCTTTCCTGAACCGGTGCCGATTTACGTCCTGCTCGCATACCTGCGAAGAAGGGTGCGCCGTCATTGGGGCGGTGGAAGATGGGATCATCAGCCGGTCGAGACATGAAAGCTATAAGGCAATGTATCGGGAGATGAAAGAAAGCAAAAAATGGCGAAAAAAAGAGAGATTTGTGTAATTATCGGTTCGGCCCCGATGGACCGGGACGCTTTTCAGGACGTGGACATGCAGGAGCGTTTTGTCATCTGCGCGGACGGCGGATACGACAACGCGCAAAAGCTCGGAATTCGGCCGGACCTGCTGATCGGCGATTTCGACTCGATACAGAACAGGCTGCCGGAAAACGTGGAAACGATACGCCTGAAAATCGAAAAAGACGATACCGACACGCTGGCCGCAGTCAAAGAGGGGCTCCAGCGCGGCTATCGCCGGTTTGAGCTTGGGGGCGTTCTCGGCGGGGATCGGTTCGACCATTCCTACGCCAACCTGTGCGTTTTGCAGTATCTCAGTTCGCAGGGGTGCAAAGCGGTTATTTTGGACGGGTCCCGGAAAGTGTTTTTGCTGAAGGGGGGCAGGCTGACCCTCAGCCGGATGAAGGGCTGCACCGTTTCCGTTTTTCCGTTTGGATGTTCTTCCTGCGAGGTGACCTATACGGGCCTTCAGTATCCGCTCAGGCAGGCAATCCTGTATTCGGAAGTTCCGCTCGGGGTCAGCAACTGCATTACGGACGATATGGCGCAGATTATCGTTCACAGCGGGGACGCCCTGGTGATTGTTCAGAAATAATTCGGGCTGCACAAAATTCCCGCGAGATGTATATACTGTACTAAACTCAACAGGAGCGAGGGCGGTGCGGGCGGTATGTGGAACCATAGGGGTTGCGGCAAAGGGTCTTGGGCCCGGTACTGTATTGCTTTCGGCATTGGGCTGGCGCTTTCCTGCTTTTGCCCGCCGGGGCTGATTATGTTTGTAGCCGCGGTTATCATGATTGCGTTGGGCATAGCACTTCTCCACAAGTGCTGAACATACTTAGGGGGTCTGCGTTATGAAGGTTGTCGTTGTGAAGAGTTCAAAATTCTGGGGCTTTGTGCTGCGCAGGATGTTCAATATCCGGAAAGAGCAATGCTGACAGAATCGTGATTTGCCTGTCCTGGATGCGAGGCGGTTTCCGTGTGGAACCGCCTCGCATCCATTTCCGGTGGAAACGGTCTGCAGGGCGAAATGGTCAACGCCTGGCGATTTTATTTTTTTCGGTCACCCTTCGGCAAATTATTCCGTGATATAATTAAGAAATGCGGAACAGGGGATTATCGCCATGACGCTGGAAGAACTGAAAAAGATCGACCGTATAGTCCGGAAAATCCCGTATCCGTTCGGCAAAAACTACCGGGTATTCAAAGCAATGATCCGGGAAGCGACGAATGATCGGCGGACTTCCGTGCCGGATATAATACGGCAGTATGTGAACTGGAAATATAACAAAAGGTAAATTTCCGGGACGCGCAAAGTTCCCCGCTTGAAAAAGCAGCCTGCCCTGTCTGAGACGGCTGCTCTGTGCGGGGGATGGAATGCGGCGGAGCGCGGTTGGATTAGCAAAAATGAAAGATCGGAGGAAAAGCGAACGACACGACCGCCGCCCAGACGGCGTAGACGCCGAGATAAGCGGTCTGCCATTTTTCGAGAAGGCTGAATTCGATCTTTTTCCGGAAAAATTGAAAATACAGGACAGCCAATCCTCCGAGGTTTACCATTAAGACCAGATTTTCACCGAGCGCGGCAACTTTGTTGGGCGACACCCCGAATGCCGACAGCCTGTAAACGATTGCGGAAAGCGCAACGGAATTGATAATGAGCGCCATGATAATCAGGGCGAAGTTCATGAAATCAAAGAAGTTCGGCGCGTCATGGAGACCTCTTGCCGAGATGACATAGAGCACCAGACCGAGAACGGCCGCAAGCATGAGGTCGAACCCAATCAGAAAATTCCTTTCATCATAGGGGCTTTTCCCTGTGACGAACATCGCGACCGAAAAGGCCGCCATGCTGACGAAAAACAGCGGGCTGAATATTTTTGCCAGAACCGGCGCGAAGTTTTCGACGATGCTCTTTTTCGCTTCCACCAGATAGACCGCGATCATTGCGGCGGCGCATCCGCCGTAAACCAAAAAATAATGTGCGGTAAAGAAGGAGAGATCGATTTTAATCGTCTGGAATATGATTTCGAGGAACAGCCCCAGAGCGAGGATCCCGCATAAAATCAGTCCTCCGTAAATGACGAATTCCCCGGTAAAGCGCAGAAAGTCCATCCGCTGTTTGCTGCTTCTCCAGCCCCTGCCGAGATAGGCGATGCCGACGATGAGCCACAGCAGGATCGGGAGATGAATCCCCGTTAAAAGCACCGTATTGCCTGGAGAATAGGACGGGTATAAGTTGACGATCACGGCCGACAGGCAGAAGAACCCCATGGTTGAGACGGTATATTTCCAGCCCGATTTTCGGGTCAGCAAAAAGTACAATGCGACCATCGGAAACAGAAACAGGCTGAGATTTTTAAAATAAAGCAGGAAAGAATCCGGGTTCTGAAACAGAGATACTGACCATTCGGGAATTTTGGCCAGAGTTCCCGCCAAGAGAGAAAAAACGACAATCCAGGCAAGATTCCGGTGACTTTTTCTTTTTAAATCCCGATCGGACGAATCAATTAGCATATTTTTCCAGAAAGAGGTCATATTGATCTTCGAGTATTCTCTGGAGATGGCATTGACATTGCCAAGGCGTTTTACGCTGATGATAAAGGCTTCTTCCTGCGTAAGCCCGGATCCCGTCAAGTCGTCGATCTCGTCCCTCAGGTGGCTTTCCAGCTCCGTTATATCGTTCTCTTTCAATTTTCCGCTGGCGCGTAAGTGGTTGCTCCATGAGCGGATATTGGATTCCAAATCAAACATGCGGATCCTCCTCCTGACCAGAGATGCCCCTGGTTTTTTCAAGCGTGGAATTGACGGTCTGCCACTGCCGCATTTGCGTTTCCAGTTCTTTTAACCCGGCCGTTGTAATCGTGTAGTATTTTCGCTTCCGGCCCGTTTCAGAGATTTTCCAATAGGATTCGATCCATCGTTGTTCTTCCAGGCGGTGCAGGACCGGGTACAGCATGCCCTCTGTCCAGACAATTTTATTTTTTGACAGTTCCTTTACTCTCTTTATCATGGAGTAACCGTAATTGTCGTTTCCCTTTAAGATGGCAAGAATCAAGGGCGTTGCCGAAGCGGCCGTTAAATCCTTCGAAACATTCATGAATCTCCCCCTATCCAAAAGATTCTACGCGTAGTATACATAGAATTGTTAGGTATGTCAAGAGGTACCTTGAAATCGGGGGAGGTCCCGCGTGCAAATCTGTACTCCGAGGTTCCCCGCCGGCAAACTCGGTGAATCTTAGATGCTAATGTTTGATTCGCAGGATGCTTCTTTCATGGAGCAGATTCGATACAATGGTCGACCCAGTCTTTTACGCGCTGACCGACCTGTTTTTTTGACAGATGATCGACATTCAGAACATCAACATTTTTTCTGCCGATAAACCAGTCCCTTTTCAACGGCAGCAAATACTGGAGATGATGATCGAAAAACGTCCGTGAACGAGTCGCGTCGTTCTCTTTTCGTTTCCTCAAAACGGGTTCGTTCGCATCCAAAAATAGAATCCGATCCGGTAAGCAGTCCCGCAGTTGCTGCAATTCTTCTTCAACATTCCAATCCGTGCCTATTGTTTTTGGATAATTAAGGGTATAAAATTCAATCTCTTCTGCTCCAAAATCCATAATAGAACAAGAAAATTGTTTTGCCTTTTTATATCTTTCAATTTCCTTTGCAATCCATATTTTTTGTATTTCAATGTAATCTTCAAAAATATCCTTTTTCAATTTTCGGAGCCGGATCTGTTCAATCACGTTGGTATTCAATTCATAACTGATATTTACATAGGGGGCGTGTTCCTGGACGTATTTCACGGCGGTCGTTTTCCCAACGGCCATGCATCCCTGCAAAGACAGAACAATGGACAAACGGATCCATTCCTTTCTCATTGGTCCGATTCTTCCGGCTGAACCGACCTTGTAAAAAGTTGGGTTA
>JALCPO010000010.1 GCA_022650455.1 Oscillospiraceae bacterium
CGGAGCAGGAGAAGGAAATTGTTTTGAATCAAATTAAGGGGGCAAAAGCAATGGCACAGGGAAAGGCAGAAGAGGCATCCGCAGAAGCGAAAAAGGGTATGACTTACATACACGGAGACTGGCGGTATTTTGTAGACAAGCGGGATGACAACGGGAAATTTACCGTCTTCATGGTTTCAACGGCAGATTCCGTCATCGCCGGCCAGAAAATAGAAGCTTCCACAATTCCCGATTTCGATACCTTTGAGGAAGCCCAGAATGCGCTGGACGGCTATGCGCTGAAACGCAAGTTTACCGCCGAGTATTCCGACAGCAGCGAAGATGCTCTGGGCCCGGAACGGGCGGAAGACGATCCGGAAGACCTTGGCCCGGACGGCATGGAAGAACTGGCCGAGTACCAGGAGCTTACCCGCCCGGATCCGGGCTCCGCGAACGATGCCCCGGAATCTGATGGAAACGAGGTCGATTCCGGGAACGATGCAGACGAAACGCCCAATCCCGAGGACAATTCCGGCGATTCCGCGAACGATCAGCCCGAAGAGCAGCAGGGGCCCTGTGACTGGAAGAATGCATCCGGGGACGACGAAAAGGAGCCGGAAGATGAAGAATCGGCTGAAGTGACCGGAGATCCGCTTTCCCTGCGCGGTCCCGAGTTCAACGCGGTCATCGCCACGGCCGATACCGTGCTGAACCGCCTCGTCGCCATGCTGCACGCGAAAAAGCAGCGCGACGGAGAGATGACCGTCAAGGTGACTTTTGAGGATGCGAACGGCGCCGGCTCCTATATTTTCAGCGGCGCGGTGTCCGGAAAGATCAACTATACCGTCAAACCGCAGAAGATCGTCGGCGACGCGGTGGAGCTGCAGTTCGACGCCCAGGGCAATCCTATCGTTCCGGCCGACCGCGAGCATCAAATTTCCTTTGACGAGATTCAGCCCGGGCAGCGCGAATACCCGCCGCAGGGCGGCACTGCCACGGTAGACGGAAAGACCGGAATTGTGGAGCACTATGAGGGCAAAGAGGACGAGCCGGCAGATCCGCCCGCCAGCGACGATGCCGCAAACTCGGTTACTGCCGATGATCCGGAAGGCGGCGAGCCCGATTCTGCACAGGACGCAGCTTCCGGCGAGACCGACGAGCCGTACCCCTGCAAAAACATCGACTGCCCGTTTTACGGCGCTTCCGACTCCGGTGATCCGGGCTGCTGCTACAAGACCGGCGAGGAGCCGGATCCATTCGACGCAGATTCAGCCGTCGAGCAAGAAAACTGCACCCGTCCGGAAATTCTCCAGGCATATGCCGACGGGCATCCGTACGCTTCCGAAGAAAAATTTGAAAAGGAGAACGATGCGTCATGACGCTGGAAAATCTGAAAAAAGCCAACGGCCTCGCGGGAAAACTCGACAAAATCAATAAGGTTATCGTCGAAGTCAAGAACGTCCACACTGATGCGGGTATGACTTTTTTAATTGGCGATCATTTCCCAAGAGTTTGCATCATGGACGATATGCTTGACCCGATGGCGAAAGAGGGCTGCAAAGCCCTGATCCTATCGAATCTGGAAGGCAAAAAACGACAGCTCGAAGCCGAGCTTGAAAAACTGTAGGGAGTGCAGAATGACGAAGAAAGACGAATTTATTCAAGTGTTCAATGACAACGTTCGCCGCGAGAGAGCTGCAGAGCTCCTTCGCTGGCTGGAATCCACGGACTTCTTCACCGCACCTGCAAGCACGAGATACCATTCTTGCCACGAGGGCGGGCTTTGCGAACATTCATTGAACGTGTTTTATAGGCTAACGTCCATCATATCCGAATCCGACGCCGAACCAACAGACGAAACAATCGCCATTTGTGGCCTGCTCCACGATGTTTGCAAAGCAAATTTCTATAAGGCCACCACCCGCAATGTGAAGAACGAGCAGACCGGGAAGTGGGAAAAGCAACCATATTACGCGGTTGAGGAAAAATTTCCGTATGGTCACGGCGAGAAGTCAGTTTTCCTGATTGAGCGGTTTATGAAGCTCACTCCCGAAGAAGCGGTTGCAATCCGGTTCCACATGGGCGAGTTTGAATCCCTGCGGAGTACATCGGATGCATATAGCAAATTTCCACTCGCCGTGATGCTCCATGTGGCCGATCTGGAAGCAACATATCTTGATGAAGAGAAAGGATAAAAATCATGAGTGAATCAAAAAAAATTGTCGCCGCGGCGCCGGCACAAATCAAAAACGCCGCTTCTGTAGCCCCCGCAAAGGACATCGTTCTCGGCACCAACATCTTCAGTGGCTTCCAGGAGTTTCAGGTCGCGCAGCGCATGGCGCAGGCTTTGGCCAGTTCTACTATCATCCCGACCGGCGTGGAGCAGTCAGTACATTGTGGCCATGATCAACGCAAGCCACAAGTACAAAACGGAACTGCAGTATGACCTGCGGGGCACCGGTGAAAGCATGTCCTGCTACGCCTGGGCGGAAGATATGAACGGGCACAAGGTCGTCGGCCCAACCATCACTATGGCAATGGCGAAGGATGAAGGCTGGCTGGGCCGGAACGGTTCCAAATGGAAGACCATGCCGGAAGTCATGATTCGGTACCGTGCCGCATCGTTTTTCGGCCGTCTGAACTGCCCGGACATGATTATGGGCATCTACAGCACGGATGAAGTTGTCGAGCTTGGGCCGGACGCCTACCGGGACGTTGACCCGGAGGAAAAGGTGCGTAAAGAAATTAAAGTGCAGGCCAATCAAGTTCCCGCTGACATCAAAGTTGACGAGGAAACCGGGGAAGTGCAGGAGCCGATCGCCGGATCGGATTCTGACCATCCGGAAGGCAGCGGAAAGCATTCCGAAGCGCACGGGCCCGCCCCGGAAACGGCCCCTGCGAAGCCGCAGGAGCCTCCCAAAGAGAAGAAAGGCAAAACTACTAAAACTACTCCGCCGCCCGCTGAAAATAAACCTGCGGCCGTCTACGACCCCGGGTTTTAAACAATTATGATTACTGTAAAATGCCTGGCTTCCGGAAGCTCCGGGAACTCCTACGCCGTCGACGACGGAAAGAGCGCCCTGCTCCTGGAAGCGGGCATTCCCGCTAAAAAGATATTATCCGGCTATCTGTCCATCCTTCCCCGCGTGGCAGGATGCCTGATCTCGCATGAGCACCAGGACCACGCCAAAGGCGCCGACGGGCTTGCGGCGCGCGGGATCGATCTCTATATGACTTCCGGAACGTTCTGCGGCATCGAGGACCGATTTGGAAAGATTGATCATCCCTATCGGGCCCATGTTATCCGGGCGGGAGAACAGTTCAGCCTCGCGAGCTGGATCGTCTTGCCGTTTGAGACGAAGCACGATACCACGGAGCCTTGTGGGTACCTGCTCTACTCCACGGTTGCCCGGGAAAAGCTCCTCTTCGCGACGGATACTTATTACATACCAAACCTGTTCCGATCACTGAATATCATCATGGTGGAATGCAATTACAGCATTCCGCTGCTGGACGCGAGCATCCGGGACGGCAGGGTACCAGAAATTATGAAGCCCCGGCTGCTGAGGTCGCACTTCGGCTTGGAAAACGTCAAGGATTTCTTCCTGGCCAACGGCATGCAGTCCGTGCGGCATATCTACCTGATCCACCTATCCGACAACAACGCGGATCCGGAACAGTTCAAAAGGGAAATCGAGAGGTCGACCGGAAAACCGGTCACCGTATTTTAAGGGCGGTGGTGATTAACATGCTTGTTACCAATTCCAAGCGAGTTCCTTTTGTCCGAACCAATGGACATAATCTATGGATCAATGTTGTGGCGCAGAAACTTTTGGACAATCCCATCCGAGTGGACATTGGAATTGACACGGAAAATAATCAAATCACCATACGCAAGAACGACGAATCGGGTGCTTTTAAAATAACGTACACCAGGGATAAACAATGTAAAATTTCATCGTTCATCTTCCTGCGCGGGCCGATCCACTTGAAAAACAGGACAAGGTTTGTGGTTCACGGCGGGAACGGTATTGTTCGGTTTAGCGTTGAACAGGCGGTGTAAACATGGCGTGGATTCAAATAGATGATGGAATTCGGGAACACGATAAAATCTATAATTTGGCTGATGCTCTCGGTATCTCAAATGCCTACGCCGTCGGCTTGATGGTCTGCTTTTGGACCTGGGCCGTTACGGCCGCCCCCGATGGCGATGTGACAAACTTTCCGCCCAGGGCGATTTCCAAGGCAGCAGGGTGGGAAAAGGGCGGGTCAAAAGGTGCCCAGAAATTTTATGACGATCTGCTCAGGATTCGTTTCCTCGAGAAAAAAGAAGACGGTCGGATTGTTATTCGGAATTGGCAGCAGCATGCGGGGCTTTTGATCGATTACATAGAGCACCAAAAAGAGAACAATCGGAAAAGAGTGCAAAAATTCAGAGAGCGCCAAAAGAAAAAGCCAACCATTACTCCCTCAAAACGTAATGAAGAAGTAACGCCTGACAGGCAGGACTGTAACGTTACAGAAACGTTATGTAATGGGAGTACCTATACCAAGACCTTAACCAAGACCTTAGGGAAAGATAAGCTTAGTGTAATAAACACCCCATCTTCCTCCACGGTAGAGGGCGCAGCGCCGAAAGACGGCGGGGCGGGGCCTGATTTCGGGGTGGTTTGCCAGGAATTCGAGGAGAAGGTCAATCCGATGCCCTCGTCGAAGGACGGCGTTACCCTTGGGGAGTTGATCCGGGATTATCCCGTGAAGCGCATCCTGGACGCCATCGCGGAAACCGCGCGATGTCAGGGCCGATCGGCATCCTACGTGCGAAGCGTCCTGAAAAACGAGGACCGCGAACGAAAGGAACGACCGCCCGCACGAGGGCCGGATCTGACTGATCCGAGCCGCTATAAAAATTTTGGGAAGTGATCGCCATGGACGAAAAGACGATGGAAAAATTATCATCCACTGTGCTGCCTGGGAAAGTCTACGATACTGGCCGTGTCTGCCCGAAATGCGGGGATCGCATCTACGCATTCCGGATGTGGGCCGATGGGAAAATCCGCGAGTTTGAAAAGCCGTGCTCCTGCCGGAACGAGGAGATCAAGGCCGAAGATGCGTCCAAGAAAGCGCGGGACCGTGAAGAAGCGCGCCAGCGCCGCTTGAAGTGGGCGGAAATCCCGGGAATGTTCTCCACCGCGACGCTGAAAGGATACCGCCGGGTGCCAGGGGCAGAAAAGGCATTCGAGGCCGTGAAAAAATATCTGCTGAACCGGAAAGAAAATTTTCTCGCCGGCCGCGGTCTGATCCTGATGGGCGCCGTGGGCTGCGGGAAGACGCACCTCGGCTGCGCGGTTCTGAACTGTGCGCTGGAAGACGGGTACCGCGCCGCTTACTGGAACGTCCCGCAGCAACTGGAAATGATGATGTACGGCCATGCCGACGAGGCGGAGCAGGTTCGGATCCTTGACAAGGCGCTTTTGGCGGACGTGCTTCTCCTGGACGACCTCGGCGCGGAAAAAGCGAGCGCCTGGACGCAGAAGGAGCTGGTCGTTATCCTCGACGAACGGTACCGGGAAAATAAGCCGACGATCATCACCAGCAATCTGATGTTGACGGATGGCGAACTCCGTACGACCTGCGGGGACCGTGCTTACAGCCGGCTGTGTTCCGATCATTACCAGGCCGTCGCTCTGACAGCCGTGGATTACAGGAGAAAACGGGAATGAAGAGGAATATCTGCTTTACAATTTCCGGCCCGCCGCAGGGCAAGGCCCGGCCGAAGGTGGTCCGCATCAAGACGGGCGCCAGCGTTACATACACTCCGGACAAGACCGTCCGCTACGAAGAGCTGACGCGAATCCGTTACCGAGCGGCCGCGCGAGGTTTTAAATTCGCGGACGACGCTCAGGTCGGCATTCAGATCACGGCCCGGTACCCGATCCCAAAAAGCAAAAGCAAGCGCGTCAAGGCCGCCATGTTGGCCGGGCAAATCAGGCCGGCCAAAAAGCCGGACTGCGACAACATTGTAAAAATCGTCTGCGACGCCCTCAACGGGATCGCCTACCGCGACGACGCGCAGATTGTACTTGCCCAGGTGGAAAAGGAATATGATGACGAACCGAAGACGTTCGTTAGGCTGTGGGAGGTGTGAAAATGGAAAAACTGACAAAGCTGAACGGGATTGGAGAATACGAGCTTCGGGCATGCTTTGAATGTGGGGATGGGCGCGGAACCGGATAAAGATTACATCGTGCTGACAATTCAGCAGGAGAAAAAATGATGGATAAACACATCGAAACTCTGAACGTCATGGAAAGCTCTTATGCTCATATCCGCAAAAATGATAGTGAGTTTGAGGCAATCGAAGCCGCAAAAGAGGCTTTGCAGGAGCAGGCAGCAGACGAAAATGGAGGGATTTTAGTGTGGATTATCTGCTGGGAAGGACTGATAAAAAGTGACAGCAAAAGATGCCTTAGAGCAATACAAGGACTTGAACGCCGAGCTGAGGCAGATCAATAACAGGCTGCAAGTCCTTTCCGCAGAGCCGGCGCACTTTGCATCAGACAGCGTGCTGGCCTCTCCGGCGCATGAACCGTACCAAAATCGACCGATCCCGATCCGGGGGAACGTACAGGAAAAGGACGTCTCGGAAGAATTTCAAAGTCTCACGAAATATTACAAGCATTTGCGGAAAAAGCTGTACGCCGAGTGTCTGCATGCCGAGAGCATTATTGCCCGCGTTGATGATCCGAAAGCAAGGACGATCATCCGGTATCGGTACATAGACGGGATGGAATGGAATGAGATCGCGGACAAACTGGATGATGGGAGCACAATGGATAGTGTTCGAATGTACACCAAAAGATTTTTAAAAAATCTTTGAAATGTTCGGTATGTTCGTTGTCAAGGGGTTATACTTAGTACGATGCAAAGTGCAGCTATACGACACCTTGCGGAAATTGATTACAAAGGCTCTGGCTTTTAGTACCCTTTCTCTCAGCGCCGCCCGGCAAGGCGGCGCAATGGATTATTTCAAGCGTGCTGCGCGAGCGGTGCGCTTTTTACTTGGCTTACTTTGCTTTGGAATGAGGTGATGAAAAAATGGCAAGGCCGCTGAAGTACAAAACTCCGGAAGAAATGCAGGCAAAAATCGACGAGTACTTCAAAAGCTGTGAAGGAAAACTCCTGAAAGACGACAAAGGCCAAGCCGTTTTCGATAAATTCGGCCATCCGATTATTGTCGGTCGAAGGCCTCCCACGGTTACCGGTTTGGCGCTTGCGTTGGGATTCAAATCCCGGCAGGCGCTTTTGAATTATCAGGCAAAGAGACGGTTCGATTACACGGTTACGCGCGCAAAGTCACGTTGCGAGGATTACGCCGAATCCCGACTATTCGACCGTGACGGCGCAATGGGCGCTAAGTTCAGCCTGTCGAACAACTTCAAGGGTTGGAGCGAAAAAGGGCAAAGCGAAAGCGATGACAACACCGGCCAGCTTGAGCAGCTGCTGAAAGGTCTGAAATCCGATGGCTGACGTCTACACGCCGAAGCAGCGTGAGCTTCTCCGCCTGTGGCAGCACGGCAAGCTCCGGCGCATTAATCTGCTCGAGGGCAGCGTCCGCAGCGGCAAGACGTGGATTAGCCTGGTTGTGTGGGCGTTCTGGGTGGCAACGATGCCGAAAGGCGGCAACTACCTGATGGTTGCCAAAACGCTCACCTCTCTGCGTCGAAACTGCCTGGACCTGCTTCAGGAGCTTGTGGGCAGCCGGTATTTCAGCTATTCCATCTCCAAAAAAGAGGCCCGGTTGTTCGGCAGACTGGTTTATCTTGAGGGTGTCAACGACGCCCGGGCGGAAAGTAAAATCCGAGGCATGACGCTGCAGGGCGCTTATTGTGACGAACTGACGCTGTTTACCGAGGATTTCTTTTCGATGCTGTTATCCCGCCTCTCCTGCCCCGGCGCGAAGCTGATCGCGACCACTAACCCGGACAGCCCGCAGCACTGGCTGAAGACCAAGTACATGGACCGGGCCGGCGAGCTCGACATGATGGTCATGAAGTTCCTCATCGAGGATAACACGTTCCTCAACCCGGCCTACGTTGAGAATCTCAAGAAAGAGTATGTCGGGGTTTTCTATGACAGGTTCATCCTGGGCCTCTGGAAGACGGCCGACGGCCTGATTTACCGGCAGTTTGCGGACAATCCGGAAAAATGGATGGTGGATACGGCCGACCCGGACAAGATTGATTTTATCTCCGTTGGCGTCGACTTCGGTGGCAACCGATCGCTGACGACGTTTGTCGCGACGGCCGTCCTGCGCGGATGGTCGGGGCTGGTCGTTCTGCGGGACTATCACATTGAGGGCCGCAAGGGCGAAATTGACGCGGACCGCGTGGCCCGGGAGTTCGTCGGGTTCGTGCGCGGCCTGCAGGCGGAGTATCCGCACGCCTACATCCGGTACGGCTTCGCCGACTGCGCGGAGCAGTACCTGATTGCGACGCTGCGCCGGGCCTGCGCGGCCGCGAACCTCGGCTTGAAAATCGGGGACAGCGACAAAAACGAGATTGTCCAGCGGATCATCTGCACCAACACGCTGCTCAACACCGGCCGGCTGCGTCTGATGCGCCGCTGCACGCTGGTCCGCGCGGGGCTCGAATCCGCCGTGTGGGACAGTAAGGCGGCACAGGCGGGCAAAGACGTCCGTCTGGACAACTTTTCAACCGACATCGACATCCTGGATGCGTTCGAGTATTCGTTCGAGCGGTTCATGCGGAAACTGGTCAGGGAGGCGGTATGATGGACAACTTCGAGATTCTTCCGGTTTTGCAGTACCTGAACCGTAAATTCGGCGCGGGCCTGCGGACCGAGTATTACCAGAATATCCGCCTCTGGAAAGCGTGGTGGCGCGGCTATGTAAAATCGTTTCATACATTTCACGAGCTGGCCGGAAACCGCGTGACGGAGCGGAAGCTCTACTCGATGAAAATGGCGAAAAAGGTCTGCGAGGATTGGGCATCCATCCTGCTGAACGAAAAGACAGAGATTGCCATTGCCGACAATGCGAGCCGAGAGTTCGTCCAGGGGCCGAAGCAGACGACCGGCGTCCTCGGAGCCAATGATTTCTGGGAGCGCGGGAACGAGCTGGTGGAGCGGGCCTTTTACAGCGGCACCGGCGCGTTTGTCCTGCGGCTGGAAAATATGCTGGTGGGCGCCGACGGTTCCGTTCTTCGGTCGCCCGAAACGCGGATCGGCATCGACTATCTCGACGCCATGTATATCTATCCGCTGTCGCTGAGGCATGGAAAAATCACGGAAGCCGTTTTCGCTTCGGTGCAGTTGGTAAGGGGGAAATATCGGGTTTACCTCGAGGAGCACACGCTGCAGAACGGAAACTACGTCATCACGAACGAGCTGTTCGATTACGAGGCCGGCACGCTGGTTCCGAAACCGCTCCCTGACGGCATCGCGCCATCGTTCAACACCGGCTCCCCCATCCCGTGGTTCTCCATCATCGAGCCGAACATTTCCAACAACCGGTCCTACGGCAACGGCCTGGGGCTATCCGTTTACGCCGACGCGATCGACGAGCTCCAGAACGTCGACATCGCGTTCAACAACTTCGTCAAGGATTTCAAACTTGGCGGGAAAAAAGTTTTTTACAACAAAGACATGACGAGGCGGACGGCAGATGGAAAGAGAATAACCCCGGACGACGTTGCGCAGCAGCTTTTCCTTCAGGTGGACGCAGATTCCGACGTCGACGCTGATTTGAAAACTTTGGTCCAGGAATACAATCCACAACTTCGTGTGGAAGAAAACACAAAGGGCATTCAGGCGGCGCTCGATTATCTGTCGTTCAAATGCGGCCTCGGCACCCGGTTTTACACGTTCGAGGGTGGAACGGTACAGACTGCGACTCAGTATACCGGCGAGCGTCAGGACCTCGTCCAGAACGCTAACAAGCACTACATCGTCATCGAGCGCGCTCTGCAGGGCCTTGTCCGCGGCATCCTCTACATCGGCCGGGAAATTCTCGGACTGCCGGTCAAAGAGGATACCGACATTGAAATCAAGTTCGAGGACAGCTACATCATTGACAAAGAAGCCGAACGTGCCCGCGACAAAGACGACGTGAGGGACGGCATCATGCAGAAGTGGGAATACCGTGCGAAATGGTACAACGAGGACGAAGCGACGGCGAAGGCGGCGGTGGGCGCCGACCAAACCGACGACCAACTGATGGGCTTCGGCCAGAACAAGCCGCCCGGGGGTACTTTGAATGCTTAGCCCGGCGTATTTGGAGCATCTGCCGGATGAATTTGTCCGGCTGTTCCTTGGCGTCGAAAATTCCGTCATTGAGGATATGGCGCGGCGCATCGTCAAGACGGCTACGCTGACCGACACCGCAAAATGGCAGTACGAGCGCCTGCGGGCCGCCAATGCGAGCTACGACTACATCATGCAGCAGCTTGAGCGTATGACCGGGCAAACTGAGGGCGAGTTGCGGGGGCTGTTTGAGGGTGCGGGGGTTGAGGCGTTGGAATACGACAACCGGATTTACCGGTACGCCGGGCTGGAACCGACGGCGCTCGAGGATTCCCCGCTGCTCCGGCAGCAAGTGCTCACGGCCTACAAAAACACGCAGGGCGTGTTTCAGAATCTGACTCGCACGACCGCGAGCGCCGGTCAGAAGCAGTTCATCGATGCGCTCGACCACGCGGCGCTTCAGCTGCAGTCCGGGGCGTTCGCCTACACGGAAGTCATCCCGGCCGCCATTCGCGAGCTGGCGCAAAGCGGCCTTGCGGCCATCCGGTACCCGACCGGTCACGTCGACAGGTTGGACGTCGCCACACGTCGGGCCGTGTTGACCGGCGTCAACCAGATGGCCGGCAAGCTGTCCGTCGCGCAGGCGGACGATATGGGCTGCGACCTCGTCGAGACAACGGCCCACGCCGGCGCCCGGCCTTCTCATCAAGTGTGGCAGGGCAAGGTGTTCAGCCGTAGCGGTTCCGGCCGGTACCCAGATTTTGCGAGCTCCACCGGGTACGGGACGGGTGCCGGACTTTGCGGATGGAATTGCCGGCACAGCTTTTTTCCTTACTTCGAGGGGCTATCAGAATCCGCCTACCCGCGGAAAACGCTCGACGACTACAACAACCGCACCGTCGAATACGGTGACAAGAAGCTGAGCTATTACGACGCCACACAGGTCCAGCGCGGTATGGAGCGGGCCGTCCGGGCGACCAAGCGCGAGCTTGCCGGGTACGGTGCGGGCATGAAGGACGCGGACGAGCCGCTTCGGAACGCCCTGAAAGAGAAGTTCGACAGGTCCTCCGTCACGCTCAAGCGACAGGAAGCAAAACTTAAAGATTTCACCAAAAAGACCGGACTCGACCGGCAGCGGGAGCGTGAACAGGTGCTCGGGTTCGGCAGGAGCGCTGCACAGAAAGCAGTTTCAGCTAACCGGAATATGCTGTTTATCAAGAACGATGCCACGAAAAAGGCTGCATCTGGATTGCCAAAGAAACTTAACTTGCCGGATGAAAAAATCAAGCAGACAGTGAATGTAGACCTTTCGGTGCTGCACGGAGTTGTTCCGAAAGGTGCCAATGCAACCGAAGTATATGCAATGGCCGGTGCCGGAACAAGCACACCGCTGCGGGATGTCAAGCGGCTTTATAGTTCGTATCCGCGGGCTGGCCCCGCTTCCGGATGGCAGAAAAAGTCCGGAACAGTCTATACTCAAAACTATAAATATGTGATACACTGGTATGAGAATCATGGCACAGTGCCACCGTTTGAGATTAAGCTGAAAGGGGTGAAAAAAAGATGAAAGTTCGGTATATCGGCCAGAGCTTCGGGACAGACGGGCTGACCAACGGGAAGGTCTATGACGTTTTGGCCGTTGACTGGGATATCGGTGCCTTGCGCGTCGTAGACGACAGCGGGGACGATTATCTCTATCATCCACTTCATCCAAAACCCCTTTCCGGCAATCACCCAGGCGGCCGTTTTGAAATCGTCGAAGACGATGGAAAAGGGTCTCTAAAAAAAATCATAAACCGGTAGACCGCCCCGCTTTTTGCGCCGGCGGTTTTCTTATGCCCACGATCAGTTGAAATGCGTCTCGGAAAACCGGGGCGCTT
Organism: Oscillospiraceae bacterium; assembly: GCA_022650455.1. Taxonomy (GTDB): domain Bacteria; phylum Bacillota; class Clostridia; order Oscillospirales; family Acutalibacteraceae; genus Thermocaproicibacter. The sequence continues at coordinate 12,123 of JALCPO010000010.1, forward strand.
TTTCATACAATCTGCCCCTTCCCCGGCCGGGCTTTAAATGCCGGGGGCCGCACGGGTGCGGAGTGGCCGCGCCTATATAAATTAAATCGCTGCGGCGGAGGTACATCATGGATTTGAAAGCACTGTTCGGAGACAAGGCGCTGACCTATGACCAGTTTCAGCAGGCGGCCGCCGGGAAGAAAATGAAGCTCGTCGATCTTTCCGAAGGCGGCTATGTCGACAAGCATAAGCTGGATGACAAAGCCGCCGAACTCGGCAAGGCCAACGAAACCATCAAGGGCCTGCAGGAAACCGTCAAGAAGTTCGACGGCGTGGATGTGGACGCCCTGAAAAAGCAGGTCACGGACGCGCAGACGAAATACGACACCGACGTTTCGGCGCTCAAGCGCGACAGCGCGGTCAACCTGGCGCTGGTGGGCGCTAAGGCCCGCGACGTGAAGGCTGTACGGCCGTTTCTCGACTTTGACACTATCAAGCTGGGCGACAAGGGCGGCGTCCTCGGCCTCGACGAGCAGCTCCAAAAGCTGAAAACCGAAAAAGCGTTCCTGTTTGAGGACGACAAGTCCGGAGACGGCAAGACCCCGGAGCCCTCGGCGGCTCACGTCGACAGCGCCGGCGAACACCATGAATCCCCGGACGCCGGGCTGGACGCTTTCGTCGCCGGTGCCATGAAGGGCGCCGGCATTCAATCCGCTGACAATGGAGGTAAAAAATAATGGCTAACGCAATCGAATACGCACAGAAATTCGTACCGATCATCGACGCAATCTATAAGGGCGCATCGGTAACCAACGGCATGGACGCTGCGACCCGGCCCGACTTTACGGGCACGAATGAGGTCAAAGTTCTGAAAGTCTCGACGACCGGTCTCGGGGACTACAGCCGTGAAACCGGCTATCCGAAAGGCGACGTTACCGCCGCGTGGGAAACGCTGCAGCTTGCCGAGGAACGCGGCAAGGAAATCAGCATCGATCGGCTGGACAACGAGGAAACTCTCGGCCTGACGTTCGGCACTGTGACGGGCGATTTCATGCGGCTGCAGGTCGTGCCGGAGCTGGACGCGTACCGCTTTGCAAAGTATGCGTCTGCTGCCGGGATTTCCAAGGCGACGCCGGCGGCGCTGACAAAAGACACCGTCCTGCCCGCCATCGATGAGGCCGCCCGGCAGATGGACGCGGACGAGGTGCCGCTGGAAGGCCGCAGGCTGTACATCAGTTCCGATCTAAAGCCGGTCGTGAATCAGGCCGTCACTCGTCAGTGGGGCTCGGATACCGGCGTTTCCAACGTGCTGAACGGCTACAACGGTATGCCGATCATCTATGTGCCGAAAACCAGATTTTACACTGCCATCACGTTAAACGACGGATCCACCAACTGGGGCTACGCGAAAGGCGCGACCGCGGCGGACATCAACTTCATGCTGATTTATCCGGCGGCCATCCTGCAGGTTGTGAAGTTCAGCCTCCCGAAGATTTTTACGCCGGATGAGAATCAGGAGAAGGACGCCTGGAAGTTCCAGTTCCGCGAATACCATGATGCTTTCGTCTACGAGAACAAGGCGAAGGGCGTTTACTTGCACACTGCGCCGACGGTCTGATTCTGAAAAATCCAAAGGAGTGATTATCTTGCTGATTCAGAAGGGCGGAATTTCGCGGAATATCGACCCGAATAAAGTCCAGAAATATAAAGATAAAGGCTATGTGGTAGTCGAAAAGCCTGCGGCCAGTCCCAAGGCCGCACCCAAAAAGTAACAGACAGGAGGCCTCCGAATGTTTGCGGATTATGCGTTTTACACTTCCTCATATGGAGGCTCCGTACTGTCGGAGGCCTCTTTTCCTTCGTATGCCAACCGCGCGACGGCTTACTTGGACAGCATTATGCCAGCGGTCCCGGACCCTGCCCCCGATGAGTTGAAAATGGCGATGTGTGCCGTGGCCGACGAGATGCTGAAAGATGCTGCCGGGCAGGCGGGGATCCAGAGCGAAAACACGGACGGATACTCTGTGACGTACGTCACGCCGCTCTCTGCAAAGCGCCGGTATTACGACCTCGCGGCTCAATTCCTTGCGGGTACCGACCTGATGGGGCGGTGGATATGATAGCAAACGCTGACATCACGATTTTCAACAAGTGGTACAACCGGGAAACCCGTCTGGACGAGTGGAAGCGGACGCAGATTAGCGGCGTCAACTGGTACGGCGGGCGGGCGGTCAGCGTGACCGACAGCGGCTTGCAGTCCGCCGATACCTACATCGTGCGGATCCCTGCCGCGTCGGCCCCGGAAGGCAAGCAATTCGCCCTTCCGGAGATTTACGCGGCCGCTGAAAGCGGCGATCTGGCGGGCCTCTGGACGCTCCAGGCAGGGGACATCGTGGTGCGTGGGCTGATCGCCGACGACATCGCGAAGGCGGCCGACGTGACCGGCAGATACAGTCAGTGCTTCACGGTGACCGGCTGGCGTGATAACCGCCGGGGATCTCCTGCCGTCCAGCACTGGCGCATAGATGGAGCGTGAGGATATGGCCAGAAATCCAAAGCTGATCGTCAAAACACCACGCGGCGAGATCGTGCAGGTCAAGACCAAAGGTGGCAAAGTAACCGCAAAGTTGACTTGGGCGCCCAACACAGGCGATAAATGGACGGGAAATTTCAGCCGTGCGCAAAAGTTCCTTGACAGCGAGGTTTTGCGCGGCAGCACACCGCTCGTCCCATTCCGGACCGGTATGCTGGCGCGCTCCGGGCAGCTCGGCACTGTGGTCGGCTCCGGCACGGTGAGCTGGGTGGCACCGTATGCGCGGTATCAGTATTACAACACCGCCGAAACCCGCGGCTATGACGCCCAGCGTGGCGGAAAATGGTTTGAGAGGGCGAAGGCTTCGCACAAACCGGCATGGGTGGCCGGCGTGAAGAAAATCGCGGGAGGCAAATGATGAAAAAAGTTCTATTTGCGCTGGCTGTCATTGTGGCCATAGCGTGGTTTTTACTCGTTTCATATTTGAAATTCCGCGTATTGTTGAGGTGGGGATGATGGCTATCATCCAAAGTCTTTACGACTATTTCAAGGCCTGCCCGCTGCTGGGCGACGGAAAAATCAACGTGGACTACCTTCCGGAAAAGACGCGGGAGTACACCATCGACGCCATCACCGGCGACCCGTATATCAAGCGATACGCCCGCGGCGCGGCCATGAAACAATACCTGTTCGCGTTCGGGAACCGGGAATTCTACGGGCCGGACGTACTCCAGAACATCGCGAACAGCGGATTTTACGAGGACTTTTCAGACTGGCTGGAGCAGCAGACCAAGGCACGGAATTTCCCGGCGCTCGGCCCCGGCAAGACGCCACGCAAGATTGAGGCGCAGTCCACCGGCTACCTGTTCGGGGCAAGCCCAGACAGCGCGAGATACCAGATACAATGCAGATTAATCTATTATCAGGAGGGATTACATTGAAACTTTCAGAGCTGATGCAGGGCAAAACGCCCAGCTCGTCCTATGCGGGCATCGCCACCAACGACGATTTTGTCCTTGCTGTGGCAACGACCGCAGCGACGGGTGGAACGACGGTCGCAGACGGCGATTATGACGTCGTGCAGGCCGGCGTGACCCATCACGAGGGCTCTATCGACAGCGAAACCGACGACAAGCAGTATATCCGCACCGGCAAGCAGACGACCCGCACCGGGGCGCAGCGGACGTTTTCCATCGAAGGCGACCGCATGGTAGGCGATGTGTTCCAGGACTGGGCACTGTCCAACGTGATTAAATTCGGCGTCGGCAGTACCGTCGTCCGTCCATACCTTTATTTCAACATTCTGACCGGCAAGGGCGAAAAGGGCAACCTGATGTTCGACGTGCAGGACGACCAGAGCGGCGATGCGGGCGAAAATGCGGGATTTTCCATCGACGCCCACTCCACCGCGACGCCGGCGGATTATACCTATACCCCGCCGACCGGCGGCTGACAGGAGGACTTTTAAATGGCTGAAATTGAAATTGGCGGCGTAAAACTGAGCCTTGACCTCGACGACCTGAACGTGGCGGAAAAAGTCAAAACGTCCATCGCGGCGGTTAAGGATAAGGCCGCCGCGGCGCAGAAAAACGGAGTAACCGATTATGTTGAGTCGGGCCGAAAGGTCTGCGGCTACGTTGAGGAATGCTTCGACAGCATCTTTGGAACCGGTACCGGCAAAAAGCTGTTCGGCGGCCGGGCAAAATTCAGCGAGCACATCGACGCCTTCGCTCAGCTTGCAGAGGCCACGGTCGGGCAGCTGAAAGGGCTGAACGATCATTTCAGCTCCCTGTCGGCCAAGTACAGCCCGAACCGGGCCGCCCGCAGACGCTCCAATATGAAAGTTGTAAAATGAACATCCTGCTGGACGCGCTGCCGGATAAAATAGACGGGGTGTCCGTCAACACGGATTTCCGGTTTATGGTACTGCTGGAGCTGATGCTCGCCGACCCGAAGGTGCCGCAGGACATGAAGCTGCCGCTGGCGCTGTCCTATCTATACAAAGAGCCCGTCCCCGACCTGAAAAAGGCCGTTGACGGGCTGCTGTGGTTCTATCGTTGTGGTGCGCCGGAAGAATCCGGCGCGGGTGGTGGTGGGAATTCACGCGACAGGGCCTACGACTTTGAGGTGGACGCGCCGGACATTTACGCGGCGTTCATGCAGGCTTACGGCATTGACCTGAACAGCGTCGAACTTCACTGGTGGAAGTTCCGGGCGCTGTTTCTCGGGCTGCCCGAGGACTGCAAAATTGTCAAGATTATGGGGTACCGAACGATGGACCTGCACGGCCTCAAGGGTGCGGAGAAAAAACACTACGAAAAACTAAAGCGGCAGTTCCGGCTGAAACCGCTCGGAGTTGAGAAGCTGCCGCTGGCCGCGGCGGAGCAGGCCGCAAAGGACCGGGTGGCGAAAAGATTCGCTGAGGCGGAAAGATGGGCAAAGGGTCAATGATACATTCACTGACGCTTTAGTTCCACTGTTTTTGTTGTGCCTAACGCAGATACGGAATAGCTAAGAATGCCTTTTTTGTATGTGAACGTTTTGGTACCATCCGATGAAGCAAGCATGGCTCCGCCTGTTTTAGATTTATCATTTTTAGAAGTCCATGAATACGTATCCGATGCATTTTTAGGGGCCGCATACGTTCCTGCCCAGTACAATGATTTTGATTTTTCGCTGTCATCGATCCAATTCACTTCAATCGTATTGCCGGAAATTGTTGCTGTTTGATAACTCGTAGATGAATCGGAATTCGTTTGCTTCCATTCTCCCGTCAGATCAAGAGGCGCAGAGTTTGAAGACGGTGACGATGAAGAGGCGTTCGACGAACCTGAAGCTGCCGGGGAGCTGCATCCTGCCAGCAAAATGGCCGCACAAGACAATACAATGGCAAATAACTTTTTCATATGAATTTCCCCCTATTTTTTTTCTTATTTTACCAGCTTTAAATCTTTAATGCAAGGCAGGTGATACATATGGCGTCTGACGGCTCGGTTAACATAGATTCAAAAATTGACGGCTCTGGATTTTCTAAAGGAATGTCAAAGCTCGGCAGCGTAGCGAAGGGCGTGCTCGGGTCGATGGCCGTAGCCGTAGGTGCGGGTATAGCCGGAATAGCCGCGCTGGGGAAGAAGTCTGTCGAAGCATACTCCAATTATGAGCAGCTTACGGGCGGCGTTGAAACTCTATTCAAAAAAAGTGCACCTGTTGTCGAAAAGTATGCTGCGAATGCATATAAGACGGCGGGAATGTCAGCAAACGATTACATGGAAACCGTCACAGGCTTTTCTGCCAGCTTATTACAGAGCGTCGGGGGCAATACAGCAAAGGCTGCTGATGTAGCTAACATGGCGCTGACGGATATGTCCGACAATGCCAACAAAATGGGCACCAGCATGGGGTCCATCCAATATGCATATCAGGGCTTTGCGAAGCAGAACTACACCATGCTGGATAACCTGAAACTTGGCTATGGCGGTACGCAGGAAGAAATGAAACGGCTGCTCGCTGACGCTCAAAAAATTACGGGTGTTAAATATGATATCCATAACCTAAATGACGTATATCAAGCAATCCATGTAATTCAAGGGCAGCTTGGAATTACTGGTACAACCGCAAAAGAAGCGAGCACTACGATTCAAGGCAGCTTTTCAAGTATGAAGGCCGCTTGGGAAAATTTACTCACCGGCCTCGCCGATCCTTCGCAGAACTTCGATGCTTTGTTGAAGAATCTGCTCGATAGCGTCGTGGTATTTGCACAGAATATTATCCCACGCGTCGAAATGGCCCTGAACGGAGTTGCTGAATTAGTCGCGAGTCTTGCTCCGGTAATAGCGTCAAAACTTCCAGCACTAACTGCACAGTTGCTCCCCAAAATCGTCACAATCGGATTATCCATTGTCACAAGTCTGATTGCTGGAATATCCCAGAATCTCTCCCCACTTGTGAATGCAGCGCTCCAAATCGCCAGCACTCTTGCGGCCGGATTCGTGCAGATTCTTCCGCAACTTCTGGAACTTGGAATGAAGATAGTTATTGCGATTGCCGACGGGCTTTCGCAAAATGCGGACAAAATCGTTTCTGGCGGGTCTGCGCTGATTGAAAAATTAGTTACCGCCCTGATTCAAGCGGCTCCGAAACTTGCACAAGCGGCTGTTAAGCTCGCACAAGCCTTTTTTACGGCCCTGAACCAGCAGCATCCGGTTGGAGCCCCCCTCGTCGGCGGGGTTATAGCGGCAATTGGGGCATTTAAAGGGTTCAACAAAATTAAAGGACTTGTGCAAGGCCCTTTGACAGATTCTCTCCATTCCATTCAAAACTTTTCGTCTGGGGCCAAAGACAAATTCGATACGGTCCGCATTGTTGCAATGGAAGCCGGCGACAAGTTCAAAGAAATCGGTCCGAAAATCGGCGGGGCGCTCAGCACTGCCGGAAGCACTATCGGCAACTTCGCTAAAACTGCTGGCTCCGGCCTGCTGAACGGAATTAAAACGATTGGCTCCGGCATCGGCACCCTTGCGCAGACCATCGGAACAACCTTGTGGGGCGGCCTGCAGAAGATTGGCGCCTTTATCATGGCCAACCCGATTGTGCTCGTCATCGCCGCGGTTGCCGCGCTGGTCGCGATTATCATCCATCTGTGGAACACAAACGAGGGCTTCCGCAACGCGGTTATCGGAATCTGGACGGCCATTGTCGGTTTCATCCAGACGGTCGGCACCGCGATTGCCGGATTTTTCTCGGCAGCTTGGGCCGGGATTCAGGCGGTCTGGGGCGCGGCGGCCGGTTGGTTCGGGAATATTTGGTCTGGGATTCAAGGTGTATTTTCCGTCGTCGGCAGCTGGTTTGCAGGCGTATTCGGCGCGGCGTGGACCGGGATCAAGTCCATCTGGTCCGCGGTGACCAGTTTCTTCTCAGGCATCTGGAACGGTATAACCCGCATCTTTAGTGTGGTCGGCGGGTGGTTCAAAAATGTATTTTCCACTGCTTGGAACGGCGTGAAGAACGTGTGGTCCGCGGTGACTGGTTTCTTCTCGGGTATCTGGAGCGGCATCAAAAAGGTGTTTTCCGTCGTCGGCGGCTGGTTCCGCAATATTTTCAGCGGCGCGTGGAGCGGGATAAAAAACGTCTGGAGCGGCGTTTCCGGGTGGTTCGGCGGCGTGTGGAGCGGCATTACAAAAGTGTTCTCCAGTGTTTCCGGTTGGTTCGGCGCTCGTTTTCGCGATGCCTGGAATGCAATCACCGGGGTATTCAAAGGGATAGGCGGCTGGTTCGGGAATAAATTCAATGAAGCAAAAAAAGCCATACTGAGCATTTTCAAGCCAAACATGCTGTCGGACACCGGCAGACAGTTAATCGAAGGCCTATGGAACGGAATAAAGAATATGGGAAAATGGATAAAAGACAAAATATCCGGCTTTGGCAAAGGCGTTCTCGACAGTCTGAAAGGTTTTTTCGGTATTCATTCGCCGTCAACAGTATTCCGGGATGAAATCGGCAAAATGATCCCGCCCGGTATTGCGATAGGCTTTGAGAAGTCAACCCCATCGGCCATTAAAGACATGCAGTCCGAAATGGCGGGTATGGTATCCCGGATGCAAGCAAGCATTTCGGCGCAGCAGATGAAGGCCGGAATGTATGCCAACGCCGGAACACCGCAGCTTATTCCCGCGCTTGCGACTGCCGGCGCACCAACCTACAACCAAACCGTCAACAATTATTCTCCAAAAGCGCTTTCCCCCGCCGAATCGGCCCGCCTGACGCGGAATTCGACGAGGCAGATGCTTCTGTCCGTAAAAAAGAGGTGATACCATGCCGGACGATACGCAGCTTGTCGTGTGCGAAAACGCACGCGGCGAAAAAATCAGGCTTCCGGACGAAAACAGTCCTATTTCCATCATCTCTTTCGACGGATTCGGGTCGATGGATTTCGATGTGAAAACATCCCAGAACTCCGGGCAGGACGGGGAAAATTACAATACATCGCAGGCCCAAAAGCGCAACCTGACTATCACATTCGATATTCAGAGCGATTATCAGCGCCAGAGGGATCGCCTGCACAGCTTTTTCCAGCCGCGCAGCTGGGGAACGGTCTATTACTATGAGACCGAGGGCGGAGAAGGCCGAAAAGCGCGATACCAGGTTGAATCCCTGCAAATTGCCGATTACGGTGTTTCCCGGACCGGGACGCTCTCCCTTATTTGCCCTGACCCGAAATTTTATGCCTTGACCGACAGCCTGACATCTTTTGCGGAACTGCAGGGCGGGATTACCTGGCCGCTGGAGCTTACCAATCCATTCGAGGCGAGCACGGTAGTCAAGGAGCTGATCAAGACAATCGCCAACGACAGCGCCGTGCCGATGGGCCTGACCATCACCTTCCGCGCCGGCGGCACGGTTGTCAACCCGTCCATGATGGACGTTGCCACAGGCAAGCTGCTTAAAGTCAACACGACAATGCATGCCGGGGACAAAATCGTCATAACGACCGGCGACGGCAATAAGCACGTCCGCCTGACATCCAGCGGTGCGGAGACCAACATCAATAATCTGATGGCTTATCCGCCCGTCTGGCCGCAGGCGCAGCCGGGCGACAACATCTATCGGTATAATGCCGACGACGGCATCGACGCGCTCAGCGCATCGATTAAGACGACCCAAGTATACTGGGGAGCGTGAGTATGGACTTATACATCTACGATGCAGATATCAATCTGCAAGGCATTATCGACGGGTACTCGTCCCTGCGCTGGCGGCGGCGCTATTTTGAGCCGGGAGAAGTGGAGCTGCACTGTCCAGCGTCCGCCGAAAATCTTGCCCTGCTCCGGCCGGATAACATCATCCATCGGCTGGATCGCAAGGATGCCGCAATAATCGAGGGCGTCGAAATCGGCGTCCCGGACAATGGCACCTCTGAGGAGATCACCGCGACCGGCCGAATGGGGTCGTCCATGCTGGATCGACGCATTATCACGCCAACAGTCAATTTCAGCGGCACGGTCGAGGACGCCATGCGTAAGGTCGTCAACGACAACGCCGTTACGGCCCGCCCGCTGCCGCACCTGATACTTGGAGACGCGGCGGGGCTGACGCCAACCTGCACCTTTCAGGCGACCGGCAAGGGCGTTTTAGCCGTCTGCACCGCGCTTGCTAAGGCTGCACCACTTGGGTTCCGCTGTCGACTGGACGTACCCGATAAACAATGGGTATTTGAGGTCTACGACGGCGTGGACAGAACGGTCACCCAGCATAACCGGCCCTATGTGCTGTTTAGCCGTGAGTTTGGCAACATTGACGGCCCGAAATACGAGATCAACACGACCGGCTATGCCAATTATGCCTACATCGCCGGGCAGGATTCGGCCGAAAACCGCGTGATCGTCACGGTCGACCAGACCAGCGGCGAGCCGCGGCGGGAACTGTGGGTGGATGCCCGCGACCTGCAGCAGGACACCGAGCACAGCGAGACTCTCGACGCCTACAAGGCCCGGCTCCGACAGCGCGGCCTTGAAAAGTTGGCCGAGGCGATAAAGGTTGAAAATTTCAGCGCCGACGCTGTGGACACGGCAAATTTCGCTTACCTGTCCGACTGGGACTTGGGCGACATCGTGAGCTTTGAAAAATGGGGTCTCCGCCTTGACCGGCGGATTACCGAGGTTGAAGAGGTCGACGAGGGCGGCGTGGTGGCGATTACTCCGACATGCGGAAATCCGCTGCCGGAAGCGTTTGACTTGGGAGATGATTAAATGGCGGAAAACAGTGGATTTTTCGCGTCGGTCGACGGCGACCGCGATTATACCACAGATTTTTTGGCGGCCTATATCGCCGCAATCATCGGCAACGGCGTGTATAACGGCGATCTCGCCGTCACGCCGGGGGACGGGATGCAGGTCGTCGTGCCTGCCGGACGGGCTTGGATCAACGGCTACTATTACCGTAACGACGCGGCCCTGCCGCTGACCGCCGCGACGGCGAGCGGCACGCTGACCCGGAAGGATGCGGTTGTCCTGCGGTGGGATATCAACGCCCGGAGCATTACGGCTCAGATCCTCACCGGCACGGCATCGGCCAATCCAACCGTGCCTGCCCTGGTGCGCGATGCCGAAACCTACGACCTGCGTATCGCCGAGCTTACGATCCCAGCGGGGGCGACATCCGTCACGCCGGGCATGATCCGGGACATGCGGATGGATAAGACCGTCTGCGGCATCGTCACCGGCGTAGTTGATCAGCTGGATACATCGGCCATCGCGGCACAGCTCGATAACTTTTTTACGCTGTATAAGCAACAGGCGGCTGGCCTGTATGCCCAGTATCAGACCGCCCTCGCTGGCGACCAATCCAGCGCGGCTCAAACCTATACCGATTTTACCGCCCAGCTCGACGCATACAAAGCGCAGGCGCAAAATGACTTTGAAAGCTGGTTCGACGGCATTAAGGGGCAGCTCGGGGACGATCCCGCGACGCAGCTTGCAGCCAACGTTACCGATCTGCAAACGCGCGTGACTGCGCTCGAAGCTAAAATTACCGATCCGTTTACAGCGGCCGCAAAGCTGGCGGGCTCTTATTTGGGCGCCGCTTATCTTGCCGCTGATTATTAAGGGGGACTACATATGAGAGGATATCCGCACGCAATCGGTACCGGGCAGGACCTGACAAATCTGCTTGCGCTTGTACAGGCGGGCAAACTGCCGAAAGCAGACCTGCAGGACAGCATCGCCGCCATCGAAGCGCGGCAAACCATCACTTGCCCCATCGTGTCGCTCAGCGCCGACCGCAAGACCGTCACGCTGCGGTACTGTGCCGAAGCCAAGGCGGGCCAGACGGCGGCCGACGGCGTGACCGTCAGCGCCGTGCAGCATACCGGGGACAATCCGGACGCCATGCAGACGGTGCTCACTCTGTCCGCTGCGCTGCCGGCCGGACAGGTCAGCATCCGCATCCCGAACCCGGCCGACCCGCTGGCGGCGCTGGGCATCACGCAGACACAGATTGACGCGATTAAGGAGGCTCTTGCGAAATGAGCAGATACCTGACTGACGATTTTATCAACCGCGACCCGCGGGCCCTGCTCAACACGGCTAAGATGGCCATGCTGTCCGACATCGTGGCACCGGTCCGCGAATACCTGTACGCTACGGCGGCGGGCGAGCTGACCGTAGCGGCCGACTGCATCATTGCCCTGTCCGGCGGCGGGGTGTTTCGGACGGCGCTGACGCACCTTAATGCCGCCAATTTGGACACTGGCAGCTTTGAGGTCGGCAAGGACTATTATGTCTACCTGTGCGATCCGGGCAGCGCCGGCGACGAGGTCTATGTAATCTCGCTCAACAGCACCTATCCGTCCGGTTACAATGCGGACACCAGCCGCAAGATCGGCGGGTTCCACTACGGAATATGCCGCAAAGTGGACAGCCGTTTGCAGCCGGTCAACGCCGACGGTACGGTCAACGGCACCGGCTGGGAGAGCACAGTCTACGACGGGATCGTGCCGCGCAGCGTATGGACGCTGGCGCATCGCCCGACGTGCAGCCCCGAGGGCATGACGTATCTTGGCGACGGCACATGGGCGGACATCTACATCGCCTCGGACGATGGAGCCGGCGGACTGCTGAGTGCTTACAACGCAACGCCGCTCACCGGCACCGATGGTCTCAATTGGTATGATTTTAATGAGCGCGCACTCAAGGTTGGTAAGCGGATGCTGACCTATGCCGAGTGGTGCAAGGCGGCTTACGGCTCCCCGCAGGGGCACGACGCCGACAACAGCAACGCGTGGTCTGCCACCACCAATACCGGGCGGCAGCTTACCGGGTACGTGGCAAACGCTGTGTCTGCGGTCGGCTGCCGGGACTGCGTGGGCGACGTGTGGGAGTGGCTCGACGAATGTATTACCAATGCTGGCCCTGAAACTTTGAGCGGCAGCGGAACATTCCCGTTCTACGACGGCAGCCGTGCTGGTCAGACATATTCGAGCGGCAACGGCCACGGCACAACCGGGGCCTGGGGCTATGATACGGTTTCGCCGTTCGGCGGGTATGGGAACATTCATGAGTGCACCGATTATTCGCTTATTACCATCCTCGGCGGCGGCGGCTGGGCCCACGGCTCGAATGATGGACCCCGCACGGTCCGTTTGGACACCTCCCCGTGGTACGTGGCCACGTACTACGGCGTCCGCCTTGGCTGTGAGGGCACGTAAGCGGCTATTATTATGCCGATCGCCGTATCAAAAGTAACCAACCGGACGACCAGCCGGTACTATAAGAATGGGGTGTATAGCATGACCAATCAACAGAAATTTGAGATCGTCAAGGCATTTGCCTACGGGGAAACAGCCGAGCAGGCGGCGGCCGCCGAAGGCGTGGCCATCGCCGAAGTGCGGCAGATCGCCGTAAATTGCGCCGCCGATATCTCCGCCGAAAAAGAGATGCTGAAGAAAGCGGGGTATTTAGCATGAGCGAAAAATGGATTGACGTATCGGCTCACAACGGCGTGATCAACTGGCCGAAGGTCCGGGCATCCGGCATCGCCGGCGCCATCATCCGGGCCGGGTACGGCAACAGCATATCCCAGCAGGATAAACAATTCACGGCCAACATCTCCGGAGCAGTCAAGGCAGGCCTCAGGGTGGCAATCTATTACTTTTCTTACGCCGACAGCGTGCAGGACGCGCTCAAAGAGTGGACCGTCTGCAAACAGATCATCGGGCCGTACAAGGCGCATATCCTGTTCGTAGCCGAGGATTACGAATACGACAGCTGCAACTATTACCGCAAAATCCACGGCGCGGCGCCGTCCAATACGCTGATTAATCAGATGGTCAACGCATTTTTGGGCGCGGTAAAGACGGACGGATATACCGGCGTGCTCTATACCAACAACGATTACCGGCGCAATATCTTTTCTGCCGCGACTCTGGCGGCGTGGGACGTCTGGCTGGCGGATTATACCGGCGGGCCGGACGCCAGCTGCGCGATCCAGCAGACCGGCTCCACGGGACATGTAGACGGCATCGGCGGCAATGTGGACATGGATACGGTGATTAAGACCTACGGCTCCGCGCCGCAGCCCGCGCCCGTGAAGACGGCTGCAAAACCGTCAAACACCACAGTCAATATTTATTATCGTGTGCGGATCGGCGATCGGTGGCTCCCCGAAGTTCGCGACCTCACCGATTTTGCCGGGCTGCCGGGCAAGGCCATCACGGACGTCGCGGTGCGCGTATCGACAGGATCCGTAAAATACCGCGTCCACGTCAAGGGAGGCGCCTGGCTGCCGTATGTCACCGGCTGCAACATCAACGATCGGCGCAGCGGCTACGCTGGCGATGGCCGGCCGATTGACGCCGTCGAAATCTATTACTATACACCGGCGAGCATTCGGCCGGTCAAACGCGCGAAATACCGCGTTGCCCCGGTCGGCGGCGGCTACTGGCCGTGGCAGCTTGATAATCAAAAGACCAACGGGCAGGATGGATATGCCGGCAGCTTCGGGCATACGATCGACCGCCTGCAAATCTGTATTGAGTGAGGCGAGCAGGGTGGACATTGCGCAGGAGGCGCTGGACAGCGCTAAATCAGCCCACCACCGCATTGATGGTTTGGAGGCCGAGGTAAAGGACATCCGCGGCCTTACGGCGGCGATGGCGCGGGTGGATGAGAAAGTGGACGGGCTGGAATCCGATGTGAAGGAAATCAAGACCGACGTCAAGGGGATCACAGCCCGCCCCGGCCGCTGGTGGGATAAGCTGATCGCGGCGATTATCGGCGCGATCGGGGCGGGTGTGGCTACAATGATACTGGCGGCAATATTTAAGTGATTGCCGGATAAACCGGCAGAAAGGTAAGGTAAAAATATGAATCAATATGTCTTAGAAATTATCATCGTAGCCCTCGCAGCTGCCGTTTCGGCGCTCATCACACACGTGGCGGTTAAATTGCATACTGGCGGCATGGACGGCGAGGCAGCTCTCAAAAAGGTCGGCACCGGCATCACCTATGCGCAGTCGGTCGCATTGGCGATCACACCGTTTTTGCCATCCGTCGCCGGGCCGGTCATCAACAAAATTTTGTCGGTCGCCGCAAAGGCTGTGCAGCATGTCGAGGCTACATACAAGGCTGCGATCAGTACGGACTCCAATGCCGCCGATACCCGTAAGGCAGAGGCAACGAGCCTGATTAAATCCGCACTGGCGCTTGACGGCATCACGGACAGCGCAGAGGTAGACAAGCTGATCGACGTCGTTATCCCGTTGCTTGTCCTTGCGCTGCCAAAGACGCACACAGATACGGCAACTACGGCTCAGCCCGACACCACGGGCGCGAAATAACGGCATAGACATGATCAAGGGGGCACCTGGGTAATTCCGGGTGCCCCTATTTTTTTAGTCTATCCTGTCTGTTGTTGCATACTAAGGTCTTAATACTTGTATTATGGCTGCCTGCCTGACTTTTCCAATCAGAATCCGTGTTGCATTTCGTGTTGCATACCCTTCCAAAACACTGTTTTTAAGCATTTTTAAGCATAATAAAGTACAGTATTCTAGACTGCTGAAAATAAGGGAAACCCGCATGAATACTGAATAATCGGTACTCATGCGGGTTTTTTATGTGGTGCCGGTGGTGGGACTCGAACCCACACGGTGTTGCCACCAACGGATTTTGAGTCCGTCTCGTCTGCCAATTCCAACACACCGGCCCGGCCGTAATATGTGTATTATATAATACTCTCCATAAAAAAGCAAGCTCCCGTCACCGCCGGATCGCGCTTGCTCCGGCGGCCGGAAATTCGCTTCTGTACGATCCTATTTGGAAAAAATCTTTATTGAAATCCTGTTCGTATATTTTTTGTAAGGAAACGGTGCGTTCCGCCGGCGTCCGGACCGGCCGGGGATTATGTCCGGCCGGTCCGGACGGCCTTCCTTCTTCTCTGAACCGCTTTGACCGCTTCCACAATCGGGATGACGGAAAAAGCGAGTGCCAGCGCCGTACCGTATTCCGCTGCGGAAATCTCCTCGAAACCGAACGCGAAGGAAAGGGCGGGAATGTAAATGACGGCCGTCGTCAGCAAAAGCGAGCCGACCATCGCGCAGAGCAGGAATCGGTTCTGGTAGTTCATGGTGAAGATGGACCCGCGCTGCGAGCGCATGTTAAACGAGTGGAATATCTCGGCCATGGACATGGTCAGGAACGCCATGGTCATTCCGTCGGAGCTGGCGGTGATTTCCCACCGGCCGGCCTCCATGAAATGACCGATGAAGTAAGCGGCCAGCGTCACCAGCGAAACCAGGACCCCCTGGTATGCCACATCCGTCCCCAGCCCGCCGGCGAAGATCCCGTCTTTGGGGTTCCGCGGCCTTCGGGCCATCAGATTGGACTCCTGCCGTTCCATGCCCAGCGCAAGGGCGGGGAAACAGTCCGTAATCAGGTTGATCCACAGGAGATGAACCGGCTTCAAAATTGTAAAGCCCAGCAGGGTGGCTACGAATACGGAAATCACTTCGCTCAGGTTGGACGCCAGAAGGTACTGGATGGTTTTGCGGATATTGTCGTAAATTCTCCGGCCTTCTTCGACCGCCGATACGATGGTGGCGAAGTTGTCGTCCGCCAGAACCATATCCGCCACGTTTTTCGTCACTTCCGTCCCCGTGATGCCCATGCCGACGCCGATGTCCGCATTCTTGATGGACGGGGCGTCGTTGACGCCGTCACCGGTCATGGCCGTGACCATTCCCTTCTTCTTCCATGCGTTGACGATGCGCACCTTGTGCTCCGGCTGCACCCGGGCATAGACGGAATAGCTTTCCAGGCTGCGGCCGAACTCCTCGTCGCTCAGATCGTTCAGCTGTGAGCCGGTGATCGCCTGGGAATCGTCGGTGAGGATGCCCAGCTGCCTGGCAATCGCCGCCGCCGTGTCTTTATGGTCGCCCGTAATCATGATGACCCGGATGCCCGCCGCCTTGCATTTCTCGATCGCCCCCACCACTTCCGGGCGGATGGGGTCGATCATGCCGACTAGGCCGAGGAAGGTCAGCCCCTGCTCCAGCCGGTCCGGCGCGAAAGAGGGCGGGATGCGGCCGTACGTCTTGTAAGCGGCGCCTAAAACGCGAAGCGCCTTGTCCGCCATACGTTTGTTTTCGGAAAGGACCTCGGCGCGGAGTTTGTCCGTAAGCGGAACCGCTTCCCCGTTCCGGAGAATATGGGTGCATTGTTTCAGAAGCACGTCGGGCGCCCCTTTGGTGTACTGGACAAACCGCTGTCCGTCTTTGTGGACCGTGGACATCATTTTGCGCGCCGAATCGAACGGGGCCTCGCCGACGCGGGGCGCTTCCCGGCTCAGGTCGTACTTTTTCAGCGACAGGGAATCCGCGTAATGGACCAGCGCGTTTTCAGTCGGCTCGCCCGTAACCTTGCCGTCCCGGCTCAGCTCGGAGTCGCTGCAAAGCGCCAGCGCCGTGGCCAGGCGGGTTTCATCGCCGCCGAAATGCTTCACCACGGTCATTCGGTTCTGCGTGAGGGTCCCGGTCTTATCGGAGCAGATGATCTGGGCGCAGCCGAGCGTCTCCACGGCGGTCAGCCTCCGGATGACCGCGTTGCGCCGGGACATATTCGTCACGCCGATGGCAAGGACGATCGTCACAACGGTAGCCAGCCCTTCCGGAATGGCCGCAACGGCGAGGCTGACCGCCACCATAAACGTGTTCAGAATCGTCGGGCCGCTGAAATTTCCTTCTTTCATCAGGCTGAACGCGAACATGAACACGCAGATGCCGACGACCAGGTAGGTCAGGATCCTGCTCAGCTGTTTCAGCTTGATCTGAAGCGGCGTCAGGCTCTGCTTGGCCCTGGCGATCGCGTCCGCGATTTTGCCCATTTCGGTGTCCATCCCGGCCGCGGTCACAACGGCCTTTCCGCGCCCGTACACCACCGTGCTGCCCATGTACGCCATATTTTTACGGTCGCCGAGCGGAATCTCCTTTGCGCCGTTCAGGGAAAGGGGTTCGTCGGTCTTGCCGGCCGGAACGGATTCCCCCGTCAGAGCCGCCTCCTCGATCTTCAGGCTCGCGCTTTCCAGGATTCTGCAGTCGGCCGGGACAACGTCGCCCGCTTCCAGCAGGACCACGTCCCCTACCACCAGGTCTTCGCTTTTGACAACGGCCGCCGAGCCGCCGCGCAGGACCTTCGAGGTCGCCGCCGCCATTTCCCGAAGGGATTCGATCGCCTTCTCCGCCTTGTTTTCCTGGTAGACGCCCAGCACCGCGTTCACCAGAACGACGATCATGATAATCACGACGTCCGCATAGGATTCGTGCGCGTAAGCGGCGGTAACGGCGGAAACGATCGCCGCGGCAATCAGGATCACCGTCATCGGCTCGCTCAGCTGCTGCAGAAAACGCTTGAACAGGGAATCCTTTTTTTCTTCCGCAAGCTTGTTTTTCCCGTTCTCCCGCAGGCGGGCTTCCGCCTGCGAATCCGTCAGCCCATTTTCGCCGCTTTTGACGTTCCGGAACACTTCATCCCGGTCTGCTAAATAATACTTCATCCCGATCTCCCTTTTTTCTGAAATAAACGGCCCTATAATCCTATAATAAAGAAAAGGCTCATGCACAGCTTTATTATGTAAAGCAATGCATGAGTCTTGTCTATGAAGGCAAGCCAGGCCGGTGCGGCCATGTATGTTGACTTGCCACATATGCGAAAGCATATGTAAACTACTCCCTCAGGTGATATTCATTCTATCAGCCGGCGGCCTTCTTGTCAAGGGAAAATGTCCGGGCTTTTGCGCGGCGGTCACAGCTTTGACGTCAGGTCCAGAAAATCCCGGTAGCTCACCAGGGCGCTGAGGATTTCCGGAAGGGAGTTGGCCGAAAGATATTCGGGCAGATCCAGCCTGCGAAGCAGTTCCCGACGCTTCTCCGCACTGTTCGGCCCGCCGGAAAGCCCCGCCCGGTACAGATCCATTTTGGTGATTTTGCGGCCGGAAGGGGCGCCTTCCGGCTCCGCGCCCACGCCGGCCTGCTTCAGCGCCTTGAGGATCGCCTCGGACGGGACGCCCTCGACCCCCAGCTTGCCCTCTTTCGACGGCCTTCTCTTGCGCTTCTCCTTGCCGAAAATGTCCGGGATATAGGCGTGCTTGATCCGCCCGGGCGGAATGGAACCGGCAAGATAATGACGGATCAGAAACCCGGCGGAGTCGCTGTCGGTCAGCACCAGAAGGCCCCGGGTCGCCGCGAGCCTGCGGAGCAGCGCCATGCGCTTTTTATCCCGAAAAATCCGGAAACCGTCCGTTTCCAGAATCATCCCGTCGATGAGGGACGACAGCTTGATTTTATCATATTTTCCTTCTACAATAACGGCTTCTTTTACAGCAATCAATCGTCTTTCCCCTTTTCGGCGATCCAGATCAGCCGGGCAATCAGCTTTTCCATCACGGTTCTCCGGTCCCCGCGTGCGCCTTTCAGGGCCATGTCGGCTTCCAGTAGCACGTTCAGGCATTGCCGCAGCGTCTCCGCGGAATAGTTTCCCGCTTCGCGCTCCGCATGGGTAAGGCGGAATTCCTTGCGGGCATAATTGAAGTGCTTCGCCGGCTCCGCCGCCGAAAAGCCGCTCTGCACCGAAACCTTGACGCGGTACAGGTCAAGGTATGCGCCGGAAAGCACCGCCAGCACGGCAACCGGCTCCTCATTCTGGGAAAAAAGCTGGTCCAGAATGCGGTAGGCCCTGTCGCTGTTCCCCGCCAGAATCGCCTTGGAAAGGTCGAAAACGCGCGCGTCCAGGTTCTTAACCGTGAGCAGGTCCGCCATTTCGGACGTAACCTCCCCGCTTCCGGCATAAGCGCACAGTTTTTCCAGCTCGTTCCGGGCGGTCTGCATATCCGTGCCGCAGAGGCCGAGGACGCGCGCGGCCACGGGACGGGAAAGCCCGCACCCGCGTTTGGCCGCGCCGGCGCAGAGGAGCTTTTCGAGCTGCGCCGGCGTCCGCTTCCGGATGGGCACCGTCGCCCCGGCCTTGTTCGCTTTTGTGAGAAACTTTTTCCAGTTTTTATCCCGCCGTTCGTCGAAATCGAACGCGAGCAGATAAATTACCAGCACACAGGAATCGGGAAGGCCGTCGAGAAGCTCCCACAGCTTCTGTATCTCCGCCCCGCGCATGGCGTTGACATCGAGATCTGCCACGGCCACGCACTTCCGCTCCGCCATCACCGGCAGGGCTTCCACGGCGGCGGCAATCCGGTCGACGCCGGTGTCGCCGCCGTCAAATTTCTGCAGATTGAAATCTTTCGGCCCCTTCGCCCCCGCTTTCTGCATCAGGCGGTGCGCGTAATATCCCACCAGATATTTTTCCTCGCCGTACAGAAAATACAGCTTGGCAAAATCGGATTTCTCAATCTGCTTTTTTAGTTCCGTTTCGGTTATTTCCGGCATTTACGGCTCCCTCCTGACCGACAGCATCCGTCCGCCTCGCAGTTCCAGCACCAGATTTCCGTACCCGCCCGTCCAGACAGAGCGCCGCTCCCTTATGGTCTCCGCCGACTTCGCGAGATCGTCCCCGTCCATGGAAAAGACCGTGCAGGCCGGGCGGACCGTTTCCGCCGCGCCGACGGCGGCGCCGGAAACCAAAAAGTCGGGGTTTCGCCAGCTTTCCGGCAGGGCGGAAAAATCGGTTCCGTCCGGGCAGACGGCGACGGAAACGCCGTCCGCGGTAATTCGGGCGGCCGAGACCTTCGGCCCTGCCAGAATCTCCACGCGGACGTTGCTCCAAAGCGTCATCTCCGCTTCCGACCGGTACAGCGACGTCCGGGCGGAAGCCGCGGCCGCCTTTTGAACGAAACCGTCCGCGCGGGCGTCCCGCTGCGCGATAAGGCTCGCAGGGCGGAACCGGGACGCAAGGCCCGCCGCGCAGGCGGATTCGTCGCGGTCCTCCGTCAGCAGGACCAAGCCGTCCAGCCGTCCCACATTCTCCCCGCTCAGATAGGAAAGGACCAGCCCCGGATTATAGCTGCCGCACCCGACGACCGCCGCATGCCCGCCGCGCGTCAGCACCGCGCAGACGCCCGACCCGACGTCCAGCACGGCGACCCGGGTCACGTTCCTCTGTGCAAGCTGGAAGGAAAACATTCCAACCAGCAGGACGATGGCGGACAGGCAGGCCGCCTGCGGAAACAGCTTCTTCCCTTTCGCAAGGGCGAGCGCCGCGGCAAACAGAAGCACCGTCCCGGAAAGCCACAGGATCACAAACCCGCGCTGCGCCGAAACGCTTGCAAGTGGGATGCGGGCCAGCCACGCTGCGCAGTTCCGCATATACTTCGCCAGCAGCCCGGACGCAAGCGCAAACGGCATGGCGAGGTACGACTGCGGCAGAAAAAGATTGATCAGCGCGGCCGCCGCCCCGAACCCCATCAGCAGCGACGACGGAACCAGCTCCAGAAGGTTTGCCAGCGGGGCGACCAGAGACACCGTCCCGAAGCTCAGCAAAATAATTGGGAGCGTGAACAGCGTCGCGCCGGCGGAAGTGGCGAACACGCCGCTGATCCCCTTCACCGCCGGGCTGAGGGCCCGGACTTTGTCCAGCTTCCCGTTCAGGAACCCCGCGATCGGCCCGGTGCAGAGGATCAGGCCGAGCGTGGCGAAAAACGAGAGCAGGAAGCCGACGTCCGCGGCGGCGTACGGGTTTGCCAGACAGATCAGCAGCCCGGCCGCGCACAGCGAATTGAGAGGGTCGGCGCGGCGCGAAACCAGCGGGGCTACAAGGCAGAGAAGGCACATCACCCCGCTCCGGGTCACCGACGGCACAAAGCAGGTGACCGCCATGAAACCGAAAACCCCGCCCATGGCAATCGCGGCGGCCGGCTTTTTCGGCACATGGAGAAACAGCAGCAGGAAAATCAGCAGCTCGGCGATCGTGGCCATGTGCAGGCCGGAGACGGACAGGATGTGCGAAATTCCGTTCGTCCGGAAATCCGCCGTCAGCGTATTGGAAAGGCCGTCGGTGTCCCCCAGCAGGATCCCGTTCACCAGCGAAGCCTCCTCCGGCGGAAGCATGCCTTCGACGGATTTCAGCATAGCCTGCCGGAACTTCAGCGCGTAATAATACGGCGGCCTGGCATCCGGCGGGGAAACGGCCATGCCCGCGGAACCGTCCGGGTATGCGAACATCAAAATGCCTTTGGAAGCGTAATAGCCGCGCGAGGAATACCCTTCCCCGCCGGGCGGGAGAAACAGGCGGATTTTGCCTTTGATGCGGGAATACGGCTCCACGCCCAGGCCGTTCTGCGACGACAGGCGGATCTTAAAATTCCCCGGCGCGTTTTGGCCCGCCACGGCGTCCACCCGCACCACATAGTACCAGCGGCCGTACCGGCGGCTCGGGAGCTCGCAGACCGTGCCCTCTATGACCTCGTCCTTTCCGTCCAGCGCGCGCGGCGGCTCCACGGCAAAATGCGACCAGGCGCAGAAGCTGCCCAGCGCAGCCGCCGCCGTGAGAAAGGCCAGCGGCAAAACCACCGCTTTCCGCGTGCGCCAGTAAACGAACGTGACGGCAAAGCCCGCGAGGCAGACCCACAGCAGGACGAACGAAACACCCGCCCCGAAAAAGACGGCGGCCGCGAGCGTCAGCAGATAGCAAAAGCCCACCAACACCAGCGGCCGTTTCATGTAATCTCCCCCGAATCCGTGTCTGTCTACTTGAAGAACAGAGGCAGCGGCTCAAGATAAATGATGTCCTTGCGGTCTTTCGCGTCGCCTTCCGCCAGGACGCAGGCCCGGCCGATGATCTTCCCGCCGTAGCGGTTCACGAGGCTCTCCATGGCCGCGAGGGACTCCCCGGTGCTGATGACGTCGTCCACGATCAGGACGCGTTTCCCGCGCAGGACCCTTTCATCCTCTTCCGAAAGGAACAGCTTCTGCACATGGTCCGTCGTGATGGATTTGACTTCGACGGAGATGGGGTTCCGCATGTAGGCCTTCACGCTTTTGCGGGCGACGACGTATTTGCCGCAGCCCTGGCGCGCCATTTCATAGCAAAGCGGGATGCCCTTGGTTTCCGCCGTCACCACCACGTCGTGCTCCGGGCATTTCGCGAGGAGAGCGGCGGCGGTCTTTTCCGTCAGCTCCACGTCCCCGAGCATGATGAACCCGGCGATGTCGAGGTGCTCGTCAATCGGGCAGATGGGAAGCTGCCGCTCGCAGCCCGCAATGGTCATTTTGTAGTATTTTCCGCTCATGATCGAATCGACCTTTCAAAAATATTCGGCGGCGCTTAGCCCGGAGGCCACTTCATCGAACGCCCGCCCAGAAGATGGAAATGCAGGTGCGGGACCGTCTGGCCCCCGTCCTTTCCGGCGTTGCAGACAATGCGGAAGCCGGTGTCCAGGTGCTTTTCCGCCGCCAGCCTCGCGGCGACCTCGTAAATGTGCGCCACAATGGCGCTGTTTTCCGCGGTGATCTCGGCGGCCGACCCGATATGCTCTTTCGGAATAATCAGGATATGCACCGGCGCCTGCGGCTGAAGGTCGTAAAACGCCAGCACTTTGTCGTCCTCATATGCTTTCTTGCTGGGAATTTCTCCCTTTGCGATTTTACAGAATACGCAGTCCATCTTGCCCCTCCTTTGCACGGCACCATCATTATAATCTTATTTTACCATATCCGCAACGATTTTTTCGACTGCGGCAAGGGCCCCGTCCAACCGGGAAAGGTCCTTCGCACCGGCCATGGCGCTCTCCGGGCGGCCGCCTCCGCCGCCCCCGGCGAGCGCCGCGACCTGCCGCACGATCTTGCCCGCGTGGGCGCCTTTCGCCCGGGCGTCCTTCCCGGCGCAGGCGGCGATGTTTGCCTTCCCGCCGTTCACGCCGGCGATGACGGCGACGCAGTTCTGCGAACGCTCCAGCACCTTGTCGCACATCACGCGCAGGGCCGCCGGCTCCACGCCCTCGACTTTCGCGGTGACGACCTTGACGCCCCCGGCGTCCTTTGCGGTACCGAGCAGGTTCTCGACCCGGACGGCCGCGAGCCTTGCGTTCAGCGACTCGATCTCGCGGTCCTTTTCCTTCAGCTCGGCCGTCGTCTGCCCGGCTTTGCGGGCCAGGTCGGCGGGGCTGTTCAGCTTGAGGGCTTCCGCGGCCTGCGCGATTTCCTTCTGGGCGCCGTCCAGCAGGGCGAGCACGTTCGTGCCGGTCACGGCCTCGATGCGGCGCACGCCCGCGGCGGCGGAGCTTTCGGAAACGATCTTGAACAGGCCGATCTGCGCCGTGTTGCCGACATGGGTGCCGCCGCAGAATTCCTTCGAAAAGTCCCCGGCGGAAACGACGCGGACGACCTTGCCGTATTTTTCACCGAACAGCGCCACGGCGCCGAGCTTTTTCGCTTCCTCGATCGGCATTTCGCGGCTTTCGACCGGAACCGCGCTCAGGACGACCCGGTTGACCGTCCGCTCCACGTTCCGCAGCTCTTCCCCGGTCATGGCGGCGAAATGGGTAAAGTCGAAGCGGACGCGCTTTTCGTCGACCAGCTGCCCGGCCTGTTCCACGTGGGTGCCGAGCACCTTCCGCAGCGCCGCCTGCAGCAGGTGGGCCGCCGTGTGGTTGCGCATAACCGCTCTGCGGCGTTCCTCGTCCACCGCCGCCCGGACGGTTTCGCCGGTGCGGATGGTTCCGGCCCTGACCGAAGCGCGGTGCAGGTAGTTCTTCGCGTGGTTCTTTGTGGTGCCGGTCACTTTCAGGACGGCACCGTCCGACTCGAGGGAGCCGGTGTCCCCCACCTGGCCTCCGCCCTCGCCGTAGAACGGGGTCCGGTCGAGGACGACCGCGACGTCGTCTCCGGCCGTGGCGGATTCGACCCGTTCGCCGTCTTTAAGGACGGCGAGCACTTTCGCCTCCGCTTGCATGGTCTCGTAGCCGAGGAACTCCGTTTCCGGGACGCCGTCGAGGAGGCTGTTTTCCCCGGCCCACGCGTCCGCGCCGGCGTTCCCTCGCGCAGCTCTGGCGCGCTCGCGCTGCTCGCGCATCCGGCGGTCGAACTCCCTTTCATCCACGGTAAGGCCTCGCTCCGCGACGATCTCCTTCGTGAGGTCGATCGGGAACCCGTAGGTGTCGCTCAGGCGGAACGCGTCCGCGCCGGGGAAAACCTTCCTGCCCGCCCGGAGGGTCTCGTCCACATAGCCGTTCAGAAGCTGAAGGCCCTGGTCGATGGTCTTTGCGAAGCTCTCCTCTTCCACGCGGATCAGCTTCGTGATCATATCGCGCTTTTCCGCAAGCTCCGGATAAGCGTTTTCGTTCTCATGGATCACCGTGTCCGCGACCTGATAGAGGAACGCGCCGCGCAGCCCGAGCAGGCGACCGTGGCGCGCCGCCCGGCGGAGCAGGCGGCGGAGGACGTAGCCTCTGCCCTCGTTCGAGGGCATGACGCCGTCGCCGATCATGAAGGCGGCGCCGCGGATGTGGTCGGTGATGACGCGCAGGGAAATATCCTTTTTCGGGTCCTCGCCGTACTTAACGCCGGAAAGGCGGCAGACGTGCTTCATGATGTTCTGCACAGTGTCGACGAGGAACAGGTTATCCACGTTCTGCATGATGCAGGCGAGACGTTCCAGGCCCATGCCGGTGTCGATATTCGGGTGCTCCATCGGCGGGTAATGCCCCTTGCCGTCGCTGTTGAACTGCGAAAAAACGACGTTCCAGAATTCCACGTAGCGGTCGCAGTCGCAGCCCACGCCGCAGGTCGGCTTGCCGCAGCCGTATTTCTCCCCGCGGTCGAAATAGATCTCGGAGCAAGGGCCGCAGGGGCCGGAGCCGTGCTCCCAGAAATTATCCTCTTTGCCGAGGCGCACGATGCGCGCCGGGTCCACGCCGACCTCCTTCGTCCAGATGTCGAACGCCTCGTCGTCGTCCCGGTAGATGGTGACCCACAGCTTTTCGACCGGGAGCTCCAGCGCCCTGGTGCAGAACTCCCACGCCCAGGCCGTGGCCTCGTGCTTGAAATAATCGCCGAACGAAAAGTTGCCGAGCATCTCGAAGAACGTGCCGTGGCGGTCCGTGATGCCGACGTTCTCGATGTCGCCCGTGCGGATGCATTTCTGACAGGTCGTCACGCGCCTGCGCGGAGGCGTCACCTCGCCGGTAAAGTACTTTTTCATCGGCGCCATGCCGGAGTTGATCAGCAGCAGACTGTTGTCATCCTTCGGGATCAGGGAAAAGCTCGGCAGCCGCAGATGCCCCTTCGACTCAAAAAACGACAGATACTTTTCGCGAAGTTCATTCAGTCCCGTCCATTTCATACGCTTTTTTCTCTCCATTTCCGTCCGTATCGGCCCGGCCCCGCCCCGGAAAAGAACGCATTTCCGGTTCCATGGTCTGCCCGCTGAAAAGTCCTTCCATAATACCCGCCAACAGGGGGAAAATTTAGCCCGTGGAAGCTAATTTTTAAACAATAAATTATTTTTCCCCAATTTGTCCCGTTCGGCCCCGGTAATATGGAAAAAGACAGCCTTCCGGCGTTCCCCGCAGAGCCTGACCGCCGTGCAAAAAAATAAGACTTCCCCGCCCCATGGGACGGAAAAATCCGTGGTACCACCCAAATTGCGCCAGGATCGGCGCCGCTCGAATCCCTTAACGCGGGAAACGCCGCGCCTCTCCGGCACGGGGCTCGGGGCCGGCTTCCGCACGGCTTCCGTGAGAACCTTCCACCGCCGGTTCCCTCTCTTTGCCGGAATCCCCGTGTTTTTTGCCCTTCGTCGCCTTTTTGATTCATTTTTTGAATGCTTTTTCAGTATAAACCGGAAGGGCGCAAAAGTCAACGGGTATTCCGGGCGCGCGGAAAAAGACGACGCCCCCCTTTTCCGCGCAGATGCGGCGGGCCGGGACACCGGTCATGACCCGGCGGAAAGGCGGTACAGCCCGTCGGCAAGGTCGCGGAAAACCGGGCCGCAGGTGGCTCCGCCCCCGTCGCCGCCCTCCGCGAAGACCACGACGGCATAGCGCGGGTTTTCATAGGGACAGAAGCCGGCGAACCATGACTCCACCGTTTCGACGCCGTTTACGAACTTGCCCGTCTGGGCGGTGGCGGTTTTCGCCCCGGCCGTGGTGAGAGACGGCTTGCCCTTGCGGCTGGTGCCGGAGTCGATGGACGCCTTCATAAAATCCCGCAGAAGCCCCGCGGTCTTTTCGGACATCACGCGCGTCCCCTGCTGCGGCCCGGCCCTTTCGGTGAACTGCTTCTTGTCGTTCACCAGCCCTTCGTACAGGTACGGCTGCGTAAACTTGCCGTCCGAGGCGATCGCGTTGACCATGGCGGCGACCTGGAGCGGCGTAGCGGTCAGATCGCCCTGTCCGAAGGAAAAATTTGCCAGGGCGCGGGGAACCTTCAGGCTGTTCAGATCGGGCAGGACGCCCGGGTCGGGGCTCATGCCGGGCGCGATGGGAGACGAACGGCCGAAGCCCAGCTTCCGCGCCATCTGCAGAAAGTCCGCCTGCGGGACCTTCTGCATCAGATGGACAAAATAGGTGTTGCAGGAATTCGCGATGGCCTGCTTCATGTTCTCCGTCCCATGGCTCTGGCCGTTGAAGCAATGGAAAGCCGCACCGTCGACCTCGATGGAGCCGGTGCAGGTGTAGGTCTCGTCGGGGGAGATGCCGTACTCCAGGGCGGACGCGGCGGCGGCCAGCTTGAACACGGACCCGACGCTGTAGGCGGACGTGGCGCGGTTGAGCAGGGGGGAATCCGCGGAATTCAGCACCGACGCCACCCGGTTCGGGGAGAACGACGGCAGGCTGACCATGGCGCGGATCTTTCCGGACGGGACTTCCAGCACGACGACCGCCCCTTTTTTGAGGTACTTCGCGGCGGACTGCTCCGCGAGGGCCTGGACGGACCGGTCGAGCGTGAGGACAACGCCGCCGTTCTGCAGGGCGGAGGCGTCGGACACGGTCCGCCGCTCCCGGGAAAGGACGCGGTTCATCGCGTCCACGGGATAGGAAACCGTGATCTTCCCCCGATTTCCGGAGAGCTGGCGGTCGAACGCCTTCTCAACCCCGGCGGCGCCGTTCCCGGAGCCGTCAAGGTAGCCGAGGACATGCACCGCGGTCTGGCGGTCGGCATAACGCTTTTTCAGGGAAAAGACGTCGATGCCGGGCACGGAAATTTTTTTGGGAAGCTTCAGGGTAAACGGCCTGCCCGCGGTCAGCAGCGTATAGACCGGCTTCATTTCGGACGGAGAGAGGACCCGGCTCAGCGCGTTCGCGGCCTCGATCGACGGAACCGCCGCCGCGGCGTACTCCGCTTCGCCGTCCCCCGTGAGGGCGTTCAGGCTGCTGTCGTAGACCGTGCCGCGCAGGGAAGCGACCGTGACGTCGAACGTCTGCTGCTGCGCGGCGGCTTCCGCAAGCTGGACACCGCCGGAAAGCCGGAAAATGGTCAGGGCGCAGAAAAACATGGCCAGAGTAAAGGTAAAAAACAGGACTGCCGTACGTTTTGCCATAAAAAGACCCCCGTGGGGCTATTTTTGCCCAACGGGGGATTTTTTAAACATCGCCGGTCCGCTTCCGGAGAATGGCGCCTTTTGCCAAAGGGCGTTCCGTCCGCACCAGCACGGTCATCATCGTGCGGTTGGCGCAGTCCAGGGGATTTTCCTCATCGTCGAAAAGCTCGGCGAGGCGCAGCTCATACGGCGCGGCGCCCGGTTCCAGAACGCTGGCCGTATCCCCGCGGAAAAAACGGTTCCGCTCGGAAAGCACCGCGTACCCGCCGCGCATGCCCTCGCAGACCGCGATCACTTCCCAGCCGCGCACATAGCCGCCGTTCCCGGAAACCTGCCCCGGCGTTCCGCCCAGATAAAAACCGGTGCTGTACTCGCGGTGGCTGATCTTTTCCAGTTCCTCCGGAATCCACGGGGAAAGCGGGGCGTCCGGGTCCCGCGCGAACTCGTCCAGCGCGCGGCGGTAGGCGTTCGTGGCGACCGCCGTGTAGTAGGCGGACTTTGCGCGCCCCTCGATCTTGAGGCTGCCGACCCCGGCGCGCGCCATTTTGGGGATATGCCGCACCATACACAGGTCCCGGGAGTTCAGAATATAGGAGCCTCCGCCGTCCTCCGCAACCGGCATGTACCGGCCCGGACGGGTTTCCTCCACCAGCGCGTATTTCCACCGGCACGGCTGCGCGCAGTTCCCGCGGTCCGCGTCCCGCCCCGCGAGATACTCGGAAAGCAGGCAGCGGCCGGAAAACGACACGCACATCGCCCCGTGGACAAAGGCTTCCAGCTCCAGGTCCTCCGGTGTTTTCGCGCGGATCTCCGCGATCTCTTCCAGCGTGAGCTCGCGGGCCAGGACGACGCGCTTCGCGCCGAGCCGATAAAACGCGTTTGCCGCCGCCCAGCCGGCGACGCCCGCCTGCGTGGAGATATGGACGGCGACGCCGGGCGCGTATTTCCGCGCGAGGTCCAGCGCGCCGAGGTCGGTCAGGATGAACGCATCCACGCCGGCGTCCTTCGCCCCGGCCAGAAAGGCGGGCAGGCGGTCATAGTCCCCGTTGCGCATCACGCTGTTGCAGGCCAGATAAACGCGCACACCCGCCCCATGCGCATACTCCGCCGCCGAAGCCAGCTCATCCATGCCGAAATTCGGGCAGGCGGTGCGCATGCCGAACTCCTTTCCCGCCAGGTAGACCGCGTCGGCCCCGAACCGAACGGCGGCCTCGAGCCGCTCGCGGTCCCCCGCGGGGGAAAGCAGCTCCGGCAGCCCGGACTCGCGGCTCCACCGCATCGTCCGCATTACTTCAGCCCCGCTTTTTTCAGGTTGGCGTCGTGCGCGGCCAGAGTCTTCGCGTAATAGGCCTTCCCCTTACTGTCGTGGCAGAAATAGTAGTAATCCGTGGACGCCGGGTTCAGAGCCGCGTTGACCGCGTCCATGCCCGGGTTGCAGACCGGCCCCGCGGGGAGCCCTTTGACGGTGTAGGTGTCGTACCGGCTTTTATAGGTATTGCGGATGTTTTCCGGGACAAGCGACTTGCGGCGGTACGGGTAATACGTCGTCGGGTCGGAATCCAGGTGCAGCAGCGCCGGATCTTTGCTCTCCAGCCGGTTGTGGAACACCGACGCCACACGGTACATGTCGTCCTTATCGGCCGCTTCCGCCTGGATCATGGAAGCCAGCGTCAGCATCTGGTCGACGGTCATGTTCTTCGCCTTCGCCTGGTCCCGGATCTGCTTGGTGAGCTTCTGGTTGCAGTTGCTCACCATCTTCTCCACGATCTGCGCCGGTTCCTCATTCTTATAAAACTCGTATGTGTCGGGGAACAGATACCCTTCCAGCTTATAGTAACGGGACGGCGCATTTTTGACGGCGCCGAGCAGGTCGAAACGGCTGTCCAGCGCGGCGGTGTTGAATGCCTTGAGCGCGTCCCTGGCGGAGCACACCCCGCTTTTCTCCAGCTTGGCGGCGATCTCGAGCGCGTCCATGCCTTCGGCGAACGTGATCTTCACCGTATCCACACGGTTTTTGGACGACCGGATGGTATTGATGAGCGCCTCGTAGTCCATGCCCGTCGTGATCTGGTAGCTTCCGCCGCCGTATTGCTTAGGCGCCCGGGTGAGCGCCCCGTAAAGCTCAAAAAAGCGGACGTCCCGGATGGCGCCGCCGTCATAAAGGATCCGCGCGAGCTGGGACGGCGTCGCGTTCTTCGGCACTTCCACCGTAACCTTGACCGGCTGCCGGCCCACCGCAAGCATATCGTTGACGCCGGTCACCGCGTATTTTGCCGTCAGCAGGGATGCCATGAGGACCAAAGAGAACCAGATCAGGCGGAAAAAGCGCCGGTTCTTCCTGCCTTTTTCCTCGCTGCGCAGCTCGTGCGCGAGCCGCGCCCGGCCAGCTGCCGCGTCAGGCGCGCGGGGCGAACGCTTTTCCCGCGCCTGACGCGGGTCGCTGTAGCTGCTGATGGTGGTCTCCGGATAATCCTTCGGATCCCCGAGGT
>JALCPO010000011.1 GCA_022650455.1 Oscillospiraceae bacterium
AAGTCGATCAGCAGCCCCCCGAAAAGCCCGAAAGCCATGGCAGGGCCCCTGCTTTCAAACATGGCAATGGAAAGCACGGCGGGAATCACCGCCACCGGTCTGGCTCCCCACAGCTCCGGAAGAAGGCCCGGCGTTTCCTGCAAAACAAAAATCACGATGATTTCAAGCACATAGGCAAACCAGCGGATGACCCGGTATTTCGTCATATTACCGGCCCCCGGAAGAAGACGCGGAAGAAGACGCCGGCGTCGCCACGGACGGCATCGCCTGCCCTTTCCCCTGGAAGGCGGTGATCACCATGACATCGCGGACTTCCTTGGCGTTGACGGCGGGCGTCACTTCGGCGTACAGCGAAACGTCGTACTGGCTGTGCTTCACCGCGCGGACGGTGCCGATGATCAGGTTGCGCGGATAAACGCCGCCGATGCCGTTCGTGACAACGAGGTCGCCGGCTTTGACTCTGGTGCCGGTGGAAAGGTACTGGAACTTGACGAAGCCCTGGTCGGCGGACCGGATGTCGCAGCCGACGACGCCGGTTTCGCGGTTGACCTTGTCGATCGCGCTGATTTTCGTTTCGGGCGACAGGATGGTCGTCACCTGGCTGTAAGTGGAATTGACGGCGGAAACCCAGCCGACGACGCCCGCTTCCGTCACCACCGGGTCGTTGAGAGAAATTCCGGACTGCGACCCCTGGTCCAGCGTGAACTGGCCGAACAGGCTGCCGGGGTCGCGGCCGATCACCGCGGCGGAAACCGGCTTGAAGTCCCGGTTTTCGTTCTTCAGCTCCAGAAATTTGCGCAGCTGTGCGTTTTCCTGCTGATACGTGTAGTAATTGACCAGCTTTTTATTCAGCTCGTCCACCTGTTCCTTCAGCTTCTGATTTTCGGCGATCAGCTCATCCTTGGACTGGGCGGCGGACCGCGCCGTCACGGCGGCGTTGTTCGTCACCAGGGTGCTGATGCGCTGCATGGGGGTGGTGACGAAGCCGAAAAGCTTCGCCGTGACCGAGCTGCCCGCATTGGAAGTGTACAGCATCAGGCAGAACATGGCGAACAGCACGACGACAAGGATTTTAAAGCCGGTGGAACGAAAAACGCCCTTCACGCACGTTTCCTCCTGTTTGAAAAAAGCCGGCGGAGCCGGCCGCAAAAATTCACATTCTTCCGTTGTTTTTGATTATAACATGCTTTTCCCCCCCGCACAAGTTTTCCCCGTTCTTTTCAAAAAGCCCGCGGGCCCCATGCCCGGACCGGGGGAAAGCCGGGATAAAAAAGGACAGGAAAGCGCCGGAACGCCCTCCTGTCCTTCCCTTCCGCCCGCCGGGGCGCCTTTTTACATCATCTGCTCGTCGTAATGCGCGCGGCCGCCGCCGATGAACTTCGGCCGGGTGCGGGCGCAGACGAGGTTCGCCTCGCCGATTTTCCGCAGGGAGACGCGCACCGGGACCGCGACCGGCTGCAGGTGCATGCCGATGAGCGTGTCTCCGATGTCGATGCCGGCCTGGGCACTCAGCTCCTCCACGGCGGCCGGATGCTCGAACGCGTGGTACGCGGCCGTCGCAAACGACCCGCCCGCCTTCGGCTGCGGGACGACGTTCACGATGGGGATGCGGTGCTTCTCCGCCGCCTCGCGCTCCACGATCAGCGCGCGGTTCAGATGCTCGCAGCACTGCGCCGCGAGGTAAATGCCCCTTGCCTTCAGCACGGGGTAAATCGCGCCGAAAACCGCATTGGCCGCTTCCACGTTGGAATCGGAGCCGATTTTATGGCCCCCGATCTCGCTGGAAGAGCAGCCCACGACAAAAAGGCCGCCCGCTTTCAGGCCGGCCACCTGCAGCAGTTCTTCCACCGCTGTTTTCGCCTGTTCGGCAATCTCTTCGTACATAAAACGTGCCTCCAATCCGAATCCGGAAATTTTACGGGGAAAACCCGCGTCCTTTCCGCGGCGCCGGAACGGGAAAGGGCGGATTCAGTGCCTCGGGTTCGCCCGGACTTTGATCACCGCCTGGATCATCGCCGCGACGACCTGCGCGTTGGTCTGCGGGTCGAGGTCCGGCTGCGGCTGGCCTTCCGCCAGCACCTTGTACCGGGGCGGCAGCTTGTTGAGCGCAAGCGCCACGATGTCTTTTTTGCAGCGGTCGCACCGGCAACAGGAAAAACGTTCGAGAACGGAATCCAGCTTCCCCAGGACGGCGGCTTCCATGGTGTTCACCACGGCCGTCCGCCGGTTGTCCATCGCCGGGACGGCCACCCGCCGCGGTCCGGACGGCCGGCGCGCGGCGGACGTGCGGGCTGCTGCCGCGGCTGCGCTTTCCGCCCTGGCGCCGCCCGCGTCCCGCGCGGCGTTTTCCGCGGGTGCCTTCGCGGCCCTGCGTCCGGAAGGCATCAGCTTTTTATACATCCGTTCCTTGTCGATTTCCCGTTTCGTTCTCGCCATAGCCGCTATACCCCTTCCGCAAGCAGTTCGTCGATAAATTTCTTATAGTCGCGCGTAATATTGTTGCGCGGGGAATAGTCGAACAGGCTTCTCTGCACGGACTGCGCCTCGCCGGCCGCCACGCTGCTGCGGATGAACGTGTCAAACACGCGGATATGCAGGTCCCGCGCGATCAGCTCCGCCGTCCCGCGGATCTCGCGGCTCAGCAGCGTGCGCGGATTGAATTTCGTCAGCAGGATGCCCGCGATGGAAATGTTGGGGTTGCAGTATTGTTTCACGCGCTCCACCGTTTCATACAGCTGGGCGATGCCCTGAAGGCTGAAAATGTCGGAAAGTGTCGGGACGATGATGGTGTCCGAAGCCGTAAACGCATTGATGGTCAGGATGCCGAGGGCCGGGGGCGTGTCCAGCAGGATATAATCGTACCGGTCCTGCACGGGCCGGAGCGCGTCCTTGAGCAGGAACTCGCGGCCCCGGTCGGTAAACTCCAGCTCAATGCCGCTCAAAAGGATGCTGGAGATGATGATGTCCATGGCCGGAAGCTTCTGAATGGCGTACTGCGTTTTGACCTCGCCTTTCAGCACGTCGTAAACGGTGGCGCTCGTTTCCGTGTCGGCGCCCACGCTGAACCCGAGGTTCCCCTGCGGGTCGAGGTCGATGGCGAGCACGCGGCGGCCCCTTTTTTTCAGCCCCGCGGCGACGGAGCAAACCGTGGTCGTTTTTCCCACGCCGCCCTTCTGGTTTGAAACGGATATTACTTTCGCCATTCGGATCCTTCTTCCAGCCTAAAATCGCCCTGCTTCCTATTATAGCGTGGCCGTTTGGGATTTACAACCGCCGGGCGGCCGGCGCGGAGCGGCAGGTCGTTCACCGCGTCGGCCAGATCCATCGCCTGCGCGATGAGGCTGAACCCGCAGTGCGAGCCGACATGCCCCGGGCCGGTCACAACCACTTTTCTTTTTTGAATCGACATGGTCCACTCTCCGTTTCTCTGTGAAGACTGAATTTGCCGTTTTACGCCGCCCCGGAATGCGCGGCGACAAAGCGGTCGCGCCAGACGCACCAGCCGGTCACGGACACCAGAACGACCGCGCCGCCCAGCAGGGCGAATTTCCCGGGTGATTCCCCGTTGTAGAGGAAAACCCACACCGGGTTCAGGAGCGGCTCGACCGCCCCGATGAGGGAACAGGCGAGCGGCGGGCAGCCGCGGAGCGCGAGGGCATAGAAAATATAGGAAACGCCGATCTGGAAAATGCCGAGCGCCAGAACGCTCCAGACGGCGGCCGGGGTCATTACGGGCGGGAAGGCGGGCACAAACGCGAGGCCGGCCGCCGCCGCGGCGACATGGGAAAACAAAATGCCGCTCAGGCGGGAATCGGTGTCCGCCCGGCCGCAGATGATATAGTCGAGCGCGCAGAGGATGCCGGAAAGGACGGCAACGCAGTTCCCGAGCAGATGGCCCGGCGTCAGGCGGTCGAAAAAGAACAGGGAAATGCCAAAAATGGTAAAAACGACGGCGGCCACGTCGGCCCTGCGGAATTTCTGTCGAAAAAACAGCGCGGAAAAAATCAGGATGAACGCGGGGGACGTGTACTGGATCACGATCGCGTTGGCGGCCGTGGTCAGCTTATTTGCCACCACAAAGGAGAACAGCAGGCCGGCCATGCAGATTCCCGAAGAAACGGAATAACGGTTAAAGCGGATTTTCGCCCCCGACAGCCGGATATAGATCAGCAGGACGCCGGCGGCCAGCAGGCTGCGCGCCCCGCCGATGACCATGGCATTCCACGGGATCAGCTTGATCAGCACGCCGCCGGTGCTCCAGAGCAGCGCCGCGGCGACCATCATCCCTTCCGATTTTCTGCGCATGGCGGAAAGCGCCATAGCAATATCCCCTTCGCCCTCCGGCAGAACGGGGATGCGGTTTGGCCCGCTGCGCCTCTCCGGCCGGTTTCTGTATGGAATCTCCGCCGCTTATTATATCACGGCGACCCATGGTCCCGCAAGAATTTCAGGTGCGCGCGGAAGGCGGAAGGGACCGCATAATCGCGGAACAGGGCGGGAATTTCCGCCCAGGCAAACCCCGCCGCCGTCTTTGGCACCCGAACGAAATAGCCGGTCATGCGCCACTCGATATGGGAAAAGACATGCTTTGCCTTCGGCAGCGGCTCCATCGTCCCGACGGAAAGGCCCCACCCGCGCAGAACGTTTTCCGCCCGCTCCGGGGAAAGCGCCCCGCCGACGCCGGGAAATTCCCAAAGCCCCGCGAGCAGGCCGGTCTCCGGCCGCCTTCGGACGGCCACGGCTCCGCCGCAGAGGATGAGGAAAACCGTGCGGTCTTCTTTCCTGCGCTCCGCTTTCGGCGCCTTGACCGGCAGGGCGGCTTCCTCCCCCTTCCGGCGCGCTTCGCACAGCCCGGCGAGCGGGCACGCCCCGCACAGGGGCGCCCCGTTCGGCAGGCAGACCGTGGCGCCGAGCTCCATCAGGGACTGCGTGAACGCCCCGGCGTTTCCGGCCGGATAAACCGCCCGCAGGGATTCCCGAAGCTCCCGTTTTACGCCCGGCGCGGAAACATCGCGGTGCGAAGCGGCCAGACGGGCCGCCACGCGCAGGACGTTGCCGTCCACGGCCGGCTCCGGCAGGCCGTAGGCGATGGACGCGATGGCCCCGGCGGTGTACTCGCCGATGCCGGGCAGCTTTTTGAGCTCTTCCGCGCTTGCCGGAAGTCGGCCGCCGTACTGCTCCAAAAGGACGCCGGCGGCTTTTTTCAGGCTGCGCGCCCGGCTGTAATACCCGAGCCCTTCCCAGAGTTTCAGGAGCCGCCCCTCGGGAATTTCGGCAAGCGCCCGGACATCCGGAATCTCCCGCAGGAACCGTTCGAAATACGGCTTGACCGCTTCCACGCGCGTCTGCTGGAGCATGATCTCCGAAATCCACACGCGGTAAGGCGTGGGATCATCCCGCCACGGAAGGGAGCGCGCGTTCCGCTTGTACCATTTCAGCAACGGGGATACGATTTTTGAATAATCCATAGCAGGATCGTTTTCCCTTCGACTGGTTTCCGGCCCGACCGGGGCTGTGCGCAAGCGCAGCAAATCAGGGGCGACGCCGGGCACGCTGCGAAGCAAGTGTGCCCGCATGGGGCCCCGGTCTTGCGAAGGCGGCGCACTGCTTCGGTCGGGCCGGGTCCGCCGGCCAACTCCATCGTATGGGGCGGGCTGGACGGCGCTTTTCGGTCAGCCGCATCTACGGGGCGGACCGAACGGCGCTCTGCGCCCGGAACGCTTTCACCACGGAAGTCCCGGCGATAGCGCCGTCGGCGACGGCCTTGGAGATCTGCATCAGGCCGCCGGTGCAGTCGCCCGCGGCGTAGAAGCCGGGGACGTTCGTCCGCCGGTCTTCGTCCACGACGACCGCCGGACCTTTCGTCTGCACGCCGAGCTTTCGCGCGAGGTCGGTGCTCCCGGCCACGCCGAGCGCCACGAAAAGGCCCGCCGTTTCCAGCTCGGAGCCGTCCGCAAGGCGGACGCCCGCCAGCTTCTCCCCGCCGAACAGCGCCCCGATTTTCTTCTTTTCCACCGCCAGCTCCGGCGGAAACTTCGCCCGCGGCTCCTCCCCGTCCGTCAGAACGGTGACCTTCGCAGCGAGCGGAAGGAGCTCCGCCGCCTCGTGCAGGGCGTAATCGCCCGCACCGAGGACGGCGACGTTCTTCCGCCGGTAAAAAAAGCCGTCGCAGACCGCGCAGTAGCTGACCCCGCGCCCCTCGAATTCCGCAAGCCCGGGAATCTTGGGCGCCCGGCGCGAAGAACCGGTTGCCAGAACGACGAACGGCGCGCGGAACAGGCCCGACGCCGTGCTGACGGCGAACCGGGAATCGAAGGCGATGCCCACGACCTCGTCCTCCACGATCTCCGCGCCGACGCGCCGGGCCTGCGCCACGCCGTTTTCCAGCAGGGTCTTTCCCGGGACGGGCTCCGCAAAGCCGTAATAATTTTCGATTTTATCCGTTTTTAAAAGGGAACCGCCGCCGCGCCCGATCACCAGCGTGTCCAGCCCGGCGCGCGCGGTATAAAGGGCTGTGGAAATGCCCGCCGGCCCTCTGCCCAGAATCACAACGTCCGCCATGACGTCACCTTTTTTCTTCCTTTTCGGCTGTTTTCTCACGGCCGGAGCCGCCGGATTTCCCGGCCGCGGTGTCCGAAGTCAGGTAGCCGTAGATTTCCGCCATCATGCCCGCGACGGCAAGAAGGACCATGATGCCGTACAGCCCCGTCACCGTGACGGTGCCGGTCATCAGGCTTCTCACCGACGTGTAAAAGCACGCGTGCACCACGGCCGTGAGCGCGCAGACACACGCCCCCACGCCGAAGTTCTTCCTTCCGTGCAGCAGGAACAGGCTCAGGGCCGTCACGACGGGGCCGCATGCCGCCAGCATGATGTAGACCCGCGCGTCGTAAGCGAGGCCGAGGTCTGAATATTTGCGGGCAAGGTCGAACGCATTCAGCAGGGACGGGTTCGCCCCAGGCCCTTTCGCCGACGGCAGAAAGAGCAGGACGAGCAACAGGCCCTGAAGCACGCACACCACGAATTTTGTCTGTTTTTTCGTCAAACGGATCGCCTCCCTGATAAAAATTCCCCCGCCGAACGACGGGGGAATTCCTTGATACCGGGGAAAGCCGCGATTATTTCGCTGCCTTCGTCCTCTTGTCCTTGATGGCGGCCTGTGCCGCGGCAAGACGGGCAATCGGCACGCGGTACGGCGAGCAGGAGACATAGTCGAGGCCGGCGAAATGGCAGAACTCGACGGAAGACGGGTCGCCGCCGTGTTCGCCGCAGATGCCGAGGTGGATGTCCGGCCTGGTGGCGCGTCCGTCCTTTACGGCCATCTGAATCAGCTTGCCCACGCCGACCTGGTCGAGGTGCGCGAACGGATCGGATTCGTAGATCTTCTTCTCATAGTACGAGTCGAGGAACTTCCCGGCGTCGTCGCGGCTGAAGCCGAAGGTCATCTGCGTCAGGTCGTTCGTGCCGAAGCTGAAGAACTCGGCTTCCTTCGCAAGGTCGCCCGCAGTCAGGGCCGCGCGCGGAAGCTCGATCATGATGCCGATCTGGTACTTCATCTTCACGCCCGCGTCGGCAATCAGCTTATCGGCTGTGGCAACAATGGTGCTCTTCACATATTTCAGCTCTTTGAGCTCGCCCACCAGCGGGATCATGATGCGCGGCTCGATGTTGTATCCCGGATGCGCCTTGTTGACGTTGATGGCGGCGTTGATGACGGCCGTCGTCTGCATTTCGGCGATCTCAGGATAGGTGACGCACAGACGGCAGCCGCGGTGGCCCATCATCGGGTTGAACTCGTGCAGGCTGGCGATGACGTCCTTGAGGTGCCCGACGGTGATGCCGAGCTCGCCGGCGATCTCCTTAATGTCGGCTTCCTTGGTCGGCAGGAATTCGTGGAGCGGCGGATCGAGGAAGCGGATGACGACCGGGCGCCCTTCCATGGCGGTGTAAAGGCCCTCAAAGTCGCCCTGCTGGTAAGGCATGATCTTGGCGAGGGCCTTTCTGCGCTCTTCGGTCGTCTCGGCGACGATCATTTCGCGCATGGCCTTGATGCGGGTTCCCTCGAAGAACATGTGCTCGGTGCGGGTGAGGCCGATGCCCTCCGCGCCGAACTGGCGGGCCTGCTTCGCGTCGCGCGGGGTGTCCGCGTTGGTGAAGACCTGCAGCCTGCGGACCTTATCCGCCCACGCCATGTAACGGCCGAAGTTGCCGGAAATGGTGGCCGGAACGGTCGGAATGGCGGCGTCGTAGACGTTGCCGGTGGAGCCGTCGATGGAGATATAGTCGCCCTCTTTAATGGTTTTGCCCGCGAGGGTGAACTGCTTTTTGTCGTAGTCGACGACGATGTCTCCGCAGCCGGACACGCAGCAGGTGCCCATGCCGCGCGCGACAACGGCGGCGTGCGAGGTCATGCCGCCGCGCACCGTGAGGATTCCCTGGGCGGAAGCCATGCCCTCAATGTCTTCCGGGGAAGTCTCCAGGCGGACGAGGACGACCTTTTCGCCCTTCTTCGCCCACGCCTTCGCATCGTCGGCGCTGAACACGGCCTTGCCGCAGGCAGCGCCCGGGGAAGCCGCGAGGCCGTGGCCGATCGCCTTGACCTTTTTCAAGGCTTCGGCGTCGAACTGCGGGTGCAGCAGGGCGTCGAGCTGTTTCGGCTCCACGCGCAGGACGGCTTCCTCTTCGTCGATCATGCCCTCGTCCACGAGGTCGCACGCGATCTTCAGGGCCGCCTGGGCGGTGCGTTTGCCGTTACGGGTCTGCAGCATGAACAGGTGGCCGTCCTCGATGGTGAACTCCATGTCCTGCATGTCCTTGAAATGGTTTTCCAGCCGGGTGGCAATGTCGGAGAACTGGTCGTACACTTCCGGCATCTGATCCTTCAGGTGGCTGATGGGGGACGGCGTGCGGACGCCGGCGACAACGTCCTCGCCCTGCGCGTTGATGAGGTATTCGCCGAACAGCTTCTTTTCGCCCGTCGCCGGGTTTCGGGTGAACGCGACGCCCGTGCCGGAATGGTCGCCGGAGTTGCCGAACGCCATCTGCTGGACGTTGACGGCGGTGCCCCACTCGTACGGGATCTCGTTCATCTTGCGGTAAACGTTCGCGCGCGGGTTGTCCCAGCTGCGGAAAACAGCCTTCACCGCTTCGATGAGCTGCTCCTTGGGGTCCTGCGGGAACGCCTTGTGCTCGTTGTCCTCATAGATTTTCTTGAAAATTCCGACCAGCTTTTTCAGGTCGTCTGCGGTCAGGTCGATGTCGTTCTTAACGCCCTTCTCGGCCTTGAGCTTGTCGATCTCGTCCTCAAACAGGCTCTTGGAAACGCCCATGACAACGTCCGAAAACATCTGGACGAAACGGCGGTAACTGTCGTAAGCAAAACGAGGGTTTTTGGTCTTTCCGGCCAGGCCTTCCACGGACTCGTCGTTCAGGCCCAGGTTCAGGATGGTGTCCATCATGCCGGGCATGGACTGCCGTGCGCCGGAGCGGACGGAAACCAGAAGCGGGTTGCTGTTGTCGCCGAAAGTCTTTCCGGTGATCTTCTCAAGGCCCTTCATATGCTCGAAGATGTCCTTCTGGATCTCCGCATTGATCTGCCGGCCGTCCGTGTAATACTGGGTGCAGGCATCGGTCGTAATGGTAAAGCCCTGCGGCACCGGCATCCCGGCCGCGGTCATTTCCGCCAGGCCGGCGCCTTTGCCGCCCAGAATATTCTTCATCGTGGTCATGTCGCCGCGAAAGGCCTTGCTGCCCTCGGTGAAGTAGTACAGGTACTTACGACTCATAAACATTACCTCCTATAAAATGTATGAAACTGGGACTAAAAAATTTTTAATGAGCATTATAGTGTTTGTCCGCAGACGAACGCTCAAAAGGTATTATAACAAATCGCAGGCGCAAAAGCTATATTATTTTGCAAAAGTTTGTACCGGAATATAAAAAATTCCCTTGAACTTCAAAAACGTTCTTCCTCATTTTACAAAACGCCCTGAATTTTAACATTTGGCTTGAAAAAACAAATTTATATGAGATAATAGAAAGGGAAATTCAGCAGCGGTTTTAAGTTATGGAGGAAATAGAATGTCTCAGCAGAACTGTGCCGTCATCCTTGCCGGCGGCGAGGGGAAGCGGATGAAGCAGGACCGCCCGAAATGTCTTTCGCCGGTCCTGTTCAAGCCGATGCTCCAGTGGGTGCTGGACGCCGCCCGCGGCGCGCGGATCAAAAGGATCTGCGTGGTGACCGGGTTCCTGCGCGAACAGGTGGACGCCTACCTTGCGGAGCACGACCCCCATGTTGTTTCGGTCTTCCAGCCGGAGCGCAAGGGCACCGGGCACGCCGTGATGATGGCGGCCGATTTTTTGCGCTCGGAAGCGGCCGGGGCGGACGTGCTGGTCCTGAACGGGGACGCGCCGTTCCTCGGCTCCGCCACCATTCAAAAGGCTTTCCGCGAACACCGGGAAAAGGGAAACTCCGTCACGGTGATTTCCGCGCTTCTGGACAACCCCGCGGGCTACGGACGCATCATCCGCTCCGGCGGGGACGGGCAGCTGCGCGCCATTGTGGAGGAAAAGGACGCTTCGCCGCAGGAGCGCGCGGTCAGAGAGGTCAACTCCGGCGCGTTCTGGTTCCGCACGGACGACCTTCTGGCCACCCTGCCGCGGCTTCGGAACGGCAACGCGCAGGGGGAATACTACCTGACGGACGCCGTGGAACTGCTGATCGCGCAGGGCAAACGGGCCGGGGCGTGCGCCGCCGGAAGCGCGAACGCGGTGAAGGGCGCGAACGACTGCCGGCAGCTCCGCGAGCTGAACGCCATCGCGCGGGACGCGGTTCTGGACGCGCACCTGCGCGCGGGGGTCGAGATCCCGTGCACGGACGGCGTGATCGTCGGCCCCGACGTCACCATCGGCCGGAACTGCACCGTGCTCCCCGGTACCATCCTGCGCGGGCGCACCGCGCTCGGGGACGGCTGCACCGTAGGGCCGGGCACCGTGCTGGAAGACTGCGCCGTCGGCGCGGGGGCGGTCCTCGACAGCGTGAGGGGACGGGGATGCACCGTCGCGCCCAACGAAAATCCCGTGCCGTTCACGGTCCTGCGCTGAACGGATTCCCACCGCAAAACACGGGCGGCGCGCCGCCCGAACCCGGAACAAAGTTCCGCCAATATTTTTAGGGGGATTATTAAGGAAATGAGTTTTCACGGAAAAGACATCAAAATTTTCGCCGCGAGCGCCAGCCGGGCGGCTGCCGAACAGATCGCGCAGTGCCTGGGGCTTCCCATGGGCAAAAGCGAAGTGGGCACCTTCAGCGACGGGGAGATCTCGGTCTCCATCTTCGATTCCGTGCGCGGCTCCGACTGTTTCATCGTCCAGTCCACCTGCGCGCCCGTCAACCACAACCTGATGGAGCTGCTGATTATGATCGACGCCATGAAACGCGCGTCCGCCGCGCGGATCACCGCCGTGATCCCGTACTTCGGCTACGCCCGCCAGGACCGCAAGGCCAAGGCGCACGACCCCATCACCGCCAAGCTGGTCGCGGACCTGCTCACGACGGCCGGCGCGAACCGCGTTCTGACCATGGACCTGCACGCCGCGCAGATCCAGGGCTTCTTCAACATCCCCGTGGACCATCTGCGCGGCGTGCCGGTGCTCTCCTCCTATATTAAGGAACGCATCAGCGGCCACAGCGACGAATATGTGGTTGTATCCCCCGACCTCGGCTCCGTCACGCGGGCGCGCAACTTTGCGGAGCGCATCAGCTGCCCGCTCGCCATTGTGGACAAACGCAGACAGAAGGCGAACGTGAGCGAAGTCATGAACATCATCGGCAATGTCCGGGACAAAAAGATTATTCTGGTGGACGACATGATCGACACCGCCGGAACGCTCTGCAACGCCGCGGACGCCATTCTGGCAAACGGCGCGCGGCAGGTGACCGCCTGCGCGACCCACGCCGTGCTTTCCGGCCCGGCGGTCGAGCGTCTGCGGAACAGCCGGATCAAGGAATTCGTCCTTCTGGACACCATCCCCCTGCCGCCGGAAAAGCTGCTGCCGAACATGACGGTGCTTTCCGTCGCCCCGCTGTTCGCCGAGGCGATTGAGCGCATCTACGAAGACAAGCCCGTCTCGCCGCTGTTCCGCTGAGCGGGCCGGAAAACAGCAGAGAACGAAAAAACGAAACAGGAAACCGCCGGGCGGGATGGAGCGATCCATTCCGCCATAAGGCGTGTCCTGCAAAGGTGTGAAAAAGCGGAGGGGTTACATGCGGAATCTGTTCCAAAAAAGGGAAGGGGCGGCGGGCCCCGTCGAGTTCCTGATCGCGGGCCTGGGCAACCCCGGCGCGCAGTACGAGGGGACGCGGCACAACGCCGGATTCATGGCGCTGGACTACATTGCGGAACAGGCGGGCGCGAAAGTGAACCGGCTCAAATTCCAGGGGCTGTGCGGAACCGCCGTGATCGGCGGGAAAAAAGTGCTGCTGCTGAAGCCTTCCACCTACATGAACCTCAGCGGCCGGAGCGTGGTCGAGG
This sequence comes from Oscillospiraceae bacterium, assembly GCA_022650455.1. GTDB lineage: Bacteria > Bacillota > Clostridia > Oscillospirales > Acutalibacteraceae > Thermocaproicibacter. The sequence goes on from JALCPO010000011.1 coordinate 12,534, forward strand.
CGATGAACTTCTACAAACTGCCGCCCGAACGGGTCATTGTGATCTACGACGACATCTCGTTCCCGCCCGGAAAGCTCCGCATCCGCCTGAAAGGCAGCGACGGCGGCCAGAACGGGATGAAAAACATCATCTGCCTTTCCGGGAAGGACACGTTCCCGCGCATCCGGCTTGGCACCGGGGACCGGCCCGACCACCGGATGGACCTTGCGGACTGGGTGCTCTCCCGCTTTTCGGAGGACGAGCTGCGGCTGTTCCGCGGGGCGGTGGAGCACGCGGGCGACGCCGTGGAGCTGCTGGTGCAGGGCCGGGCGGACGAAGCCATGAACCGCTTCAATTAGCCGGCGCACCGCCGTTTCTTTTCGCCCGCCCTTTCTTCGCAAAGAAAAGGGCGGAGACAAAAGCGGCGCGGCACCGGATGCGGCGCCGCGCCGCAAGGAGAGTTTCATGGAATTCCTCAACAGCGCAATCGGCGGCCTGAAAGAATTCGCCGCCCTGGAGTCGGCGGTGCGCGGGCGAAGGCTGCCCGCGGCGGTCACCGGCGTGGCCGGCGTCCACAAGGCCAACATCATCTATTCGCTCTGCTCCCGGCTCGGGCGCAGGGCTTTTGTCGTGACCGGCGACGAGCCGGAAGCGAACCGCCTCTGCTCCGACCTGACCGCCATGGGGCTCCGGACCCTGTTCTACCCGTTCCGGGATTTTTCGTTCCGGGACACGGAGGGAAGCTCCCACGAATACGAGCACCAGCGGATCCTCGCGCTGACCTCGCTGCTGAACGGCGGGTGCGGCGCGGTCGTCTGCTGCATCGACGCGGCCCTGCAGCTCACCGTCCCCCCCTCGGAGCTGAAGCGGCGCACCGTCACGCTCAAAAGGGGGATGAACGTCCCGATGGAAAAAGCGCTGGGCGTTCTTTCCGCCTGCGGCTACGAACAGGCGGGGCAGATCGACGGGCCGGGGCAGTACTCCCGGCGCGGCGGCATCCTCGACTTTTTTCCGCCCGGCCTGCCGGCCCCGGTGCGGGCCGAGTTCTTCGGCAACGAGATCGACACGCTCTCGCTGTTCGACCCCATGACGCAGCGCCGCACCGAGACGGTGGAAAGCGTGACCGTCTCCCCGGCGGCGGAAGCCCTTGTGGCCGACCCGCGGGGGCTGGCGGAAAAGATCGACGCGCTTGCCTCCAGGCTGCGCGGAAAAACCGCCCCGGCGGCGCGGGCCGTGCTGAGCCGGGAATCCGACAAGCTGAAAAGCGGCCTGCCCCTCGGCGACGCGGACAAATACCTGCCCGTCCTGTACGGCGGGAAAACGGCCACGCTGTTCGACTACCTGGACAACGCCATGCTCCTGTTCGCGAGCGAGCCGGTCAAGTCGCGCGAGCGGATGCGCAGCGCCCTGTGGCAGTGGGGCGAGGATCTCAAAGACTACCTTGCCGACGGCACGCTCTGCCGCACGCTGGACACCTACGGCCGGGACTGGGCCTACGCGCTGGACCGGTTTGAACAGCGGGGCGCCGTTTACCTGGACACCTTCGTCCACGGCGGCTACGACACGCCGGTCCGCACCGTGCTGAACCTGACCGCGCGCCAGCTTTCCACCTGGAACGGCAGCATGGAGCTGCTGACGGAAGACCTGAAGAACATGCTGGAAAACAAGTGGGCCTGCGCTGTGCTGGCCGGGAACGAGCGCTCGGCGAAAACGGTCGCCGACGACCTGCGCGCCCGGAACGTCAACGCGGCCTATGTGGAGCGCCCGCGGGAGATCGAGCGCGGCGAGGTGGTCGTGACCCCCGGCTCCCTTTCGGGGGGGCTCGAATACCCCGGCGCGTTCTTCGGCCTCATCACCCGCGGCCGCACGGCGTCGCCCAAGACGAAACGGGCGAAAAAAGCCAGGACCGGGCAGGAGATCACCGACATCTCCGACCTTTCGCCCGGCGACTACATCGTGCACGCCACGCACGGCATCGGCGTGTTCGAAGGGATCCGCAAGATCGACATGCACGGCGTGGTGAAGGACTACATCCAGGTGAAGTACGCGCGGGGCGACACGCTCTACGTGCCCGTCACCCAGCTCGACATGGTCTCGAAGTACATCGGCCCGCGCGAGGACGCGAACGTGAGGCTGAACCGCCTCGGCGGCGCCGACTGGCAGAAGGCGAAGGCGAAGGTGCGCCGCGCCGTCAAGGACATCGCCAAGGACCTGATCAAGCTGTACGCCGAGCGGATGAACACGAAGGGCCACTCCTTCCCGCCGGACACCGACTGGCAGCACGACTTTGAATCCCACTTTGAATTTGAGGAGACGGAGGACCAGCTCCGCTGCATCGACGAGATCAAGAAAGACATGGAGCGGGACGTCCCGATGGACCGCCTGCTGTGCGGGGACGTGGGCTTCGGCAAAACGGAGGTCGCCCTGCGCGCCGCGTTCAAATGCGTGACGGACGGCAGGCAGTGCGCCATGCTCGTCCCCACGACCATCCTCGCGTGGCAGCACTACCAAACCATCACCCGGCGCATGGAAGGGTTTCCCGTGCGGGTGGAACTCCTTTCGCGCTTCCGCACCCCGAAGCAGCAGGACGACATCGTCCGCAGGCTCAGGCGCGGCGAGATCGACATGGTCGTCGGCACGCACCGTCTGATCTCCCAGGACGTGGAATTCCGCAACCTGGGGCTCATGATCGTGGACGAGGAGCAGCGCTTCGGCGTCGCCCAGAAGGAAAAGCTGAAAAAGAAGCACAAAAACGTCGACGTGCTCACGCTCTCCGCGACGCCGATCCCGCGCACGCTGAACATGGCGCTTTCCGGCATCCGCGACATGAGCGTCATTGAGGAGGCGCCGCACGACCGCCACCCGGTGCAGACCTACGTTCTGGAACACGACGACGGCATCATCAACGAGGCCATCCGGCGCGAGCTGCGCCGCGGCGGGCAGGTCTACTACCTGCACAACGACGTGGCCACCATTGAGCGGACGGCCGCCCGCATCCAGGCTGCGGTGCCCGAGGCGAAGGTGGGTTTCGGGCACGGGAAGATGAGCGAGCAGGAGCTTTCCGAAGTGTGGCGGAAGCTCATCGAACAGGAGATCGACGTGCTCGTCTGCACCACCATCATCGAGACCGGCGTGGACGTCCCGAACGTCAACACGCTCATCATCGACAATGCGGACCACATGGGCCTTTCGCAGCTCCATCAGATCCGCGGACGGGTGGGGCGCTCCTCCCGGCGCGCCTACGCCTACCTGACCTTCAAGCGGAACAAGGTGCTGACGGAAATCGCCCAGAAACGCCTTTCGGCCATCCGCCAGTTCACGGAATTCGGCTCCGGGTTCAAAATCGCCATGCGGGACATGGAGATCCGCGGCGCGGGCAACATCCTGGGCGGGGAGCAGCACGGCCACATGGAGGCCGTCGGCTACGACATGTACCTGCACCTGCTCTCCGAGGCGATCCGCCGGGAAAAGGGCGAGGCCGTGCGGGAATACGGCGAGGAATGCCTCGTGGACCTGCAGGTGCAGGCGCATATCCCGGAGGACTACATCACGGACCTCAGCCAGCGGCTGGACATCTACCGCCGCATCGCGGACATCCGCATGCAGGAGGACGCCCTCGACGTGACCGACGAGCTCATCGACCGCTTCGGCGACCCGCCCGCCAGCGTGAACGGCCTCGTGCAGGTCGCCCTGCTGCGCAACCGGGCCTCCCGGCTCGGGATCCGCGAGATCAAGCAGCAGAACGGCAGACTGCTCCTGTTCCGCGACGGCTTCGACATGAAGCGCGTTGCCGCGCTCATCGCCGCCATGCGCGGCCGGGTGATGCTCAACGCCGGCGCCAGGCCGTACGTCAGCGTGAAAGTGCCGGACGGCGCGGAACCGCTCGACGTGCTGGAGCAGACGCTCGCGCTCCTGGGCGGGCCGGAAAGCCGGGAAGCGGATGATTCGCAGGCGACAAAAAATCATGGACAGCCGCCCGGAAAAAGTGTATAATTGCACCATGGTATCCGCGGCGGACCCGTGACAGGGCCTCCGCGGGACAAGAATCGGAGTGTGAAAGATGAAATACTGGAAAAAAATAGCCGCGCTGGTTCTGGCGGCGGCTGTGTGCGCTTCCGCGGCGGGCTGCTCCGGAAGCGATAAGAGCTGGGCGGTCAAAAACGGTACCGCAACGGTGCCCATCGGAAGCTACATCTACTATCTCTACAGCGCCTACCAGGCGGCGGACAGCCAGAAAACGGATTCCAGCAAAAGCGTGCTGGACCAAAAAATCGAAAACAAGGACGCCAAAACCTGGATCCGCGAACAGGCGCTGACCTATACGAAGCAGCTGCTCCTTCTGGACCAGAAAATGAAGGACAGGAAGCTCACCCTGAGCGCCGCGGAGCAGAAATCCATGAAAAGCATGAACGACTCCGGCTGGAGCCAGGCGTCCGCGCAGATGGAGAAATTCGGGGTCGCCCAGCCGTCCTTCGAGGCGGCCTACGGCGGCGCCTTCTACAAAGAGAAAAAAATCTTCGACGCGACCTACGGCAAAGGCGGGACGAAGGCCGTCTCCGACGAGGAGCTCCGGAACTACTACACGAAGAATTACGTCGACTTCGCCTTCATCGCCTGCCCCCTGTACACCACAAACGCGCAGGGGGAATATGTGGCAACGTATTCCGCCGCCCAGAAAAAGAGCGCCGAAAAGCCCCTGAACGACTACGCCGCGCAGATCAAGGCGGGAAAAATGACCGTGCGGCAGGCGGCGGACGCCTACAAGAAAGTGCTGAAAAGCTCGGACGACCCGCTGCACAGCGCCACGGTCAACCTGGCAACGGACACCACCTACCCCGCCGCCCTGAAAACCGCGCTGAAATCCATGAAAAACGGCGAGGTGAAAACGCTGGAGCTTTCGGACGCGCAGAGCTATCTCCTCGTGGTCAAGAACGACGTCGCCAAAGGCGCGGACGCCAAAATCAAGTCGGCGGACGAACGCGAAAGCCTGCTGACCAGCTACAAATCGGACGAATTCACAACCGCCCTGCAGAAGGAAGTCGACGCGATGTCCGGCGTCACCGTCAACGACGGCGCGATCAACTCCTACGACCCGAAAATGTTTGCGTCCTGAAACAAGGCCGCGAAAAAGCCGTCCGGCCGCTCCCGTTCCCGTGGGGGCGGCCTTTTTAAATCCCGGGCGCGGAACCCGGCGGACGATGAAAGAGGAGAGAACAAGACCATGGACATTCCGTTTTCCGAAATCCTCACACGGATGATGCGCTACAACGCGGGGGACCCGAAGCGCATCCAGCACGCGCTGAAAGTGTACGCCTACGCTTCGCTCATCGGCGAGCGGGAAGGGCTGGACAGCCGCACGCTCGGCATCCTGAAAACCGCCGCCGCGCTCCACGACATCGGCATCCGCAACAGCGAGAAGCGGCACGGCTCCGCCGCCGGGAACTGGCAGGAAGTGGAGGGCCCGCCCGTGGCGCGGGAGCTGCTCGCCCCGTTCCGCCTGCCTGCGGACTTCGTGGAGCGCGTCTGCTTCCTGATCGGGCACCACCACACCTACGGGAAGATCGGCGGGCCGGACTACCGAATTCTGGTGGAAGCCGACCTTCTGGTGAATTTTTACGAGGACGGGCTTCCCGCCGCCGCGGCGAAGGAAACCGGGCGGAAGATCTTCCGCACCGAAACGGGGCGGGAATGCCTCGCGCTGCTGTACCCCTGAATCCGCCTCCCTCGTGATGATTGCGATGCGGAAAAGCAGTTGTGTCCGGAACGATTCTGCGGTATGATGGCAGGGTAAGGAACATCGGAATCAAAAGGAGGCAACGATATGAAAAAGGCAGCGGCGATTTTCCTTCCGGTCCTTCTTCTTCTCTTCCTTTTCTGGGGCTGCTCTTCCTCGGGAAACGCGGCGGGCAGCACCGCCAGAAGCCCGGCCGCGCCGGCGGCGGACGCGGAAAAGGCGACGGACGGCACGAACGCGGCTTCCACCGCGGCGAACACCGGCACGGCGGCTTCCGCAGCGCGCAAGATCGAAAAAAGCGCGAAGCTGACGATGGAGACCCTGCGGTACGAAAAATGCACCGCCGATTTGGAATCGCTGGTTTCCAGATACGGCGGCTACCTCGAATCTTCCAGCATCCAGGGCAAGCGGACCCAGTCCTCCGGCGGGGCGAGGACCGCGTCCTACGCCGTGCGGGTACCGGCGGAACGGCTGGACGCTTTTCTGGACGCGGCCTCGGCCGTCGGCAACGTGACGGAGAAAAGCATTTCCGGCCGGGACGTGACGCAGAGCTACGTGGACACCGGCGCAAAGCTCAAAACGCTGAAAACCGAGCAGACCCGCCTGCTGGACATGATGAACAAGGCCTCCGACATGGAAAGCCTGCTGAAGATTGAGCAGCGGCTCACGGAAGTGCAGAACCAGATCGAGCAGCTGACCGCGGAACTGAAAAGCATGGATTCGCTCGTTGCTTTCGCGTCCGTCGCCGTCACGGTCCAGGAAACGGCCGTCCTGACGAAACCGGCGGAACCCACGTTCTGGGGACAGCTCGGCTCGACGCTTTCCGCGTCATTCCATGCCCTTGGGCTGACGTTCCGGTACCTCTGCGTCTTTCTGACGGCGGTGCTGCCCTTCGCGGCGGTCGCGGGCGCCGTGCTGGCCGTCGTCCTCATCCTGCGCAGGCGGATGAGGAAAAAGCCGTGAGCCCGGCTCCATCAGCTCCGAAAAATCGGTGATGCAGCGGTCGGCGAGGGCGCGGATGCGGCTTTCGTCCGGCGCGGAGTGGGCATCGGAAACGCCGACGGCCGCCATGCCGGCCGCTTTCACGCCCCGGATGCCGGGGAGCACGTCCTCAAAAGCGGCGCATTGTTCCGGCGGCACGTTCAGGCGGCGCGCCGCCAGAAGGTACACGTCCGGGAATCCCTTGCCGCGCCGGACCTCGGAAACCGAGGCGAACGCCTCAAAATACCCGAACACCCCGTTGTTCTTCAGCACCGGGGCGTAAAGTTCCTCCGGCAGGGCGGTCGCGACCCCCAGCCTCACCCCGTTCCGGCGCAGAAAGGCGAGGTACTCCCCCGCGTGCGGCTTCAGGGCGATGTTGTGGGCGTACTCGTATGCAACCATCCCCGTCCACTCGCGGATCAGCTCGTCCGGCGTGTCGGAAAAGCCGAAGCGCCGGATGGTGTATTCCGCGGCCTCCCGGAAGCTCATGGCCCCCACGGCGGCCGTATATTCCGGTTCCAGGGCGATGCCGCGCTCCGCGAGGAATTTCTCGTCCACCTTTTCCCAGACGCCCATCGAGTCGATCAGCGTGCCGTCCAGGTCGAAAATCGCGGCGCGGAACTGCTGCATAAGAATCCTCCATCCAATAAAAAGAATGCTCTCCGGTTTTCCGCCGAAGAGCTTTTTGTTTCAAAAGACAAAACCGGCGCTCCCCGTCACAGGGAATCGATCTCGTCGAGCCACAGGCGCGCCGAGGCGTCGCTCGGCATGCGCCAGTCGCCGCGCTGCGAGAGCGTGACGCTGCCGACCTTCGGGCCGTCCGGCAGGGCGGAACGCTTGAACTGGTTCGTAAAAAAGCGGCGGTAAAATTCCCGCAGCCATTTTTTCACCGCCGCGGCGTCGTAGGTTCCCGCGAACGAGGCGACGGCCATATGGTAAATCTTCGACGGCGGGAACCCGAACCGGAGCATATAATACAGGAAAAAGTCGTGCAGCTCGTAAGGCCCGACGATATGCTCCGTTTTCTGCGCGATCTTTCCGTCCTCCGGCGGCAGAAGCTCCGGGCTGACGGGCGTGTCCAGAACATCCTCCAGCAGGGCGCGGAGATTCTCCGGGCCGGTCCGGGCGGCATGGTGCACAAGGTGGCGCACCAGCGTCTTCGGGATGGAGCAGTTCACGCCGTACATCGACATGATGTCGCCGTTGTACGTCGCCCAGCCGAGGGCCAGCTCGGAAAGGTCGCCCGTCCCGATGACCAGCCCGCCGCACTGGTTCGCCAGATCCATCAGCACCTGGGTGCGCTCGCGCGCCTGCGCGTTTTCGTAGGTGACGTCCCGCACATCCGGGTCGTGGCCGATGTCCCGGAAATGGAGCGAAACGCTCCCGCCGATCGGGACTTCCCGGAAGTCCGCGCCGAGAAGCTCCGCCAAACGCTGCGCGTTGCTTTTCGTGCGCCCCGTGGTCCCGAAGCCCGGCATCGTCACGGCGACGATCCCTTTGCGGGCAAGGCCGAGCATGTCGAACGCGCGCGCGGTCACGAGCAGCGCCAGCGTGGAATCCAGCCCGCCGGAAACGCCCACCACCGCGCATTTCGACCCCGTGTGGGCAAGGCGCGTTTTCAGCCCCCACGCCTGCATGTTCAGAATCATCTCGCAGCGCTCCGCAAGGTCCTTCCGGTCGTCCGGCACGAACGGCAGGCAGGGGAACCTGCGCTCCAGCCGAAACTCCGGCGCGTTCAGCGCGAACGGGACTTCCCGCGCGCTGCCGCCGCCGCGCCACGTAGTCATGCGGATGCGCTCCTGCGAAATGCGCTGCAGGTCGATGTCCGCGGTGGTCAGGCCCGTGTGGAACTGCTCCGACTCCGCCAGAACCGTCCCGTTTTCCGCGAGGATGCTGTGCCCGGTAAAGACCATGTCCGTCGTGGACTCTCCCTCGCCGGCGTCGGCGTACACATAGGCGCAGAGCAGCCTTCCGGACTGCCCTTTGACCAGGCTGCGGCGGTAGGGGGCCTTGCCGATGACCTCGTCGCTGGCGGAAAGGTTGAAAAGCAGCGTCGCGCCCGCGCGCGCGAGGTTCTGCGAGGGCGGGCAGGGAACCCAAAGGTCCTCGCAGATCTCGGCGCCCACGGCAAGGCCGGGCACGGTTTCGCAGCGGAACACCAGGCGGCCCATGGGGACGGTCTGCCCGCAGAGCGTGACCTCCGCCTCCTCCGGCCCGGGAATGAAATGCCGCGACTCGTAGAACTCGCTGTAGTCGGGAATATTGCCCTTGGGCACCAAACCGAGCAGTTTCCCCCGGCAGAGGAACGCGGCGCAGTTGTAAAGGCCGTCTCCGCCCGCGACGGGAAGGCCCACCAGCGCCAGAAGATCCATGTCCTTCGTCTGTTCCAGCAGCCCGCCCAGGGCTTTTTCCGCCCCGGCGATGAGCGTGCGGTCGCGGAACAGGTCGCCGCAGGTGTAGCCCGTAAGGCAAAGCTCCGGAAAAGCCACGGCGCCGACGCCGCGCGAAACGCATTCGCGCATCAGCGCAAGCACGGAATCCCGGTTATACGCGCAGTCGGCAACCTTGATTTTCGGCGTAGCGGCCGCCACCCTGAAAAACCCGTCCGTCATTTAACGTTCCTCCGCCTTTGTTTCCGCGTGCCGCAGGCCGTCTTTCAGCTCCGCCTGAAGATCCTTCCGGCGCCCGCCGAACCCGGCGAAAAACGCGCCCACCACCACGCAGGAATAATACGCGAGCAGCCGCCAGAGCAGCATAGCCTGCGTAATGACCTTTTCCTTGAAAAACATCTGGAAAATAACCAGGAAACTGCCCTCGGCGGCGCCCGCCGCCCCGGGCAGGGGGGTATAGCCCGAAATCATGGTCACGAAGCACTGGGCCGCGATCATGTCCACAACCGGCGCGCCGGGGTTGCGAAAGGCCTTGTAAATAAAAAAAGGCACCGAAAACAACGCCGTAAGCTGCAGGAAGGTATAGCCGTAAACCCGCAGCGTCAGCTTCCGGTCGCCCTTCATGGCCCGGTTGTTTTCAAGGTAGAACCGGAGCTGGTCCCCCACCTTCCGCCGCGTTTCATCCGGCTTTTTTACAATGCGGGCTACCGTGAGCAGCCGCACGACGCCGTGGATCAGCTTCCGGGTAAACTCCGGGCTGTAGGTGAAGAGCAGCAGAAGGACGACGCTGCCGGCCTGGTACGCGAAGCCGATGAACGCAAGCGCCATAAAAGCCTGGAACCGGCTGCGGAAAAACTCGAAGCGCAGAAGGATGACCGCCAGCGAAAACACGGTGATGGACGTCTGGTAAACGAGGAACTTCCGCACCAGCGTGGAAATCGCGATGCCGGACGGCACCCCCTGCCTGAGGAATGCCACGAACTGCATGGGCTGGCCCGCCACCGCGTACGGGGTGACGGAATTGAAGTACTGGCCGACCATGGTGACCCGGAACGCGCTGCGGTAGCCGTACCCGCTTTTGCGGGCATGTCCCACAAGGGACTGGATGACCATGCCGTCCATCATCCAGTTCAGGACAACACAGCCGGCCGCGCACAGCAGCCAGAACAGATTCAGGCCGGGCAGGCTGCCCAGCAGGACGGCGAGGTTGTTGCCTGAAACGCAGAAATAGACAAGCAAGCCGACCGACAGCGCAAACATCGCCGCCTGAAAGATTTTCGACGCCCTGCTTTTGTCCTTCTTCATACTTTCAAACCGCCGCCGTCCCGTCCGCGCCGGGTTCCCCGCAGATCAGCGGACGGAATAATCCTTTTCTAATTTTTCCGGCGCCGCAACCACGTCCGGCAGTCTGCCAAACATCGCCGTCGGGCTGAACTCGTCGGCAGAATAATGCTTCAGCGCCCGGGAAACCCGCCTCATGTTGGCCATGCAGCCCTTCATACATTTTTTCTCCGTGTGTATTTTTAATACATACAGATAACAGCAATTGCATGTTTTCCGGATCAGCTTCTGATAGCTCTTTTTGTATTTTTCATAAAGGCCGTTCTTTTCGAGCGAGATGCGAACCATGGCGACCGCGCGGATAAAATCGTTGATCTTGTTCGTATTCATCGTGGCGAGGGTGCTCGAAGAATGCTGGTTGTAGTAATACAGCGGGCGGTCGATAACGACGACGCGCTCCGCGTGCGCGAAAATCCGGTTCGCCGTCGCCATGTCCTCAAACGTCATGGACGGGAACGTGACGCCGTAACCGGTAAAAAGCTCCCTGCGGTACAGCTTGTTCCACACCAGGCTCTGGATCTGCACGTCGCGGAGCAGTTTATTCATCGCTTCCGCTTTGTTAAACACGCCCTTGCAGCGGAACGGGTACTCAAACAGGAAATCGTTGTCGATAAAATGGTAATAATAGTAGCAGCACGAAATATCGGCGCCGTACTCCACGCAGGCACGGTACAGTTCCTCCAAAAAGGTGGGCGCAACGTAATCGTCGCTGTCGACAAAGGCGAAGTAGTTCCCCCGCGCGGCGCGCATCCCCGCGTTCCTCGCAGCCGACATGCCCGCGTTCGTCTGGGTGACAACCCGGATGAAATCGTATTTCTCCGCAAAATGCCCGAGGATCTCAGCCGAGCTGTCCGTGGAGCCGTCGTTCACGGCGACGACCTCAAAATCCCGGAAAGTCTGGCCCACTAAGGACGAAAGGCACCTTCCCACGAATTTCTCCACATTGTAGACCGGGATGATGACGCTGATTTCCGGCACTTGCTTTTCTTCCGACAAAACAGTCCTCCCTTTCCCGGCAAGCCGCAGAATTTCGCCGCGGGCCCGCCCCCAAAAGCGGGAAAGCTGCGCGGCGTCTTAGTACCATTTTTGCAGAAAGCGCGGAAAAAGTCAAGTCTCTTTTGCGGGAAACGGCAATTTCCCGGCTACGCGGCGACGTCGTCGTCCGGGCGGTCCTGCGAACCGCCCGATGAGGAGGACGCCGATTTTGCGGACGAGCCTTTTCCGTAAGAATAGTAAGCCGGTTTCGGCGGATAATAGGAGAAATTCAGGTTCTCCGTTTTTACCTGTTTCCCGTTTTTGTAGAACACGCGCCGCGCGGACGCCCGGTAGCCCTTGCGGGCCTTGGAGTCCAGCTTCACGGTGCCCGGGGAAAGCGAGCTGTCCGCCGTGTACTGCGCGTTGGACGGGGCGGGGATGGTTTTATCCACGGAAGAAACGACCTTGATCTCATCGTAATCCGGCGACTGGTAGCCGTAGAACGAGGCGGTCAGGCTTTTTCCGCCCGTGCTGGTGACGATGTAGACCGGGTAGGCCGTCGTATTCTGGAACTTGAGGTCGAGGTCCGGGTAGCTGACGGTCGCGTCCTGGCCGATGGGGCAGTAGCTCGACGGCAGGGAGTGGTTGTGCCGCTCCACGATCTTCATGTTGGAGCGCAGGGCCGCGCCGTAAATTGTGGTGGACGCCTGGCAGATGCCGCCGCCGTAGTCCTGGACCAGCTTGCCCTTGAGGATGGCGCCCGCCTCGCGGTAGCCGTGGGCCTTGTCGCAGGGGCCGACGGTCCCGAAGAAGGAAAACGTCTTTCCGGCCGGGATGCAGGTGCCGTTTACGGCCTGCAGGGCCTTCTTCATGTTATAGGTTCCGCTGGCGTTGTTGGTCGAGGTCGTGCTGAAGGAGCCGAGCTTCTTCATCCGGCCCTTTACCGCCGCCATCGTCTGGCTGAACGGCAGCTTTTTCACCTGCATCTGAACCGTGCCGGCATGGCCGGCGCTTTCCACGGCTGCCTTCACGCCGCTCCAGAGCCGGTCGGTATCGACGGAAAGCCCCTCCACGCCGTCCTTGTACGCGAACGTTCTGGAAGCCGCGCTGAAGGAGATCACGGTGGGGTCCACGGGCTTGCGGTTCACCTCGGACGCGATCTTTTCCACCTTCGCCTTCAGGGCGGCCTCGTCCGGCGACGCGGTGACGGAATATTTCTTCGGATGAGTCTTCAGGGCCGTCACCTGCGCGTAGCGGGTGTCGCGGCTGCCGGAGCGGCCGTACGCGTAAGCCTTCTTCAGGACGCTTTCCGTGTCGTAGGAAAACGACATGTCGTCCCGCGTAAGCCCCCAGTTCTTCCCTTCATACGTAATTTTTACGTTGTAATCCCCGCGCGCGGAAGCCTCTTTCGCCTTGACGGCTTCCCGCGCCTGCTGCATGGTCATACCGCCCACGCCGACGCCCTGCACGACGATGCCGCTGTAAAACCGATCCGTATTCAGCACGGAATCCAGAAGCTTCTCATGCTGGTAATGGTCGTACACCTGCCTGCCGACCACGGCGCACACGCCGGCGCAGACGACCGCCGCGGCTACGAGGATCGCGATCATCCTGCCGCGCGCCTTCTTCTTTTTCCCCGAATCCGAATAAATATCCACGCTGTCCACACTGGTACCGGCGGCCATGAACGATTCCCCCTAACACCGGGTCAACATCCGGCAATTTCTGCCTTGTGCTCTTCGTTTAGTATAGGCTATCGGAGCGGCGAAGTAAAGTTACAGGATTGATAACAGCTTGCGGAGAAAGGCCGAAAAAACTGTGAAATCCGCAGAGGCCCCGGCCGCCCCGCGCCTTCCGCACCTCTGGAATCCTCTCACAATATATGCTATAATAGCTCCGGATATTTCCTGTATGGCAACGTACGAAGGGAGAGGACCATGAAAATACTGATTCTGTCGGCGGCGACCGGCGGCGGGCACCTGCGGGCTTCCCGCGCGATCAGCAATTATATTCAGGAAAAAGACCCGTCCTCACGGGTGGAGGTCGTCGACGCCATGAAGAGCATCGGCAGCCTGCTGGACAAAACCGTCTGCGACGGCTACCATATTCTCGCGATGAAAACGCCGAAGCTTTTCGGGAAGCTGTACCGCGCCACCAACAAAAAAAGCCCGCTTGCGGACCTGCTGAACCGGTTCAGCAACGCGTTCAGCCGGCTGCTTCTCCCCACCATCGCGGAAAGCGCGCCGGACGCGATTATCTCCACGCACCCGTTCGTTTCGGAGATGGTGTCGCACCTGAAGGCCGTGGGCGCGGTGAACGTGCCGCTCATCACCCTGATGACGGACTACGGCCCGCACCGCGCGTGGATCGCGGACTACGCGGACGCCTATGTGGTCGCGAACGCGGACATGATCCCGGAGATGGAAGCCATGGGCGTCGGCCGGGAAAAGATCTACCCGTTCGGCATCCCCGTGGAGAACGTGTTCTTCACCCCGGCGGACCGGCCCGCCCTGCGGAAAAAGCTCGGGCTGGACGCGTCCCTGACGACCGTGCTGATTATGGCGGGGAGCTTCGGCGTGACGAACATCCTGAACATCTACCGGCAGATCACGCGCACCGACATCCCGTTCCAGGCCGTCGTGATCACCGGGCGGAACGAGAAGCTTTACGCCGCGTTCACGGACGAGGTGAAGGCAAGCCCCAAAAGGACCAAGCTGGTGTTTTTTACCAACGAAGTGGAAAGCTACATGCACGTTTCCGACCTGCTGATCACGAAGCCGGGCGGGCTGACCGTTTCGGAGGCGCTGGCCTGCAACATCCCGCTCGCGGTGTTCGACGCCATCCCCGGGCAGGAGGAGGACAACGCGGACTTCCTGCTGACGCACAACATGGCCGTCAAGCTGGAGCCGGGCACGGACTGCGGCGAAACCATCCGCTCCCTGCTGGAGGACAGCCGCCGTCTCGACGGGATGCGCAGCAGCTGCACGGAATTCGACAAGTCCCATTCCACCGAAAACATCCTCGCGCTGACGCGCGAGCTGTGCGAAAAGTACCAGGCAGGCTGAGCCTGCACGCACGCCCCACAAAAAAATCAGCCCCCGCGGCCGGTGGACACAGCCGCGGGGGCGTTTTTTTGCCGGCGGGCCGCCGCCGTTTTCCGGGTCCGCAGCGGTTTTCCGAAACCTTTCTCCTCCCGAAAACCGGAATGGGCGGACGGCTTTCACCGGCGGGGCCGGGACGCAGCCCCCGCCCGGGCCGCCCCGCGGGGAGGGGAGCTCCCCCTGGGGCGGCGGAATGCGGGCACCGCGCCGCGGCTCCGCAAGGCAGCAAAAAGCGCCGCGCACGGAAGTGAATCCATACACGGCGCCGCTATGCGAAAACAGGTTCTTTCCCCCCTGTACAAAAAGACCGGAAAGAAGTATAATAATACCTGCAATGCGCGGTGAAAACCGTTGCGTATGGAGCCTGCCGCTCCGTATGCAGGGGGCAGGGTGGTGAGACACCCTGTTCCTGCTTTGCACTTTTTTATTTGCCTTGCGGAATCTATTATAGACCCCTTTTCCAGAAATTTCAACTCTTTTTGCGGAAACGCGGAAAGGCCCCCGGAACAGGGGCCTTTCCGCGCGCCGCGGGCGTCAGGGCCGGGGCACGGGCGCGAGGCCCGAGGCCGTGAGGCGGTAAACCTTCCCGCACACCTCCGCGATGTACTTCCGGTCGTGCGAAACGCTGACGACGGCCCCGCCGAACGAGCGCAGCACCCGGCGGACGACGGGGTTGGAAAGCGGGGAGAAATTCCGCGTGGGCTCGTCGAGCACCAGCACGTTGGAGCCGTCCAGAATCATCTTCAGGAAGAGCAGCTTCGCCTTCTGCCCGCCGGAAAGCGCCGCCACGCTGTGCTCCATCTCGTCCGCCGTGTATTTCATGCTGCCCAGGAACGTGCGGATTTTCGTCGCCTCGTCCTTCGTGCCGGTGCGGGAAAGCGTTTCCACCGCCGTGCGGGCGGGGTCGAGGGCGTCCCCGTAATCCTGCGGCATGCAGGCGGCGCGGATGTCGTCCCGCGCGAGCAGGTCCTCCGCGATCCGCTTGAGCAGCGTGCTTTTCCCGGCCCCGTTTTTGCCGACGATGCAGATTTTCTCCGGGCCCTCCACATGCAGGCGGATCCCCCGCGCGAGAACCCGGCCCCCCGCGGCCAGCCGGCCGAGGGAAAAATCCAGCACGACCTTGCCGTTCGGCACCCGGGCGCTTTCCCCGAACCCGACGGCGATGGCGTCCTCCGTGTCGGGAAGCTCCGTCATGGCGGCGCGCCCGCGCTCGAACCGGCGCCCCATGGATTTGACGGCCTTCATCTTCTTTTTAAGCATCTTCCCGCCGTGCGGGTCGGCGCGGGACACGGACGCCTGCTCGTGCTCCACTCGGGACTCGATGCGGCGGAATTTTTCCTGCTGTTTCTCGTACTCGCCGCGCTCCCTGCGCGCCTCTTTTTCCTGCCGGGCAAAGCCGGAAAGCCGCTCCTCCACATATTGCCGGTAGGGCATACGCGCCACCGTCCAGCGGGGCAGGGTCTTCCTCCGCACCTGCTCCAGGTGGACGACCACGTTGGCGGTGTTCTCAATGAGGGTCTCATCGTGGGAGACGTACAGCACGGGCAGGCCGCAAGTGTTCAGGAAGGTTTCGAGCCACTCCAGCGTCTCCAGGTCGAGGTCGTTGGAGGGTTCGTCCAGCAGCAGGACGTCGGGCTGCTCCATCCGGATGCGGGCAAGCTGGAGCTTCACCTTTTCGCCGCCGGAAAGCGTGCCGACCTTCCGGTCGGAGTAGAACAGCGCCGGGGCCAGGCCGAGCGGAACGGCCGCGGCCGAAAGCTCCGGAGGCGAAAGCCGGGAAAAAGACGGGGATTCGGAGCAGAACTCCAGCACCGTGCGGTTTTTGCCGCTTTCCGGCAGCTCCTGCGGCAGATAGCCGAGCCGCAGCCCCGTTTTCACGACCTCGCCCTCGGCCTCCGCGTAGCCCGCGACGAGCGCCGGGTCGTAGATCAGCTTGAGCAGGGTGGACTTCCCGTCCCCCTCCTCCCCGACCAGCACGGCCCGGTCGCCGGGGTTCAGCACAAACGAGAAATCCTTTAGAATCGTGCGGTTATCCTTGCGGTGCGTAATGGTAAGATGTTTGATTTGCAGCATCGTTTCCTCCCGAAAAAAATCCGCCCTCCGGCAAAACCGAAAGGCAGACCTCCAGCGGGAACGGGACCGCCGCTGCGGCGCCCCTGCGCGGATCGTCTGCTTTTCGGCAACGGAACAAGGCCCGCCGGGCGGGCGTGTTGTTTCCATTCCTTCGAAAAACAGATTATCTGCGCATTTTTTCACCCGATTCTCTTCTTTTATCGTTATTTTAGCACGGATTTTCCCTTTTGTCCAGACGGTTTCCGCGCCTGCTTTTCCGCCCCGGGGGGCTTGAGCAGGAGCCGCGTCTCGCCGGGGTTCAGCGTCAGCAGCTTCACGGCGATGCGCGGGTGCTTCAGGCGCAGGCGCACCATGTCGCGCAGGGCCTGCCCGCGGTGGCAGCCGTGAATGACGCGCACCTCGGCCACGTTTGCGGGCGCGCCGCTCAGCAGGTGCTCCAGCCGGGACTTCGCGTCCTCCACCGTGAGGCCGTGCAGGTCCACCTCCATGGTATTCCCCCGCTGTTCCACATGCATCGCGACTCTCCCTTTCCGCCGTTTTCCGCGCCGATTTATTCTTATTATAGACGGAGCCGGGAAAGAACAAATTCCGGACGGGAAAATAGCAAATCCATGGACTCGGCGGGAGCCGGTATGCTATAATAAAGGGAAATCCGGAGGTGAACGCGATGAAAGTTGTGGACCTGCGCAACATCTTTACCAACTGCAACGACGAACTGATCGAAATCAGCGATTCCCTCATCTACTATGCCGAAGAAAAGATGGAGGAAGGGCACCCGAGCCTCTTTCTTCTGGAATATAACCGCGTCACGAAGCGGGAGCGCATCCTGATGAACTGCCTGCTCCCCGGCCCGGCCTGCGTGCAGCATTACTTCAGCTTCCCGGAGGACATTGTGGTCGTCATGGAGTCCGGCGGGAGCGAAGCGTGGGTGCTCCGGGTGGAGAAGTGCACCGGCGCGGAAAAGGACATGGCGAAGCTCAGCTTCATCGGTGATTTTCAGGACTGCCGCGCGCTGGACGAGTCGCACGTGCTGTTTTACGCGGGGCCGAACGAGAGGCACCGGCCGCTGTTCCGCGAATACAAAAAGCTGACCGGCTTCGGCCGGGTGGCCTACCTTTACGACCTGGAGGAGGGCAAATACTACTACGCCCGCGACCCGCGCGTCTGTGGCGCGGACTCTTCCAAATTCGTCCCCTACTTCCGCGGGGGCGAGAAGCAGATCCTCGTGCTGGAGCCCCGCGGCAGCGAAGAGGACAAGCGGAAATGCTTCCACAACATGCGCTGGCTGGGCGACAACATCTGCGACAACATCTGGGCCTGCCCGATGATCGACTTTTTCGCCTCGCTGAAAGCCGGCGAGGAGCGCGCCCCGCTGGAGTTGATCCTGAGCGCGGGCACGGCGGGGCTGGTCCGCTTCGCGGGGATCGACCGGGAGAACATCTACTTCCGCGCCAAGTACTTCCCGACGGGCGACCAGCGCCTGTGCGCCTACCACATGGAAACCGGGAAAAAATCCGTCGCCGCGCGCCTGACGCTCGACGAAAACGACCGGCCCGCCTGGTTCAGCATCGACCCGGAGGGCGGGCGGGCCTACCGCATCGCGGAATGCGGGGACGACTACGAGGTCACCGGCGTGCTGAACTCCGCGATCCGGGCAAAATACCCGAAGGAGCTGGGAAAATTCGTCACCTGCGTGGACGACCGCTTCCTCATCGCGAAGTACATCCTCGCGGACGAAAACGACTCGTTCGAGTTCAACTCCGTCTACGACACCGAGACCGGCTCGCAGAAAAGCTACGAATGCCGGTGCGCGGTGCGCGGGGGAACGGTGGTCCTGTACTGAGCTTATAGCCTTACACGCCCATCTCGGCCGTGCTCAGCAGGTTGCGGCAGGCGAAAACGATGCCCAGCGAAGCCAGCAGGTTCCAGCCGACGACGGGCAGGCCCGCAACGAAGATGCGCGCCGCTTCCGGAAGGCCCGGCACGGCGAAGAAAACGGCCGCGCCGAGCCCGATCCCCGGCGCGGCGACGAGCGCCAGCAGCAGCATGAACAGGAACGCGACGAGGCCGCGGTTGCCCATGCCGCCCATCACGCGCTGCGCGAGGATGTTGCCCGCCGTGAACAGGGCGCCGAACGTCACATAGCCGAGGAAGCAGATCAGCCCCGCGAGAGGGGACGCATGGACCGCCGCGCACAGGACCGCAAAGAGAACGGCACCGTCGGCGGCGGGCTGCAGCACACTGGTCAGGCTGGCCCAGAGGAGCTTGCGGAACGGATTTTCCGGAACGAGGTAGACGTAGGGCTTCCCCAGCTCGCGCGACCAGTCGCCCGCCGCGTTCCGCAGGAACAGGATGTAAACGTCCGCCGCGAAAACGATGAGCAGCAGGACGTTCGGCGCGGGGGCGTCCGGGTCCCCGCGGCTGGAAAACCGGATGACGAACGCCAGCGCCAGGTCGGCGGCCAGCGTGACGAACGTGGAAACGCCGAGGAAAACCAGGCGGCTGCGGCGCCGCGCCTCGCACAGGTGCTTGTAGAAAAACGCATTCGCGCCCCAGCCCCGGCCGATGCCGGTTTTCCCGGTTTTCACCTTTCCGCCGGGGTGCATCGCGGCGCGGTTCTCTTTGGCCGCCCGGCGCAGCTCAAACTGCGTTTCCGTATTGCTCAGCACGTCCTCGTAATAATCGGTATTGCTTTTTTCAAACGCCGCAAGGCACAGAAGGAACGCGGCCAGCAGCAGCGCCCCGTAGAGGAGCGCCGCCCGCAGGTCGCCGCCGATCAGCGCGAAGGCCGCCCCCTTCGCCCAGCCGACGATGGGGAAGTACTCGAGGTACGGCGAAGACACGGCGGCCCAGACCGCTTCCGCCTCGCCGCCGTTTTTCCGGAACAGGAAAAGCGCCGTAAGGACCATGGCGCCCAGAAAAGCGTACAGGGCGGCGCGGACCGCGTTCTTCCGCTTCGGGTTCCCGTTGGAAAAGCTGTAAACGAGCAGCGAAAGCACCTGCACCAGGAACACGGTCACCGCGGAAGCGACCACCAGGAGAACGACGCCCAAAGCGGTGATGCGGAAATGATCCATCAGCATCCCGCTCCAGAACAGCAGGAAAAGAAAGCTCAGCAGCGTCGAGGCCATCTGCTTCGTCAAGCCGTAAGCCAGAATCTTCTTGGGAGAAACGGGGGAAACGAACAGCAGGTTCACGTCCGGCATCCGGAACATCGTGGTGCCGGACTTCAGCGAAACCAGCAGGGTGGGGATGCTCAGGAACAGCAGCCACGCGAGGAAGAACCCGTGGAGCATGCGGAAGTCGGAAAGCTCCGACGCCTTCGGCGGATCCGTCTGAACGCCGACCAGCATGGCGGCGAAAAGCCCCGCGGTAACCAGGTAGGCGGTCAGCTTTCCCGGGTGGCGGAGCAGGTCGCGGAAAAAGTTCTTCCCCTGCTTGCGCACCAGAAAAACAAGCGCGCTCATGCCGTGCCCCCTTTGCCCTCGGTAATGGCGAAGAAAAGCTGCTCAAGGTTCTCGCCGCTTTGCAGGACTTCGCCCCGGGTGCGCACCGCCGCGATCTTCCCGTTCATCATGATGAGGGCCTTGTCCCAGAACTCGCGGACGCTGTCCAGCATATGGGTGCTGACGAGGACGGAGCATCCGGCGGCGCGCAGCTCGGTCAGCATGGTCTTGAGCTCCTTGATGGCGTGCGGGTCCAGGCCGATGAACGGCTCGTCCAGCAAAACCGTCCGCGGGCCGGGAAGGAGCGCGCAGCAGACGCTCAGCTTCTGCTGCATACCCTTGGAAAGCTCCTTGCCGAGCTTTTCGCGCTTGTCGCCGAGCTCCATGCGCTCCAGCAGCGCGTCGGTTTTTCCGCGCCAGCCCTCCACCCGGTAGGCCCGGGCGATGAACTCCATGTGCTCGCCCACCGTAAGGTTTTCCATGGGGGCGGGGATCTCCGGCACATACCCGAAGCTGCGCTTGGCCTCGGTGCTTTTATTCGGCTTTCCGTCAAACAGGACCGTCCCGCCGAAGCGCAGCAGGCCCGCGATGCATTTGATGGCCGTCGATTTTCCGGCGCCGTTCGGCCCGCAGAGCACGGCGATCTCCCCGTTCTCCACCCGGAACGTCAGGTCGTCGTTGGCCGTCAGCTTCCCGTAGCGTTTCGTCAGATGTGATACTTCCAGCATGGTTTCAGCTCCCGTTTCCCTGAATTTTACAGCTCACGCTTCCGGGGGAAGAACCGAAAGCGCGGCGCAGGCGGCAATCGCGCAGCCGCCGACAACGGGCGGCAGGCAGCAGCGACCAGCCCACAAGGGCGCCCACAAACCCGCGCGGGTACGGGCCGTTCCATCCAAAGGAATATCAGAAACTTCGGAGCGGGTCCATTCCGCATCCATCCTTCTCCCTGTATTATGGTCCTAATACAAGGATACCGGAGCGGGGCCGTTTTGTCAATCCGCGGACAGGCAGACTTTTTTCCTCCGGAAGCGGTTCTTTTGTGGAAAATCCCCTCCGATGCCCGCGTTTCCCCGGCCGCGGGGAAGCCGATCCGACCGTTTCGCTCCGGAAATCCGAAGGATACGAAAATATTTTAACTTTTTCTCAAAAAGGTCTTGCATTTTGACGCAAAAGATGATATTCTAATGAAGTCATCGCAAGGAACTGAAGTTGGTGTTGATTGCGGCGAGGGTACACCCGTTCCCATTCCGAACACGGAAGTTAAGCTCGTCTGCGCTGAAGATACTTGGCTGGAAACGGCCCGGGACAATAAGTGATGCCAACATCGGGAAGCAGTCACCCAACAGGGTGGCTGTTTTTTTTGCCCTGCTCCGCGCCCAAAGCGCAGAAACCCGCCGGGAAACGATTTTCGTTTCCCGGCGGGTTTCTTTCTGCCGAGCGGGACGGACCCCGACAGCTCTATTTTTCGATGCCGAGCAGGGCGGGCACGGCCTTATGAAGCTTCCCGATTTCCGTGAGGGATTCCTTTTTGTCGGCGCCCTTCGCGGAGAGATAAACCTTGATCTTCGGCTCCGTCCCGCTCGGGCGGACGATTACCTTGCCGCCGTTCGCCAGGCGGAACTCCAGCACGTTGGACTTCGGAAGGGAAATTTCGGATGTCTTTTCGCCGTCGCGGCGGCTGGAAGCCTGGTAGTCGCTCCAGCCCGCGACTTTCGCCCCCGCAATCTCGGCGGGCGGGTTTTTGCGCAGCGCGTCCATAATGCCGCTCATCCGGATCATGCCGTCCTCGCCTTCAAAGCCGAAATTCAGCAGCTCGTTCTCATAAAATCCGTACTGCTTGTAAAGGGCTTCCATCGCGTCGACGAGCGTCATGCCCTTCTCGCGGTAGTAGTGCGCCATCTGGCAGATGAGCATGCCCGCGTCCACGGCGTCCTTGTCGCGCACATAGCCGCCGGAAAGGTAGCCGTAGCTTTCCTCGAACCCGAACACATAGCGGTCCGCCCCGCCCTGCTGCTCCAGCTCCGTAATCTGGTCGCCGATGTACTTGAAGCCGGTGAGCACGCGGCGCAGCTCGATGCCGTAGTGCTCCGCGACCGGCGTGGCCATGTCGGTGCTGACGATGGTCGTCACCGCGACCGGCTTTTCCGGAAGGGTGCCCTGCTCTTTGCGCGCGCGGGCGATAAAGTCCAGAAGCAGGACGCCGACCTCGTTCCCGGTCATGAGCCGGTACTCGCCGTTCTGGCGCACCGCGATGCCGCAGCGGTCGCAGTCCGGGTCGGTGGCGAGGAGCAGGTCGGGCCGGACCTTTTCGCACAGCTCAAGGCCCTTCTGGAGCGCCTCGCGGATCTCCGGATTCGGGAACGGGCAGGTGGGGAAGTTGCCGTCCGGGAATTCCTGCTCCGGCACAACGGTGACTTCCCCCACGCCGATCATTTTGAGGATGCGGGTCACGCAGACGCGCCCCGTCCCGTTGAGCGGCGTGTAGACTACCTTGAGGCCGGCGCACGGTTTCGTGAAAACGCGCTGCTTCATCACTTCGTCGAGGAACCGGTCGATCACCTCGTCCTTGATCGTGCTGACCTTGCCGGAGCGGACCGCCTCCTCGAAATCCGTGCGCTTCACGTCGCGGAAAATATCGAGTTTGTCGATCTCCGCGAGGACGTCGTCCGCCATTTTCAGGGTGATCTGGCAGCCGTCCGGGCCGTAAACCTTGTAGCCGTTGTACTTGGCGGGGTTGTGGCTCGCGGTGACGCAGATGCCCGCGTCGCACTTCAGGTACCGCACCGCCCAGGAGAGGGTCGGCGTGGGGGAAAGCCACGGGTAAATGTGGACGCGCACGCCGTTGGCCGCGAGGACGGCCGCCGCCTGCTTTGCGAAAAGGTCGGACTTGATGCGGCTGTCGTAAGCGATGGCGACGGACGGGTCTTTGCCGCGGGCTTTCAGGTAATTCGCCAGGCCCTGCGTCGCCTTGCGCACGGTGTAGACATTCATGCGGTTCGTGCCGGCGCCGATCACGCCGCGCAGGCCGCCGGTGCCGAACGCGAGGTTCCGGTAAAAGCGGTCGTTGATTTCGTCCGGCCGGTTGCGGATGGAGCGGAGCTCCCGGGTCAGGTCCGGGTCGTCCAGCTCCGCCCGAAGCCATCTTTCATATTCAGTCATATGCAGTTCCCTCTTTTCGCCCGCGAAGCTTTCTCCGCGGGTGCGTTTTTTAATTTTCCGGATTGCCATTTTTTAGATTATCATTTTCCCCCGGCCCTGTCAATAAGCCGAAATCCTTACGATATTGGTGACGATGCCCGCGGGGGTGATGTCCAGCGTGCCGTAGGTTCCGCGGCTGCCGTTCAGGCTGCCCGGGTTCATGACGTACAGCCCGTCGCGGTACTCCGTCAGCGCGCTGTGCGTGTGGCCGAACAGCAGGACGTCCGCCTTTTTGCGGCGCGCGGCGGAGACGGCGTCGTACAGACCCAGCTTTACACGGTAAGTATAACCGTGCGTGTAAAAAATATTTTTCCCGGCAAAGGCCGCGAGCCCCTCCGTGGGCAGCGTGCTGCCCCAGTCGCAGTTTCCCCGCACCAGAAGGAACATTTTTTCCGGGAAATCCCGCTTCATCTCCTCCGCCTCCTCGGCGCCGTCCCCCAGGTGGATGACGGCCTCCGCCTTCGGCTGGCTCAAAACGGCCTGCCGGAGCGCCGCGCGGTCGCGGTGCGTGTCCGAAACAACCAGAATACGCAAGGAATAAAACCTCCTTCGCCGCCCCGCTCCCGGGACGGGTCATATCTTTTCCCCACCCCGCATATCATGGAACGGGGTGATAACGATGCAAAACAAAAACGGCAACCAACAGATGCTGGAAAGCCTGATGAAACAGCTTGGCCCTCAAGACAAAAAGCGGCTGGACGCCCTGCTCTCCGACAAGGCGGCCTGTGAAAAGATCCTGAATTCGCCGGAAGCCCAGAAGCTGATGAAGGAACTGGGAGGAAAATAAATGGATGACCTGTCCTCCCGCCTCGGCGACCTTTTGAAAAACCCGGAAAACATGGAAAAGATCAAGAACCTGGCGGCCATGTTCGGCGGGGACGGGGCCGCGGAAGAGCCGGAGCCCGAAGCCCCCGCTCCCCGGCGCGCGCCCCAGCCTTCCCCGCGGCGGGAAAGCGAAGGCGCCGGGGGGCTGCCCATCGACCCGGAAATCATGCGCTCGGTCATGAAAATCGCCCCGGCGCTTTCCCGCGCCCGGCAGGAGGACGATTCCACCCGGCTCCTGCGGGCCCTGCGCCCGTTTTTGGGGGAAAGCCGGAAAAAAAAGCTGGATGAAGCCGTCCGGATCATGCAGCTGATCCGCATGGTGCCGTTCCTGAAGAGCAGCGGAATCTTTTGAGGTGAAGTCAGATGGCAGGGAACTCCGTTTCGGACCACATGGAAATGAGCCGTTTACAGCAGGAGGCGATCCGGCGCGCACGGGAAATGCAGGCGCGCGCCCAGATTCCGGCTGCCTACGCGCCCGCACGCCGGGAACCTCCGCGCCGGGAAGAGCCCCCGCCGCCGGACGACCTTCCCCCTCGGGACGATCCCCTTCCGCCGGACGACCCGCCTCCCCGGCGCAGGGAGCCGCCGCGCGGGAACCCGGCCCCTCCGCGCCCGGCGCGGGAAAGGCCGAAAGCGCCGCCCGCACCCACGCCCGGCCTTCCTCTGGAAGGCGCGCTGGAGTTCCTGACGAAGGACTCGGAACGGACCCTGATCCTGCTGCTGCTCCTGATCCTGATGGAGGAAAAGTCGGACACCTCGCTGATTTTCGCCATTCTGTACTTACTGATCTGACGCCCGGCCGGGCCGTTTTTCCGCGGCTTTGCAAATATGGTTGAATTTTCCGGAAAAGGGGTTTATAATAGATTCCGCAAGGCATATGAAAAAGTGCAAAGCAGGAACAGGGTGCACCACCACCCTGCCCCCTGCATACGGAGCAACACCTCCATACGCAACGGTTTTCACCGCGCATTGCAGGTATTATTATACTTCTTTCCGGTCTTTTTGTACAGGGGGGAAAGGAAACCTGTTTTCGCATGGCGGCGCCGTGTATGGATTCACTTCCGTACGCGGCGCTTTTTGTTGTCTTGCGGAGCCGCGGCGCGGTTCCCGCATTCCACCGTCCCAGGGGGAGCTCCCCCTCCCTGCGGGGCGGCTCGGGCGGGGGCTGCGTCCCGGCCCCGCCGGTGAAAGCCGTCTGCCGGTTCCGGTTTTCGGGAGGAGAAAGGTTTTGGAAAACCGCTGCGGACCCGGAAAACGTCGGCGGCCCGCCGGCAAAAAAACGCCCCCGCGGCTGTGTCCACCGGCCGCGGGGGATGATTTTTTTGTGGGGCGCGCGTGCAGGCTCAGCCTGCCTTGCGAACGGCGTAGAGATATTCCTTCCTGGACGCCGGGTCGGTTTTCAGCACATACTCCATATACTTGGCGGGTTTCGGCCTGCCGGCGGCGGAGCTGACGCCGGACTCCGCGCGCGTCGGGTCGCTCGGGGGGACGTACCCCACCCGGAGCACGCTGCCCTCGGCGTCCTTTCGCACGCTTTCCGTGTACGGCTCGTAGGTGCTCTCCATGGAATACAGGGAAACATGGAACTGCGCCTTCGCCGAATCATAAGTATAGAATGTTTCCGCCGCGGGGTTTTTCGGCTGAAGGGAGCACTCCGGCCCGAACAGCTCCCGGCACGCGTCCGCCACGTCGCCCAGCGGAACAATGGTGCGCCCGGCATCGTCGTAGCTGGAGTAGCCGGAGCCGTTCTCCGTCATGGTCTTCCAAAGGGAAGCGTTCAGCACGAAATCCGGGTCCGCTTTGTCGGGCGACGCAAACGGCTGCGGGTCCTGCGCGACCACTACCGTAAGGAATTTGTCGTAAGCGCGCAGCCTGCTGTCGTCCGTCAGGGCCCCGTGGATGCGCGCGCCCACCTCCGAAGCGATGAACACCACGCCCACCAGCGCCAGGATCAGGACAAGGGAGCCCACGAAAATTCCGTAGCGGTAGCGGCCCCGGCGCCTGCGGCCGCTCCGCGCCGCCGCGGCCTTTCCGGTTTCGCCGTCCCACCTCGTCAGAATCTGTTCGCCGTCGGCACGGTCCCGGTCGGGCAGGAAATCATCGATCTCCGACTCGTTGTCCATCCGGTCGGGAAGCCGTGCGGGGCGTTCCGGCTCCTTCGGCGTTTTCGGCGCCGCGGAAAGCCGGGGCCGCGCTTTCCGCCCGCTTTCCGACCGCCGGGGCGGCTTCCCTTCCGCGGGCCGCGGCCGCTCCGCCTTCGGCTTTTGGGGATAGACGCTCCGGTAGTCGGCCGAGTAGTCGATGTCCTTGTCGCTGGTGCTCATGGCTTCTCCCCTTTTACCGGACCTGCCCGTTTCCGGTCACGATGAATTTCGTCGTCGTCAGCTCCTTCGCGCCCATGGGGCCGCGCGCGTGCAGCTTCTGCGTGGAGATGCCGATCTCCGCGCCGAGCCCGAACTCGCCGCCGTCCGTAAAGCGCGTGGATGCGTTCACATACACCGCCGCCGAGTCCACCTCCGCCGTAAACCGGCGGGCGTTCGCGTAGCTGTTCGTCACGATGGCCTCGCTGTGCCCGCTGGAATATTGGGCGATATGGGCGATTGCTTCGTCCAGGCTGTCCACAACCTTGACGGAAAGGATATAATCAAGATATTCGGCGCCGTAGTCCTCTTCCGTGGCGGGCGCCACGCCGCCGCCCAGAATGGCGCGCGTCCGTTCGCAGCCGCGCAGCTCCACGTGCTTTTCGTCGAGCCTGGCCTTGATGGCCGGGAGCGCCTCCCGCGCGATGTCCTGATGGACCAGCAGGGATTCCGCCGCGTTGCAGACCGAAGGGCGGGACGTTTTTGCGTTGAACACGATTTCCGCCGCCATGGCCACGTCCGCCGAGGCGTCCACATAAATGTGGCAGTTGCCCCACCCCGTTTCAATCACCGGGACGCGGGCGTTCTCCACCACCGAACGGATCAGGTTCTTCCCGCCGCGGGGGATCAGAACGTCGAGGTACCCCGTCAGGCGCATCATCGCCTGCGCCGAGGCATGGGTCGTGTCGCGCACAAGCTGCACGCAGTCCGCGGGGAGCCCCGCCTGTTCCAGCGCGCGGCGCAGGGCGGCCTCCACCGCGAGGTTCGTGCGGAGCGCTTCCTTCCCGCCGCGCAGCACGACCGCGCTCCCGGCCTTCAGGCAGATGGCCGCGGCGTCGGCGGTCACGTTCGGGCGCGCCTCGTAGATGATACCGATGACCCCGAGGGGCACGCGGACCTTTTCGATCCTCAGCCCGTTCGGGCGGACAAAGCCGGAAACCACTTCCCCCACGGGGTCTTCCTGCGCGGCGACTCCGCGCAGGCCGTCCGCCATGCCTTTCACCCGCGTCTCGCCCAGGGCGAGCCGGTCGAGCAGGGGGGCGCTCACGCCTTCCCGCTTTGCCGCCGCAAGGTCTTCCGCGTTGGCGGCGAGGATCTCCTTTTGCGAGCGCTCCAGCTCTTCGGCCGCCGCAAGAAGGGCTCTTGTTTTCAGCGGGCCGGCCGCCGCGAGCGCGCGCGACGCCGCTTTCGCCCGCTTTGCCATCGCGGTCAGATCTTCCATCCCGTTCCTCCTTCGGCCTTTTGAAAAAGGCCTCGCGAAAACTTTATCATCCGGCCGAAACGGACCACAGCAAACCGGAAACCGATCCCCCGGCTTCAGTCGTCCCGTTCCATATGGGTGCGGTCCCGAACGGGCCCGTACCGCGTTGCAGCATCCGGCCGCCCGAAGCGTGCTCCGGAAAGGCGGCATTGTCCCGTTTCTATTTTAGCGTTTTCCGGTGCCGAAAACTGTCCCAATTTGCGCGCCCTCTAAAAGGTCGTACAGCTTCTCGGGGACGGCGCCGCTCATCACGCAGCAAACGATGCCCGCCCGGTTGGCGGCCGCGGCCGCTTCCACCTTGGTGCTCATGCCGCCGGTTCCCCGGTTGGAGCCGCTTCCGCCCGCAAGCCGGCGGATCTCATCCGTCACCTCCGGCACAAAGGGAATCCGCTTCGCGCCCGGGTCGACCGCCGGGTTCTTGTCGTAAAGGCCGTCGATGTCGGTCAGGATAACCAGAAAATCCGCCTCGACCAGCTTGGCCACGATTGCGCTGAGCGTGTCGTTGTCGCCGATGCGCGCGCCCTCCAGCTCATCCACCGCGACGGTGTCGTTTTCATTCACCACGGGGATGATCCCCATTTTAATGAGCTCCATAAAGGTGTTTTCAGTGTTCCTGCGGTTGTGCTCGTTGGCGACCACGTCGCCGGTCAGCAGCACCTGCGCGGTGGTAAGGTTGTATTCCCCGAAAAATTTGTCGTACATGAACATCAGCTCGCACTGGCCCACGGCGGCGACGGCCTGGCGTTTTTCGGTTTCCTGCGGGCGGCTGGGAAGCCCCAGCTTGCCGACGCCGACGCCGATGGCGCCGGACGTGACGAGGACGATCTCCCGGCCCGAGTTCTGCAGGTCGCTCAGCACTTTGCAGAGGCGCTCGATCCGGCGCAGATTCATTTTTCCGTTTTCATACGTCAGCGTGGACGTCCCCACCTTGACCACGACGCGTTTTGCCTGGGTGATTGCCGACATGGACTTTTCCGCCCTTTCCGCGGCCCGTTCGGTTTCGATCATAAAAAGCGCCTTTCGGCCCGAAAAAACTCTGCCGGAAGGCGCAGCTTTCCGCCGGGACGGACGGATTTCCTGATTTTGAAACGAGGCCGGATAATCAATTTTATTATAGCACAAAAG
Organism: Oscillospiraceae bacterium; assembly: GCA_022650455.1. GTDB lineage: Bacteria > Bacillota > Clostridia > Oscillospirales > Acutalibacteraceae > Thermocaproicibacter. The sequence continues at coordinate 41,323 of JALCPO010000011.1, forward strand.
GGTGCCGGAATGGAAGGGACATTTTCCGTTCCTATTCTCCCCGCTGTAGGTTTACAATAGATGCGTTACAGGAGGTAAACAAAGATAGCGAATAGAAAAAGCCTGTGTTACAGTTGAGTTGTGACACACCAACCGGTCAGGAGGCCATCCTATTCGCTATGAACAAGATAACACAAACCATGCTGTTTCGGCAATCCCTCGTGCGATATTCTTTCAAGAAAGGCGTCACCGAGGCGGCAATCAAGTACAACGTCAACCGGCAGTATGTCTACCGATGGAGACATCGGTATGACGGGACCCTTCAGTCCCTCGCCAACCGTTCCCATCGGCCGCACAGCAATCCCAGGCAGCATTCGCCGGAAGAGCTGAAGCTCATTGCGGATATGCGCCGCCGCAACCCGACGGCAGGTCTGGTAGTGTTCTGGGTCAAGCTGCGCCAGCGCGGCTACTCCCGCTCCATCACGGGCCTTTACCGGGTTTTGCGAAGGCAGGGACAGATGGCAGTAAAGCCGCCCAACCCAAAATATATCCCCAAGCCCTATGAGCCCATGTATTATCCCGGCCAACGCGTCCAGGTGGATGTGAAATTTGTTCCGGCTTCCTGTCTTGTGGGGGATGCCAAAAGGGAACATTTCTACCAGTATACCGCCATTGATGAATTCTCCCGTTTTCGTTATCTGGAAGCTTTTGCGGAGCACAGCACCTATTCCTCCGCCGCCTTTCTGGAACACATGCTCAAGGCTTTTCGGTTCAAAGTCGAATGCGTTCAGACGGACAATGGTTCGGAATTCACCCGTCATCTCTCCAACGAGCGGCCTACCCTCTTTGAAAAAGCCTTGGATTCTCACGGCATCAGGCACAAACTGATCCGTGTCTTTACTCCCCGCCACAACGGCAAGGTCGAGCGCTCCCATCGCAAGGACAACGAATACTTCTATGCCACCCACAAATTCTATTCATTCAATGATTTCAAAAACCAGCTTGCTGTTCACAGCAGAAAATACAACGCTTTTCCTATGCGCCCTCTGAAATGGCAATCTCCCAAAATGGTCCTCCATGATTTCCTTGCCTTTGGTGTAACATATCTTTGACAAACCTACA
>JALCPO010000012.1 GCA_022650455.1 Oscillospiraceae bacterium
CGTTGGGAGCTTCCAGCGTGTCCAGGCGGCTGACGACGCTGTGAATGTCCGCGGTGGACGCGGTGGTGCCGTTCAGCTTGAACAGGCTCCGCTTCGTCCGGTGCGCGATGATGGACGCAAGCGTCGTCTTGCCCACCCCCGCAGGACCGTAAAAAACCATGTTCGGGATTTCGCCGGATTCAATGATCCGGCGCAAGGGTTTTCCGGCGTCCAGAAGATGGTGCTGGCCGACGATCTCGTCCAGCGTTTTCGGGCGGAGCCGGTCCGCAAGCGGTGCCGTCATGTCGATTCCCTCTTTCCACAGTCTGTCGTAAAAGGGCCGGATTTATTTTACCGCGTTTCCGGGCGGAAAACCGGCCCTTCCGCTCGAAAAAATCGCCCCCGGCAAGCCGGGGGCGGCAATCCGTTCCTGCCGTGCTCTTATTCGTACAACGGATAGCGCGCGCAGATGTCTTTCACGATCGCATGAATTTTGTCTTTGGAAGCATCAAAATCATGGATGGCGAGGCTGATGCATTCCGCGATCTTGTCCATATCGTCCGGATTGAGCCCGCGGGTCGTGACGGCCGGCGTGCCGAGGCGAAGACCGCTGGTGACGAACGGGCTGCGCTTTTCGTTCGGGACGGTATTTTTGTTCGCCGTGATGTTGACGGAATCCAGGCGCCGCTCCAGTTCCTTGCCGGTCAATTCCAGCCCGCTCAGGTCGACCATCAGAAGATGGTTGTCCGTTCCGCCGGAAACGAGCCGCACACCGCGTTTGAGGAGACCGTCCGCAAGGGCCTTCGCGTTTTTCACGATGCGGTGGCCGTATTCCTTAAATTCAGGTTTCAAGGCTTCGCCCAGGCAGACGGCCTTTCCGGCGATGACATGCATCAGCGGCCCGCCCTGCGTGCCGGGAAAAATCGCCTTGTCGATCGCCTTCGCGTACTGCTCTTTGCAGAGGATCAGGCCGCCGCGCGGGCCGCGGAGGGTCTTGTGCGTCGTCGTGGTGACAATGTCCGCCCACTCGACCGGGTTCGGGTGGTCCCCGGAAGCCACCAGCCCCGCAATGTGGGCCATATCCACCATCATAATGGCTCCGCAGGCGTCGCAGATTTCGCGGAAACGCTTGAAATCGATGATGCGGGGATAGGCGCTCGCGCCCGAAACGATCAGCTTCGGCCTGACGCGCATGGCAGTCTCGTAGACCTTGTCGTAATCGATCCGGCCGGTTTCGGAACTGACGCCGTAAGGGACGAAGTGAAAGTATTTGCCGGAGATGTTCACCGGAGAGCCGTGGGTCAGGTGGCCGCCCTCCGCAAGGCCCATTCCCATAACGGTGTCGCCCGGGTGCAGAAGGGCAAAATAGACCGCCGTGTTCGCCTGCGCGCCGGAATGCGGCTGTACGTTGGCGTGCTCCGCCCCGAACAGCTTGCACGCGCGGGTGCGTGCGATTTCTTCCACGACGTCGACAAACCGGCAGCCGCCGTAGTAGCGTTTTCCCGGGTAGCCCTCGGCATACTTGTTGGTCAGAACGCTGCCCATCGCGGCCATCACAGCGGGGGAAACAATGTTCTCGGATGCAATCAGCTCCAGGTTGTCGCGCTGGCGCTGCAGTTCCTGTCCCATCGCCTTCCCCACATCCGGATCGGCCCTGGAAACAAAACCAATGGTATCCATCATATCCTGATACATGCTTTCAAACCCTTTCCCGAACTGTTTTCCTTTATTATACCCTTCTCCCCCCAAAAGCGCAACGCTTCCAGCAAAGGATGGGGGAAAACCTTCTTTCCGCTTGTGCCGCGGGGATTTTTGTATTAAAATGTTTGTAACATTATTCATTTGCTTTTTATCACAGCCGAAAATTCCCGGTCCGTTTCCGCGTTTCTTCCCCTGCGGCCGGGGCCCGGCGGAAGGAAGAATCATGACAAAGAAACAACGCGCCGCGCTCGCGGCGCAGGCTCTCAAAAACGAATATCCCGGCCCGGTCTGTTCCCTGGCCTGCCGGGAACCGCTCCGGCTTCTGATCGCCACGCGGCTTTCCGCCCAGTGCACCGACGCGCGGGTAAACCTGGTGACGCCCGCGCTGTTCGCCCGGTTCCCGGACCTCGACGCCTTCTGCGCCGGGACGCAGGAGGAAATCGAGGAATACATCCACTCCTGCGGCCTTTATAAAACGAAAGCACGGGATATCCTCGCAATGTGCCGCATGCTAAAAGCCGACTTCGGCGGCATCGTTCCGGACACGCTGGAAGAACTGACGCGCCTGCCCGGCGTCGGGCGCAAAACGGCGAACCTGATCCTGGGGGACATCTACCACAAACCCGCCGTCGTAACCGACACGCACTGCATCCGCATCTGCGGCAGGCTGGGCCTGAGCGAGGGAAAAGATCCCCGGAAGGTGGAGACGCAGCTCCGCGCCATTCTTCCGCCGGACGAATCGAACGATTTCTGCCACCGGCTCGTTCTGCACGGCCGGGCTGTATGCACCGCGCGAAAACCGAAGTGTGAAAAATGCTGCATGAAGGATTTCTGCAAATCCGCAAAAACCGCTTAACATTCCGACGAGCCGACAGACAAAGAACCGGACCGGGAACGCTATCCGCTTTCCCTGTCCGGCTCCTCTTTCGCGTCCGGCTTTTTCTCCGGCTCCTTGACGGGGAGAATCGCCTTTTTGACGATAAGCCCCTCGTATTTCAATTTAAACTGAACCCTGCCGTAAAATTTGTGCCCGCAGTGCCTGCAAAAAAATTCCGCCCGAAAACTCTTGCTCCGCAGCTGCCATTCCCCGACCCGGCGCGCCCTCTTTCCGCAGAGGTCGCAGCAGAAAGCGAGATCCCGCGGCTGAATGAGAGGGTGGTGCAGGTCGCAGATGGCAACCGTTTTGAATTCCATCTTTTTATAGAACTCGCTGCGGGAGGCATCCGCGCAGAACGGCTTCAGCTTTTCCGGGTCGTACAGCTTCTGGAAACAGCGCAGGGTCAGGAGACTGTCTCCCAACGCGCGGTGGTGGTCGAACCCGTCCGCGTCGATCCCCAGCAGACCGGCGGCCGTCCCCAGTCCCATCTGCTGACCGCTCTCGTTCTGCAGCAAATGCTCGCAGTACGCCTGCAAATCCACATACCGCTCCAAAAACGGGATGCGCCCATTTCCGCAGAAGTAGCGGCAGTTCTCAATCAGCGCCAAAATGTCCGACGTGCCCCATGTCATGACGACGGCGCCTTTTGCCCACTTGCAGAAACGGCTTACCGCCTGCATGAACCGGAGCCCGCCATCCAGATCTTCGTTTGTGATGCTCGTAAGCGTCCGAATCTTCCCGCTGATTTTTTTGCCCACCTGGGGATGGATCAGCGCCTCGAACGTATCCACAATATTCAGCTGCCCGTCGACCCGGACGGCGCCGAATTCGATGATCTCATTGAGGAATCCCTTCAGCTTTTTGCTGTAGGCGCCGTTCCATTCCAGGTCCAGAATCACAAAATCCATATCATTTTTTCTTGGCTGCCCGCTTCATGCGCTGCTCTTTGTTCAAAATCATCTTGCGCATCCGAATGTTTTTCGGGGTCACTTCGACCAGTTCGTCCGGCTTGATGAATTCAAGGCACTGCTCCAGGCTCATCGTGCTCGCCGGGGTCAGTTTCAGCGCATCGTCGGAACCGGCGGCGCGGGTATTCGTCGCGTGCTTCTTCTTGCAGATGTTGACGGTAATGTCGTCCGACTTCGGACTCACCCCGACGATCATGCCCTCGTAGACTTCAACGCCCGGCCCAATGAACAGCCTTCCGCGGTCCTGGGCATAGAACAGGCCGTAGCCGGTGGACGTCCCGGCCTCGTGCGCGACCAGGGAGCCCTGCGCGCGGGTGACGATCTCCCCTTTATACGGCTCGTAGCTGTCGAACACATTGTTCATGATGCCGTTTCCGTTGGTATCCGTGAGAAATTCCTGCCGGTAGCCCATCAGGCCGCGCGCCGGAATCTTGAATTCCATGTGGGTGACCCCGGTATTTCTCGTGCCCATGTTCTGCAGCTCGGCTTTACGGGAACCCAGCTTTTCCATGACGGCGCCCACGTAAGCGTCCGGGACCTCCACCATAAGGAGCTCGATGGGCTCGCACTTTTTGCCGTCGACGGTCTTATAGATGACGGTCGGGCTGGAAACCTGAAACTCATAATTTTCGCGGCGCATCTCTTCGATCAGGATGGAAAGGTGCAGCTCGCCGCGGCCGGAAACCTTAAAGGTGTCCGCCGAATCGGTTTCTTCCACGCGCATGGCGACATTGGTCTCCACTTCCTTGAACAGGCGGTCGCGCAGGTTGCGGGACGTCACATACTTGCCTTCCCTGCCGGCAAACGGGCTGTTGTTGACCATAAACAGCATGGAAACGGTCGGTTCGTCGATCTTCACGAACGGCAGCGGCTCCACGTGGTCCGGCGAACAGATAGTCTCGCCGATGTTCAGGCCCGTGACGCCGGAAACGGCGACGAGGTCGCCCAGCCTCGCCTCCGTTACTTCCACGCGTTTGAGCCCCTCAAACTGATACAGCTTTGTGACCTTCACGTTGCTGGTCGTGCCGTCGCGGTGGCAGAGGACCACGCTTTCCCCGTCGTGGACGCTTCCGCGCTCCACCCGCCCGATGCCGATCCTGCCGACATAATCGTCGTAGTCAATGTTGGAAAAGAGAACCTGCGTCGGGCCGTTCAGATTGCCGTGCGGAGCCGGAATATCTTTCAGGATGGCGTCGAACAGCGGCTTCATGTCCTTGCCCGGTACGTTCAGGTCGGCGGTCGCATAGCCGTCGCGGCCGGAAGCGTAAATCACCGGAAAATCCAGCTGGTCCTCCGTGGCCCCGAGTTCAATGAACAGGTCGATGACTTCGTCCACCACTTCCTTGGGCCGCGCGCCGGGACGGTCGATCTTGTTGACGACAACCAGCGGCTTCTTGCCCAGGCCGAGGGCCTTCTTCAGCACAAAACGGGTCTGGGGCATGCAGCCTTCAAAGGCATCCACCAGCAGGAGCACGCCGTCCACCATCATGAGGATACGCTCTACTTCGCCGCCGAAATCGGCGTGGCCCGGGGTATCCACAATATTGATTTTCACGTCCTTATAGCGCACGGCCGTGTTTTTGGAAAGGATGGTGATGCCGCGCTCCCGCTCCAGGGCATTGGAATCCATCACGCGGTCCTCCACCACTTCGTTGGACCGGAAAACGCCGCTCTGGCGTAAAAGCTGGTCCACCAAAGTTGTTTTGCCGTGGTCGACATGGGCAATAATCGCTACGTTTCTTAAATCGTTTCTGACATCCATGCAGTTTTCCCTCTTTGCTTGCTCATTTCAAAATCCGGCGGTACAGCCGCCGGAGGTTTCTATTTTTCCTCTGTCAATTCCCGGATCGGTGGAAATCCGCAAACGTAGCTATTATAGCACGATCCCGGTGGTTTGTGAATAGCAAAAAGGAACATCCTTCGACGTTCCGGGCCGATGCCGCAGCGGCGGAACAGCTGCAAAGCAAAGGCCCGGCCAGCCTGCCGGGACCCTCGTTCCACAAATTTGATTCTCTGGAAATCGATCCGCTACTTTGCCGCCGCAGCTCTCGGGCGCCGCTTTTTCATCCCGAATAAAAGGAAGCGGATCACCGGAACCCTGCTGAAAATTTCATAAAAGAGGATGGACGCGGCAAACGCAGCCGGAATCAGAATCAGATAAATCGCCGCCATGGGAAGCTTGGAATATGTGGTGAAAAGATATGCCGCCGTAACCAGAAGCGGATAATGGCACACGTAAATCGCGAAGCTCCGCTTCCTCAGGTACTCCGTAAAGGAATTGCGGAAATCCATCCATTTCTGCGCACACCCCAAAATCGCAAGGATCATCATCCAGAGGTACAGATTTGTAAGAGGGTGCTGCAAACAGGCGTCGGCCGTATAGTTCCGGCCGAAAAAATACCAGACGTCCGCGCAGCCCAAAACGACGGCGATCACCAGAAACGGAACGGCGCATTTCCCGACCTTCTCCCGCACCGCCTCATGGGAAAACACATAGTAGCCGAGCAGGAACATCAGGCAGTAAATCCCATTCCGGAAAACCGTCACGACCGGTATGTTGAGCAGATACGAGGAACCCCACACCGGCAGCACGAGCAGGACCAGAACCGGCAGGCCGGCCTTTCCCCCAAGCTGCCGGAGCCTGTCGTTCCGGTCGATCCTGCGGATCAGCAGAAAAACCATGGAAACGACAAACAGCTCCAGTAAAAACCACAGCGGCCCGATGCTCAGGCAATACACCAGGTACCTCACAAAACCCGGGACCTTGTTTCCAAAGAAGAAATCCACATAATGCCCCGTGACCCACCCGTTCAGCCAGGCGAGCAAAAACATGCCGCCAAAAAACGGGACGATCAGTTTGCGCACCCTTTCCGCGGCAAACTGCTTCATGCTGCGCGTGCGCAGGGAATATCGGGCGCTGATGCCGGCGACCAGAAACAGAAGGCACATAAACCAGGGATTCAGAAAATAGCACACGACGTCCACCGCCCGGATTCCCTTGACGGGAATGTTGCTGACAACCCCCGAGCTGTTAAAAATGTAGGCGACGTGATAAAGGACGACCAGCACAATCGTAATGGAACGGATATTGTCGAGATCGTTTCTCCGTGTGGGAACATTATTTTCCGACATTCTTTTTCTCCTTCTCCGTTTCTGCGTTTTCCGGCCGCGCGCCTTGGTCGGAAAATATGGTTTCGGACAATTTCGCAAACATTTCCTGCGGGGGAATGGCGATGCCCCGCTTCCGATCCGCCAAAACGATCAGCGTGTCGCCCGGCCTGATGCCGAAAAGATCCCTCGCCTCTTTCGGAATCACAAACTGGCCTTTTTCCCCCACCTTAACCGTCCATGCGTATTTTCCCTTTAAGGAAGCCATCCGAGCTCATCCCATTCGTGGTAAAAGTATGAAAAGTATGATTTATTTTCTTTATTATACCCCGTGAAAACTGCGATGTCAAGACTTCCGGTCTCCGGGAAAGATTTCTGACATTCCCGTTGCCGTTCAGCAACCGCCCTGCGCCGTCGCTGAACGGGTCGAAAATCCGGACGATTCCAACAACCGGCGCCTCAAGGCAAAACGAAAGGGCTTGCCGCCCGCTTTCCGCAGGAAACAAGCCCTTTCGGCCGCTTCATGAAAATTTGTCTGACTTTCCGGGGTCAATTCATTTTCGCCCGTCCCGTTCTTTCGCCGATTCAGGCCTGCGCCCGTTCGTTCTGGTATTTCTGCTTCGCCTGCTGAACTTTCTGCTGTTCCGCAGCGGGCGTCTGGTACCAGCCGCGCTGTTTCATCAGGTCGAACACTTCCGCCTGAATCTGATGCTCTTCCCCTAAAATTCTCATAAATTCATCGCGCAGATTCGGCGTGGCACATTCGTTGGTAAAGGTGTTATACGTGTCGGTAATAAACTTTTGGGACGACAGCACGTCGTTCATCAAATCTTTTTCCGGGATCGAACTGCTCGACTGATTTCCGCTCGTCTGTGAAAAATTCATTCTGATTTTCCTCCTCTAGGATAAAAAGCTCATGAGCTGGTCATAATGCCCCTGATGCTTTTTCGCGATCGCATCGCACTTCTGCTTCAGCTCCTGGTCGGAGCACATCTGCGAATAGGCTTTCATCTTGGAGATCAGCGTTCCTTCACTCGAAAGCTCATCCTCAATGGCCGAGAGTTCTTTTTCCGTAATTTGCGGCATTTTGCCTGACACTCCTTTTCTTAATTTTGGGTTCCAATCTATTCTTTCACAGGTTGGGCGAAATATACGGTGCTACAAGAATCGGCGGTCTATGTAGCTTCCCGCATTTCCTGTCTTACGCCAAGGCCAAAACTTACGGAGAGAGCCTGATCCACCAAAGACATCGCCTGATTGTCAAGGCAGCCCATGCGTTCCTTCAGGCGGTGCTTGTCGATGGTGCGGACCTGTTCCAGCAGGACGATGGAATCTTTGGCAAGGCCCGTTCTCCGCGCGTTCAGCAGAATATGTGTGGGCAGATTCGCCTTGGTCCGCTGGCTTGTGATTGCTGCCGCAATCACGGTCGGGCTGAACCGGTTGCCGACATCGTTCTGGACGATCAAAACCGGGCGAACGCCTCCCTGTTCCGAACCGACGACGGGGCTCAGGTCGGCATAATAAATATCTCCTCTTCGGACAATCATGCTTTCACGCTCCGATTCCTTTTTTAAAATAATGGGTTTCTGCAAGTATCTTTGACATTCCATTCTGAAATTATTCATTGCAGAACCCGTTATCATAATATTAAGGAACGGTTTCGATTGACATAAAATTGCAATTTTTTTAAAGGAAGAAACTGCGGTTTCGTGCGGCGGAAGCCCCCTGTTTTCTCCCGGAAATTCTCCGAAATGCCGTGTTGTATTTTTGGGGGTGCTGTGTTATATTGGTATTTGGAACGGCAAAAAGCTGCCGCTTTCTTCCAAAATGAAAATCGTTTGAAAAGCCGTACGGAAAGGGGTTTCGAATATGCTTAATGAGACCGTGGCAAAGTTATTGAACGCACAGATCAATCAGGAATTTTATTCCGCTTACCTTTACCTTCATTTCGCAAACTTTTATGTGGAGCAGGATTTGAACGGTTTCGCCAACTGGTACCAGGTACAGGCGCAGGAAGAACGCGACCATGCCATGCTGATGACCCAGTACATGCAGAACAACGACACCAAAGTGACCTATGAGGCGGTTGCGAAACCGGATGCCAAGCTGACCGGGCACATCGACGCTCTGAAAGCCGGACTTGCCCATGAACAGTATGTGACGGGCCTGATTCATAAAATCTACGAGGCGGCTTACGAAATCCGGGATTTCCGCACCATGCAGTTTCTCGACTGGTTTGTGAAGGAGCAGGGGGAAGAGGAGAAAAACGCCACCGACCTGATCAAAAAAATGAAGCTGTTCGGCTCGGACGCAAAAGGCCTGTACCTGCTTGACCAGGAGCTGGCGGCCCGCACTTATGTTGCTCCGTCTCTTGTTCTATAAAAAAGCGCAAAAAGAAAGCAGGCATAGCAGAGACCCGGATTCTCGGGATTCCCGCTATGTCCGTTTTTTGATTGAGACGGATTTTCCAAACGTCAGGAAGGGGCTTCCGGAACGTAAGTCTGGAGGACCGGTTCCTCAAAATCATGGAATTTGATTTCAAAATTCCAGTCCGGCGCGGAAAAGTTCTGAATATTCCCGGTCTTACCGTCCACCGTCAGCGAAAAGCCGCGGCCGTTCAGGCTTCCGGTAAACACGTTGTCCCCCCTGCTTTCCAGCGTGCCGGCCTTTTCGGCATAATCCAGCGCTTCCACCAGAAAAGGGGCAAACGAGCCTTCCGGCAAAACGCATGCCTCGCTCCTGGCGGAAAGATTCTGGTAGGTCTGGGTAAAGCCGTCGCCGCTCCAGTACCACTTGAGCCCCTTCCCGCTTCCGGAAAGAATTTCCACCGTTGCGTCCTGCTGCCCGGCGCGGCGGAAAGCACACGTCAGCGTCCCGTTGGCGCACGTTACATCCGCTTTGCAGGAAAAGACATAATTGACGTCTTCCGCCCGCACCGTTTTTCCGCCGGCGGAACATCCGAAAAAGAAGGCAAAACACAGGATGGCCGCACCGGCCAGAAGAATTCGACGCATCGGCTGCCTCCTTCCGGGCGGCCGCCGAAACGCGGCTACCGCCCGATTTCCAAAAACAGCTCCGGCAATATGCCCACAAGGTCCGTCGGCAGCATGGCGCTCTGCGAATACGCCGCCGCGCAGCGGTCCCCCGCGAGGCCGTGCAGATAGACCGCGCCCACCGCGGCTTCGTAAGGGCCGATCCCCTGCGCCGCGAACGAGGCGGTCATGCCGGCCAGCACGTCGCCGCTGCCCCCTTTTGCCATGCCCGGATTCCCCGTCGTGTTCCGGTAAAGCCTGCCGTCCGGTGAAGCGACCAGGGTCCCCGCCCCTTTCAGGGCAAGGACCGCATGGTGCTCCAAAGCGAACCGGCGGGCATAGTCCGGGCGGTGCCGCTGAACGTCGTCCGCCGTCGTTTTCAGCAGACGGGCCATCTCCCCGGGATGCGGCGTCAGAACGAGCGGCGCGCCGGCCGTTTTCAATACATCTATATGTTCCGCCGCAAGATTTATGCCGTCGGCGTCCAGAACGACCGGCACGGCGGAATTTTTCAGGACCCATTCCAGCGCGGAACGCGCGGCGGGGCTTTTTCCCAGCCCGCACCCGATCAGGACGGCGCTCGCCCGCGCGAGGGCCTGTGCCAGTTCTTTCCGGTCCCCTTCGGAAGCCGAGCCGTCCGGCCGAGGATGGAGCAGGGTAAACACCGGCTCCGCCAGCCGCGCCGCGACAATGGGGTAAATGGAAGCCGGCAGCATCACTTCCACAATCCCGGCGCCGCACCGCAGGGCGGCGCCGGCGCTCATCGCCGCGGCGCCCGCCATTCCCTCGCTCCCGCAGATGCACAAAAGCCTTCCATAGTCGCCCTTGTTGCTTTCCGCCGCCCGCGGCTTCAGCATCGACCGGAGCGTGCGGAGCCCTTCCGAATCCTGCAGTGCGGGCCGGCTTTCGCCCTCGCCGACCACCACTGCGGACGCATACCGTTCCGTATGGGTCACGCTGACGCTGAAACGGAGACCGCCGGCCAGGGAAAGCGCGCTCCCGGAAAGGAGGAGCTCGGGTTTCCCGGTCTTTTCGCCGCGCAGAAGCTGAACGTCGCGGATGTCAAAAGCCCCCAACCCGGTTCCCACCGCCTTGGAAAACGCTTCCTTCGCGCAGAAGCTGGCCGCGACGCTGGAAACGGGAAATCCGCGCACCGCAAGCTGGGCGGACTCGGCCCGGCCGAGCACCCTGCCGCAGAAACGCGGATTTTCCATGGATTTGCGGATCCGTTCCGTCTCGACCAGATCAGTGCCGACCGAAAGCAACAAAAGCCACCTGCCTCGGCAGAAAAGGTTTGATCGCGTTCAGCACCTTTTCCTCGGGATCGAACACGACCAGCACATTTCCTTTTTTTGAGGTGCGCGCGCAGAAATACCAGCTTTCCCGCCCGTCGTCGTATTCCGATGTAAAGAATTTTGCGTATTCGCTTTTCCTTCTCAGAAGATCGGGCTGGAACTTGCCGATCTCTTCAATTTCGTGGGCGTCGACGGAAATCACGTGCTTGCGTTTCCGCCGGTTGATGATTTTATCGATCGTGACGTCGCCGTTGGTCACGCTGTACTCAAATTCCAGGCTGCGCGAGGTAATCAGATAATAGGCCCCGATGCATACCCCGATCAGGACGAGAAACGTGATGGCGGGAATCAGAAGAGAGAGAAAAATCAAAACCAAGCCGACAAAAACGGTAGCGGTGATAATGGCGTAATCCTTTGGCCCCAGCCTTTTTTTGACAATTTGTTCGACAAAAATGTCCATCATGATCCTCCGGAATTTTCTTGTTGCTATTATTGTAGCATACCGGGCCCTGTTTTACAATTTAAAATCTCGATAAAAAACCTTTTCATAATTTGTCAGATCCCCGGCGCCCGGCCAAAATTCTGAACGCAGCGGCGGACCGATTCCCTTTCCCCGGCGGGAAAGGCGCCCAGGCGCGATTTTTCTTGCAATTTCCGGCGGGCGGTGCTATATTATAAAGCAAAGCGATAGAAAAACGCATGGAAAAAGGAAGTAGCCCTTTCCGAAACCTTCGGCAGAGAGAACATGCCACCGGCTGCGAGCATGTTGTGGGTTGGAATCGGTGAAGTTCCCTTTGGAGCGGTGCGGCTGAACCGTCTGGGAAGTAGGCCGCAACGGTTTGCCCCGTTAAACGGCAACAGAGTAAATTTTAGGGTGGTACCGCGAAGACTGCGCCTTCGTCCCTTGCCGGGACGGGGGCTTTTTGTTTTCCGGGCACAGCCCAAAGGAAGGATAACAATGATGAAGGAGAAGCTGGAAGCAATCCGCTCCCTGGCGGAGCGTGAGCTCCGGGAAGCCGGGGACAGGCAGGCGCTGGAAAACCTGCGCATCCGCTACCTCGGCAAAAAAGGCGAGCTGACCGCTATTTTAAAACAAATGGGCGCCCTGTCGGCGGAAGAACGGCCTGCGGTCGGCCGGCTGGCCAACCAGATCCGCGCGCATATCGAGGGGGAGCTGACTGCCCGCGCCGCGGAAATCCGCAGCATGGAGACGGCAAGGCGGCTCGAAAAAGAAAAGATCGACGTCACCCTGCCGGGCAGGCGCCATGAGCTCGGCCACAAGCACCCGCTGAGCATCGAGCTGGACGAAATCAAGGAAATCTTCGTCGGCCTCGGGTTCGACATTGTCAGCGGACCGGAAGTGGAATACGACTATTACAACTTCGAAGCGCTGAATATGCCGAAGGACCACCCGGCGCGCGACACGCAGGATACTTTTTACATCAACGACAACATCCTGCTCCGCACCCAGACCTCCCCCGTGCAGGTGCGCACCATGGAAAAGCAGAAGCCGCCGATCCGCATCATCTCTCCCGGAAGGGTCTACCGTTCCGATGCGGTGGACGCGACCCATTCCCCGCTGTTCCACCAGATCGAGGGCCTCGTCGTCGACAAAGGAATCACGTTCGCCAACCTGAAGGGCACGCTGGAGGTCATCATCAAGCGCATGTACGGCGAGGATTCCATCGTGCGGTTCCGCCCGCATCACTTCCCGTTCACGGAGCCTTCCGCCGAGGTGGACATACAATGCTTCAACTGCCGCGGCGCGGGCTGCCGCCTGTGCAAGGGCGAGGGATGGATCGAGATCCTCGGCTGCGGCATGGTCCACCCGAACGTGCTTTCCAACTGCAAAATCGACCCGGAAGTATACAGCGGGTTCGCGTTCGGCATGGGCTTGGAACGTCTCGTCATGCGGAAATACAACATCGACGACCTGCGCCTGTTCTATGAGAACGACGTAAGGTTTCTGAAACAGTTTTAAGGGGGAGCGGAAAATGAATCTTTCGATGAGATGGCTCAGAGAATTCGTCCCGCTTGACGACATGCCGATCCGGGAATTCACGGAAGCCATGACCATGAGCGGCTCCAAGGTGGAAAGCTGGGAACGGGAAGGCGAGGAGATTTCCAACGTCGTCGTGGGAAAAGTCCTTTCTCTGGAACGGCACCCGAACTCCGACCACCTGTGGGTCACGAAAACCGACGTCGGTTCCGGCGAGCCGCTGCAGATCATCACGGGCGCGCAGAACCTGAAAGCCGGCGACATCGTCCCGGTGGCGCTGCACAACTCCACCCTGCCGGGCGGCAAGAAAATCAAGCGCGGCAAGCTGCGCGGCCTGGAGAGCAACGGAATGCTCTGCTCGCTCGGCGAGCTCGGCCTGACGAAGCACGACTTTCCCTACGCGGTGGAGGACGGTATCTTCGTTTTGCAGGAGGACTGCCGGCTGGGCCAGCCCGTCTGCGAGGCGCTCGGCTTCAACGATAGGAAGATCGAATTCGAGATCACCAGCAACCGCCCGGACTGCTTCTCCGTCATCGGCCTGGCAAGGGAAGCCGCGGCGACGTTCCATAAACCGCTCCGGCTTCATGCGCCCGCTGTGAAGGGAGGGCACGGCCCCTGCGCCGCGCTGATCGACGTAAAAGTGGAAGCGCCGGACCTGTGCCCCATGTACTCGGCACGCGTCGTGAAAAACGTCCGCGTCAAGCCGTCGCCCCGCTGGATGCGCGAGCGGCTCCGCGCCATGGGCGTCCGCCCGGTCAACAACATCGTCGACATCACGAACTATGTGATGCTGGAGTACGGCCAGCCGATGCATTCCTTCGACTATCGCTGCCTTTCGGGCCATAAGATCCGCGTCCGCCGCGCGGCGGAAGGGGAAGCCGTCATCACGCTGGACGGGGCGGGCCATAAGCTGACCCCGAACGACCTTGTGATCGCCGACGCGGAAAAGCCCGTGGCCGTCGCTGGGGTCATGGGCGGCGAAAACAGCGAGATCACGGACGGCACCGCGTCCATCGTGTTTGAGTCCGCGTGCTTCAACGGCCCGTCCGTGCGCAGGACTGCCCGCCGTCTCGGGATGAGGACGGACGCTTCCGGGCTCTACGAAAAGGGCCTCGACCCGAACAACTGCCTGCCCGCGCTCGACCGCGCCTGCGAGCTGGTGGAACTGCTGGACGCGGGCGACGTGACCGACGGAGCCGTTACGGTCAAAAATTACGGCGGGGAACGCCGGAAAATCCGCCTGGACGCCGGCTGGATCAACCGCTTCCTGGACATCTCGCTCAGCGCGGACGAGATGAAAACGATCCTGAAAAAGCTGGACTGCGGGTTTGAGGGCGACGACATCGTCGTCCCGACTTTCCGCCCCGACCTCGTCCACAAAGCCGATATTGCCGAGGAAATCGCGCGGTTCTACGGCTACGACAAAATCCCCGGCACCCTGCTGGGCGGCGGGGCCCAGGGCAAATATACCGTCCGCCAGAAATTCGAGCACACCGTCGGGGAAACCATGCTCGCCCTCGGCGCGAGCGAGATCATGACATATTCCTTCCTCAGCCCGAAGGAATACGACAAAATCCGGATGCCCGCCGGCTCCCCCCGGCGCAGGTCCGTCGTAATCTCCAACCCGCTGGGCGAGGATACCTCTATCCTGCGTACGGTCGCCCTGCCTTCCATGCTGGAAGCGCTTGCCCGCAACTACAACAACCGAAACGAAAAGGCGTGCCTGTACGAGCTCGCGACCATTTATCTTCCCACGTCGGAAGACAAGCTTCCGGAAGAAAAAAGCATTCTGATCTGCGGAATGTACGGGGAAGGCTCCGATTTCTTCGCCGCGAAAGGCATGGTGGAAGAACTGCTGGACCGCCTCGGCGTCGGCGGCTGGGACATCGAGGCGTCGTCCGAAGAATACAGCTACCACCCGGGCCGCTGCGCCAGGCTGAGCGTCGGCGGCGAAGCGCTCGGCGTCATCGGCGAAATCCACCCGGAAGTCGTGGAAAACTACGGCATGGAGGGCCGCGCCGTCAGCTTTTCGCTCGACGTCGACACGCTTTTCCGCCACGCCCGGTTGGAAAAGGCCTACACTCCCCTGCCCAGATTCCCGGCCGTGTCGCGCGACCTGGCTCTGGTCTGCGATGACGGGATCCCGGTGAAAAAGCTTGAAAAGGCGATCCGCGAGGGGGCGGGCGGCCTGCTGGAAAACGTGAAACTCTTCGACGTCTACAGGGGCGAGCAGATCGCGCCCGGCAAAAAGAGCGTGGCGTTCAGCGTAAACCTCCGCTCCGCCGACAGCACCCTTACGGAAGAGCGCGTTTCCGGCGCCATGAAAAAGGTGATCAAAGAGCTGGAAAAGGCCGGCGCGGCCCTTCGCCTGTAAGCCGGGTGTATAAATTCCCCTTGCAATTGCCCGGGGCTTGTTGTATGATAAAAAATACGGGAGGTGTTTCCATGCTTGATAAGACGATGACCTTTTCGCTCAGCAGCGACCGGGAGCAAAACATTAAGAAAATCCTCACGACCGTATATGACGCCTTAAAAGAAAAGGGCTACAATCCCATCAATCAGATCGTCGGGTACATTCTCTCGGAAGACCCGACCTACATCACAACGCATAACAACGCCCGCAGTCTTATCCGGAGGATCGACCGTGATGAATTGTTGCTGGTTTTGTTGAAATCATATCTGGGTGAATAGCGGCTTTGCCGTGAAAAGCCCGGCATGGCAGGAGGATAATCGCGCATGAAACAAACGGAAACAAAAACGCCGCAGTTCCCCATGTACCGGGGAAAGCCCCTGGTGCGCTGCGGCAATGTTCTATATTACGGAAGCATGATCGACCGCTATGTGGTGCGGCTGGAAATCAAGAGCAAGAAAAAAGTAAAGGACATGGATGTGGCGGATAAAGTCTCCATCCAGCTGATGCTGACCGACCAGACTATCCGCAACCGCAAGCAGATCGTAAAGACAAGCGAAAAGGACGGCCTTTACCTTGCCATGGACCTCGCCTACGTCTGGCTGACCCGGGCGCTCACGGAAACCTGAATTTTTGGCATACAGGAACCGGGCTGTTCCCCCGTACAGGGATCAGCCCGGTTTTTCCTGTGCATTCTTCGATTTATTTCCCGATGTCGTGTCGGTACTGGGCGTCTTCAAAATGGATTTTGTCCACCCCGGCGTAAGCTTTTTTCAGGGCTTCCGGCAGGTCCTTCCCCAGGGCGGTCACGCCGAGGACGCGGCCGCCGTTCGTGTAATATCTCCCGCCGCGGAGCGCTGTTCCCGCGTGGAACACGGTCGCGCCTGGGATCTGGCCGTCCGCGTCCAGCCCGGTGATCTCGACCCCCTTTTTGTAGCGCTTCGGGTATCCGCCCGAAGCCATGACCACACAGGCGCAGGCTTCTCCTCTCCACTCGACGGGCTGCCGTTCCAGCCGTTCGTCGACGACCGCTTCCAGAATATCCACAAAATCGGTTTTCAGCCGCGGGAGGACGACCTGCGTCTCCGGGTCGCCGAAACGCGAATTGTATTCGATCACTTTGGGGCCGTCCGGGGTCAGCATCAGGCCGAAATACAGGCAGCCCTTGAACGGCCTTCCCTCCTGCCGCATGGCGCGGATGGTCGGAAGGAAAATGGTGTTCCGGCAGATTTCCGCGATCTCCGGCGTATAGTACGGATTCGGGCTGATGGTGCCCATGCCGCCGGTATTGAGGCCCTTGTCGCCGTCCAGCGCGCGCTTGTGGTCTTTCGAGGAAACCATCGGCTTCACGCACTTCCCGTCCGTAAAGGCGAGGACGGAAACCTCCGGCCCGGTGAGGAACTGCTCGATGACCACGCGGTTTCCCGACGCGCCGAACGCCTTGTCCTCCATAATCGTCTTAACGGCGGCCTTCGCCTCGTCAAAATTCCCGGCAAGGATGACGCCCTTCCCGAGCGCAAGCCCGTCCGCCTTAATGACGGCGGGGTAAGTGTCCTGTTTCCGGATGTAATCCAAGGCTTTCCGGGGATCGCCGAAGACCTCGTAGTCCGCCGTGGGGATATGGTATTTTTTCATCAGGCCCTTGGAAAACACTTTGCTGCTTTCGATCTCCGCCGCCTTTGCGTTCGGCCCGAACGCGCGGATCCCCGCTTTTTCCAGCTCGTCCACCATTCCGGCCGCGAGCGGGTCGTCCGGCGCGACAAAGACGAGGTCGATCCTCTTGTCTTTCGCAAACCGCACCACGCCCGGAATATCCGTGACGGGGATCGGGACGCATTCCGCATCCTTCGCGATCCCGCCGTTGCCCGGGGCGCAGTACAGTCCGGTCGTTCTGGGGCTTTCCTTCAGCTTCCGGACGATGGCGTGCTCGCGGCCCCCGCCGCCTATCACTAAAATTCTCATTGTCTCGTCTCCCCCGCTTTCCGCATCAGTGGTGAAACAGGCGCACGCCGGTAAACGCCATCGCGATGCCGTACCGGTCGCACGTTTCGATCACATTGTCGTCCCGGATGGACCCGCCCGGCTGGGCGATGTAGGAAACGCCGGATTTGCGGGCGCGCTCAATGTTGTCCCCGAAGGGGAAGAACGCGTCGGAACCAAGCGCGACGCCCGTCTTCCCGGCGAGCCATTCCCTTTTTTCGCCGCGGGTAAGCGGCTCCGGCCTTCTGGTAAAATACTGCTCCCAGACGCCGTCGGCA
Source organism: Oscillospiraceae bacterium (assembly GCA_022650455.1). GTDB lineage: Bacteria > Bacillota > Clostridia > Oscillospirales > Acutalibacteraceae > Thermocaproicibacter. Next base: position 17,628 of record JALCPO010000012.1, read on the forward strand.
AGGACGTCCATAAAATCGTCGGAAATATAGACGTCGATGGTGTTGTCGCGGTCGGGGCGGTGGATGCCCTTCCGGAACGGCAGGCCTATCACCTTCGGGTGCTGGCGGAGGAACCACACGTCGGCCTTGTTGCCCGCGAGGCGCGTGCAGTGGATGCGCGACTGCTGCCCCGCCCCGACGCCGATGGTTTTGCCGTCCTTCACATAGCAGACGGAGTTGGACTGCGTATATTTCAGCGTGATGAGGGAAATCAAAAGGTCGCGCTTTGCGGTTTCCGGAATGTCCCTGTTTTTCGTCACGATGTTGCGCAGCAGGGTTTTGTCGATCACAGTCTCGTTCCGCCCCTGCTCGAACGTAATGCCGAAAACGTCTTTGTGCTCCACCGGTTCGGGCCTGTAATCCGGGGCGATCCGGATGATGTTGTAAGTGCCCTTCCGTTTTGACTTCAGGATTTCAAGCGCCTCGCCGGTGTACCCGGGCGCGATGATCCCGTCGGAAACCTCGCGCTTCAGCAAAAGGGCGGTCTCCTTGTCGCAGACGTCGGAAAGCGCCGCAAAGTCGCCGTAAGAGGACATGCGGTCGGCGCCGCGGGCCATGGCGTAAGCGCCCGCAAGCGGGGAAAGCTCTAGGTCGTCCACGAAGAAAATCTTCTTCATGGTGTCGGAAAGTTCCACGCCGACGGCCGCTCCGGCCGGGCTCACATGCTTGAAGGACGCGGCGGCCGGAAGGCCGGTCGCCTGCTTCAGCTCTTTCACGAGCTGCCAGCTGTTGAACGCGTCCAGAAAGTTGATGTAGCCGGGCCTGCCGTTGAGCACCTCCAACGGAAGGTCGCCGCCGTTTTTCATGAAAATCCGGGCGGGCTTTTGGTTGGGGTTGCAGCCGTATTTCAGCATGAGTTCATTCGCCATGATGAATTTTCCTCCTGTCAGCGGACCGCCCGGACGAAGCCCGGGCAGCTGTTTCTTTCCTATGCGTTCCTGCAGAGATTTTTATTGAAGATGCGGGTCTCCGTCAGGGCAGTTTTCAGATTGATGAAACGCACGAACAGCGAAATTTTGTTCTCCTCGTTCAGGCTGCCCCAGATCCGGTGCGCAAATTCATCAATCGTCCCCTCCACGCTCACCGGCGTGGGCTCCCCCTCGAAAGAAGGCAGCGGATCGCCGTCCCCGCGGTAAGTATGGATCAGGTGCCCTTCCCCCGCTTCCGGGGCGTTGTACTCAAAGAAAAAGCGCTGTACGGCACGGCCTCCCGCGTCCCCGCTTTTCAGGATGGAAAGGCGGTAGCGGAACGTCTCGCCGGTCTCCACAAGGCCGGAAATCCGCGGGGTGAAATTCGGCGCATCCGGCTCAAACGTGCGCGTGCGCAGCGCGTCCTCGAACGTTCCCTTTTGGGAAAGATAATCGTAAACCGTATCGGTCTGATCGCCGTTGGTCACAATCGTGTACGAATTCAAAACCCGCACCGGCGAATACAGGATCAGCGACGGATCGGACACTTTGGAAGGGTCGTACGCCTTGGTGCGGATTCCGGTGCCGTCCTCCACAAAAATGCGGTTCCGGCTGTTTTCGCTCCGCCCCATGATAAAATAGGCCATTACCGCGCTGCGGTCGTCGGCGCTTTTGCCCAGCAGAATGCCGCGGCCCGGGTAAGGGTTCGAACCCAGAGCCTGTTCAATTGTATTTTGATTCAAGATGTTCCCTCCTTGATCTTCACGCGTCCGTTTTCAACTTCCAGCCTGTCCTCACAGAAAAGCGCGACCGCCCTCGGCAGCAGCTTCCACTCCGCCTGTTCCATGACCCGTTTCTGAAGGATCCGCGGCGTATCGTCCGGACGGACTTCGACCGCCTTCTGCAGGATGATGGGGCCGCCGTCGCAGATTTCGTTGACAAAATGCACCGTGGCGCCGGTCACTTTCACACCTTTTTTCAGCGCTTCCTCGTGGACTTTCAGCCCGTAATATCCTTCGCCGCAGAAGGACGGGATCAGCGACGGGTGCACATTGATGATCCGGTTCCGGAAACGGGACACGACCGTTTCGCTGATGATCGTCATAAAACCGGCGAGAACGACGAGGCCGATTTCATACCGGTTCAGCAGGCCAAGCAGCGCGGCGTCGTATTCTTCCTGCGCGGCGAAGCTCCGCCGGGGCAGCACTTCCGCCGAAATCCCGGCCTTCCCGGCGCGCTTCAGCGCGTAGGCCCCGGAATTGCTGGAAACGACCAGGGCAATCCTGCCGTTTTTGATCATTCCGTCCCGCCGGGCGTCGATCAGGGCCTGAAGGTTCGTTCCCCCGCCGGAAACCAGAACGGCTATGTTCAGCATAGGACGACCCCTTCTTCGCCCGCCGCAAGCTCGCCGATGACGGCGGCGGGCTGTCCGGCATCCCCGAGAATCCGGACCGCCCGGTTTGCCTCTTCCTTCGGAACGGCCAGGCACATCCCCACTCCCATGTTAAACGTATTGTACATGTCGTGCTCCGGGATGTTCCCCTGGCGCTGCAGGAGCGAAAAAATCGGGAGCCTCGGCAGAGCTTCTTTCTCGATTCTCGCCGTGATTCCCGGCCGCAACATGCGGGGCACGTTTTCGTAGAATCCGCCGCCCGTAATGTGGGAAACCGCTTTCACGGAGACCTGCTTCATCAGCGCGAGGACGGGTTTCACGTAGATTCTCGTCGGGGTAAGCAGTTCCTCGCCGAGCGTGTGGCCCAGCTCGCCGATCTGCATGCCGATGTTGCGCTCGCTGACGTTGAACACCTTGCGCACCAGGGAGAAGCCGTTGGAATGAAGGCCGGAGGACTGCAGGCCGACGAGCGCGTCGCCGGGCTGGATCCGCGAGCCGTCCAGCATCTTTTCCCGGTCGGCCACCCCGACGGAAAATCCTGCCAGGTCGTATTCGTCCGCCGGGTAAAAGCCCGGCATCTCGGCGGTCTCGCCGCCGATCAGCGCGCATCCGGCCTGCACGCAGCCCTCCGCGACCCCGCCGACGATGCTCGCGACCGTTTCCGGGTGGTTCCTTCCCACCGCAAGGTAGTCAAGGAAAAACAAAGGCTTCGCTCCGCAGCAGACAACGTCGTTCACGCACATGGCCACGCAGTCGATGCCCACCGTATCGTGCTTGCCCATCAGGAAAGCGATTTTCAGCTTCGTCCCCACGCCGTCGGTCCCGCTGACGAAAACCGGCGCCTTCATCCCGGAAAGGTTCGGCTGGAACAGCCCGCCGAACCCGCCGATCCCGGAAACGACGCCCGGTATCCTCGTACGCTCCACATGGCCTTTCATCAGCTCCACGGCCTTGTATCCGGCGGTCACGTCCACCCCGGCGGCTTTATAACTTTCGCTGAAACTTTTCATTCGTTTTCCTCCGTCGTTTTCAGAGCTTCTCGGCTTCCGCCTGAATGGCCCGATCCTTCGCCGCCACTTTTTCCGCCATCTGCTGTTTCATTTCCTTCAGCTTTCCGGCAAGGCGCGCGTCGCTCAGGGCAAGAATCTCCGCAGCCAGGATCGCCGCGTTCTCCGCGCCGTCAATGGCGACGGTGGCAACCGGAATCCCGCTCGGCATCTGCACGGTGGCAAGAAGCGCGTCCAGGCCGTCGAGCGTGGACGATTTCATGGGAATGCCGATCACCGGCAGGGTCGTTCCCGCCGCCAGCACCCCGGCAAGATGGGCCGCCTTGCCTGCCGCCGCAAGGATGACGCCGAAGCCGTTCTGCTCCGCGGACGCGGAAAACGCAGCGGCGGCCTGCGGGGTCCTGTGGGCGGACATCACATGGGTCTCCACCGGGATCCCGAAGGATTTCAGTTTTTTCACCGAGGCGGAAACCGCGGGGAAATCACTGTCGCTTCCCATAATGACGGCAACTTTTTTCGGATTGGACATAGCTTACCACTCCTTTATTTTCGGGGAAACGGCTTGCGGCGATGCTCCCGGCGGGCGCCCGTTTCTCACCGCAAAAAAGCAGACCGCGCCCGGCTTGCGACGCGGCCTGCTGAATTCGGTCCGGCACGCCCGCGGACCCGGCAAAACCGAACTGTTACGGCGGGAACCGTCCGCGGGATCCGTTTCCGCAATCATCTGCCTTCTATTGTAGGGGATCGCGGAACAAATTGCAAGTATTCCGAAACCCTTACGGATAAAATCCGCCTTTCGGCTCCAGGGTTTTCCGGGCCGGGAATTTACTGTTTCGGCTGTACGGGCGTCCCGCCGGCCCGCGGAGCGGGAACGTCGTCCGCAACAAGCTCCTTCAGGGACGTGGCAAGACCGGCAAGCGCCTGAATCTGCGAGGGAATGATGATCTTCGTCGCCTTGCCGTCGGCCGCCTTGCCGAACGCTTCCAGGCTTTTCAGCGCGATGACGCTGTCGCTCGGGTCGGCTTCGTTCAGCAGCTTGATGCTGTTGGCAAGGGCCTGCTGCACCAGGGTGATGGCTTCCGCGTCGCCCTGCGACTCAAGGATTTTCCTCTGCTTGGCCGCGTCGGCGCGCAGGATGGCGGATTCCTTCTCGCCTTCCGCCACCAGAATGGCGCTGCTCTTTTCGCCTTCCGCCGCCGTAATCTGGGCGCGGCGCTCGCGCTCCGCCTTCATCTGCTTCTCCATGGCTTCCTGAATCTCCCGCGGCGGAATGATGTTTTTCAGTTCCACGCGGTTCACCTTGATGCCCCACGCATCCGTCGCCTCATCCAGAACGGTGCGGATTTTTGCGTTGATCACGTCGCGGGACGTCAGCGTATGGTCCAGCTCCAGCTCGCCGATAATGTTCCGCAGGGTTGTCGCGGTCAGGTTTTCAATGGCGGAAAGCGGGCGCTCCACGCCGTAGGTATACAGCTTCGGGTCCGTGACCTGAAAATAGACCACCGTGTCGATCTGCATGGTGACGTTGTCTTTTGTGATCACGGGCTGGGGCGGGTAATCGATGACCTGCTCCTTCAGGGAAACCTTTTTGGAAATCCGGTCGACGAACGGCACCTTGAAATGAAGGCCCGTGTCCCATGTGGTCTGGTAAGCGCCGAGGCGCTCAATCACATAGGCGTGCGCCTGCGGAACCACCTTGACGTTCGCGATCAGGACCAGGATCACGAAGACGACCAGAATCAGAAAAGCAATAAATGCGCCCATCAGTTTCCTCCTTGTTTCAGTCGGTTTTCAAGCGTACGATCAGCTTCACGCCGTCGATCGTCTCCACGACCACCCGCCGCCCCGCCGGAATGACGGCCCCATCCGCGGAACGCGCCGTCCATACACTGCCGAGAACGTCAACCTGGCCCGTGCCGAGCGTATTGTTGATTTCGGCCGTCACGACCGCAGTCTTTCCCAAATACCGGTCGGCATTCGTATTGGTCTTTTTTACCGTCAGTTTTTTCCGGACGAACGGCCTCGTAAAAGCCAGCGTCACCCCCGCGAGGAAAAGAAAAACAACGACCTGCAGCAGAACCGGAGCCCCGAGCGTGCATGCAATCAGGGCCCCTATGCCGCCCACGGCGAACCAGATCGACACCAGCTGCGTCGTCGCCATTTCCACGACGGACGCCACGATGATCACGCCGAGCCAGAGATACAGCATCATTTCAGGTTTCATTTTTCCCCTTTCGCAGCATGCGGAACGCTTACCATAAGTTTACCATGGAACCAAATTTTTGGCAAGAACGTTCTGCCCCGGCTCGCCGCTTTCCGGCAGGCGGCAGAGCCGGAAAGCCGCTACCCGACCGTAATGGAGCCCCGGATCGCCTCAAATTTTTTGTCCCCGACCCCGGAAACATTCTTGATCTGGTCGATGGAGCGGAAAGCCCCGTTCCGCTCGCGGTACTCCACGATCCGCTCCGCCAGCGTGCCGCCGATGCCGTCCAGCCCGTCGCTCAGCTGCTGTGCCGTAGCGGTGTTGATATTAATTTTGCCGGATAGCTTCCCGGCGGTCCCGGACGCCGGCTTCTCCGGATTTTTCGAGGACGCCCGGGTTTCTCCCGCCTCGGCGGATACCGCGGATGCCGCGGAGACCGCGGCGGAAGAGCCCCCGGGCATCACGGACGCAGGGGTGTATTCTTCCGAAGCCGAAGACGCGTCTGCCGCGACGACCGGTTCCGCAAGGGGCGCGTCCGGCACATAAAACGCGTTGTACCCGATCATCACCGCGCAGATCACCGCCGCGATGACAATCAGGTACCGAATCTGGCGGGTCTGTTCATCCATGGAAATTCCCTTCCGTTTGCGCGATCCGGTCAGGCCGGGCGAAGGCGTTTCAAAAAGTTCGTAAAATAGCGGGGCAGCTCGCTTGTGATCTCGACATAGCGCCCGTCCCGCGGATGGAGAAAACCGATGACCTTCGCGTGCAGGCACTGGCCGTCCAGCCCCGGGACGGGCTTTTTCGGCCCGTAAACGGTGTCTCCGGCCACCGGGTGTCCGATGTACGCCATATGCACGCGGATTTGGTGGGTGCGCCCGGTCTCGAGCCGGAGACGGACGTAGGTGTAGCCCCGGTACCTTGCAAGGACCTGGTAATGCGTCACCGCGCGGCGGGAATGCCGGTCGGTGACCGCCATCTTTTTCCGCTCCGTGGGGTGGCGGCCGATCGGCGCGTCCACGGTTCCGCCGTCGTCTTTCAGATTGCCGAGGACAACCGCCTCGTACACGCGGGTAAAGCTGTGCGCTTTGATCTGCGCGGCAAGGCTGCGGTGGGCAAAATCGTTCTTCGCGACAATCAGGAGCCCGCTCGTGTCCTTGTCGATCCGGTGGACGATGCCGGGGCGCATCACCCCGTTGATGCCGGAGAGCGAATTCCCGCAGTGCGCGAGGAGCGCGTTCACCAGCGTGCCGTCCGCATGGCCCGCCGCGGGATGCACCACCATCCCTTTCGGTTTGTTGACGACAAGCAGGTCGCCGTCCTCATACGGGATGTCCAGCGGAATCGGCTGGGCCTTCACCTGCAGCGGCGTCGGTTCCGGAACCGCGACCTCGACCACGTCGCCGGCGCCGCACCGGAGGCTTTTGCCCCCCGCCTTCCCGTTGACGAAAACGCCGCCGCCGGAAATCAGCTTCTCCGCAGCGGAACGGGTCAGCCCGTCCACGTTCCCGCCGACCAGCTTGTCGAGCCGGGCGCCCGCGTCCGGCTCCTGCACGGTAAATACAAAACGGCGCATTTTACTTCGTCCGCAGGACTTTTTCCGCGTGGTCCCGGTCGACGAAAAACAAAATATGAATAATCAGGAAAACCGCCCCGACGGTGACGCAGCAGTCGCCGAAATTAAAGATCGCCGGGAAAAAGGACACGTGGATATAATCGACAACATAGTTGTGCAGGACCCGGTCGACCAGGTTGCCGACTCCGCCGCCGACGATCAGGACGGAAGCGGCCCACGAAAAAGAGTTATGGTTCTGGTACTGAAACATGCCGAATACGATCAAAGCGCAGATCACCAGCGTAATGCTGACAAACAGCCATCTCTGGCCTTCCAGCATGCTGAAGGCGGCTCCCCGGTTTTCGACATAGTCCAGGCTCAGCAGGCCCGGAAGGATCGTCCGGGAACCGACCGGCTTAATGTACTGAACGACAAGCAATTCCAGCAGCTGATCTCCCGCGGCCAGCAGAAGGGACAGCAGCAGCGCCACAATAGCCAAAAAAACACCCCTTCTTCAATTTTTTGCAACCGGTTTGAAATGCGCGGAAGAGCCTTTCCGGCCCTTCCTTCGCCCTTTCCTTCTTACTTCAGGATTTCAGCGCAGCGCGCGCAGAGATCCGGGTGCTCCGGGTCGGTCCCGACCGTATGGCTGTAGGTCCAGCAGCGGGCGCATTTCTTCCCCTCTGCGTGAGACACCGTCACGGAAAGGCCGGTCAGCTCCTCGCCCCGGTAAGCGCCGTTTTCGTCTTCCGCAATCTCGACCTGCGAAACGATCAGCACGGCGGGCAGCCCCTTTTCCACCGACTTCACAAAGGGGAAAAGCTCCTCCGAACAGTGCAGCGCCACCTTCGCGTCGAGGGAAGAGCCGATGGTTTTTTCTTTTCGGGCAAGTTCCAGCGCCTTCTTCACGTCGTTGCGGAGCAGATGGATTTTATCCCATCTGGCAACGAACGCATCGTCTGCGTCGACCTCGACCGGCTTCGGCATGTCGTTGTAGAGGATACGCTCCGCGTTTTCGGATTTCCGGTGCGGCATGCTTCTCCAGATCTCGTCGGACGTGAACGCGAGGATCGGGGAAACGAGGCGCGCCATGCCGTCGAGGATCAGGAACATCGCCGTCTGGGCGGCGCGGCGGGTTTCGCTGCCCGCTTTTTCCACGTACAGCCTGTCCTTCAAAACGTCAAGGTAGAAATTCGACAGGTCTACGACGCAGAAATTGTGGATCGCATGGTAGGTTTCATGGAACTCATAGGTATCGTAACCCTTTTCCGCTTCCGCAATCAGCCCGTTGAAGCGGTGCAGGGCCCAGCGGTCGATCGGCTCGAGCCGCTCCGGCGGCACCATGTCGGTGTCCGGATGAAAATCGGAGAGGTTCCCCAGCATAAACCGGGCCGTGTTGCGGATTTTGCGGTAGGCGTCGGAAAGCTGCTTCAAAATTTCGTGCGAGATGCGGATATCCGCGTGATAATCGGACGACGCAACCCAGAGCCGCAGAATGTCGGCGCCGTATTTTTCCACGATCTCGGACGGGTCGATGCCGTTTCCCAGCGACTTGGACATTTTGCGGCCCTCGCCGTCCACAACCCAGCCGTGGGTGACGACCGTTTTGTACGGCGCCTTTCCGCGCCACGCGACGGACGTCAGCAGCGAGGACTGGAACCACCCGCGGTACTGGTCGGCGCCTTCCAGGTACATGTCGGCGGGCCAGTGAAGCTCCGGGCGCCGGTCGGCCACGGCCGCGTGGCTGCAACCGGAATCGAACCAGACGTCCATGATGTCGTGCTCCTTGGTAAACTCGGTGCCGCCGCATTTCGGGCATTTCGTGCCTTCCGGCAGGATCTCCGCCGCCGTTCTGGTGTACCAGGCGTCGGAGCCTTCCTTCGCGAACAGCCGGGAGACCACCATCATGGCGTCTTTGGAAAGGAGCGGCTCGCCGCATTTTTTGCAGTAGAAAATCGGGATCGGCACGCCCCAGCGGCGCTGGCGCGAGATGCACCAGTCGTTGCGCTCGCGCACCATGGACGTGATGCGCTCGCGGCCCCAGGCCGGGACCCACTGCACTTTATTGATCTCTTCCACCGCCTTGTCCTTGATCGCGTCCACCGAGCAGAACCACTGCTCCGTCGCGCGGAACAGGACGGGGTTCTTGCAGCGCCAGCAGTGCGGGTACTGGTGGATGATGTGCTTGACGGCGAACAGGGCGCCGATCTCCTTCAGATGCTTCAAGATGGCCTTGTTCGCTTCCGCGGTGGTCAGGCCGGAAAACAGGCTCCCGGCTTCGGCGGTCATCCGGCCGTGCGCGTCGACCGGGACGATGATCGGGATATCCGGGTAGTGGTTGTGGCAGACGTCGTAGTCCTCGACGCCGTGTCCGGGAGCGGTGTGAACGCAGCCGGTGCCGCTTTCCAGCGTGACGTGGTCGCCGACGATGACGAGCGAGGTGCGGTCGAGAAAGGGATGGGCCGTCTTGATATATTCCAGTTCGGAGCCCTGAAACGTGGCGACCACCCGGTAATCCGTCTTGCCGGCCGCGCGCATGGCATCCTCGTAAAGCGCGGACGCCATCACATAATATTCGTGCCCGCTCTGAACCAGGGAATACTCAAAATCCGGGCCGAGGCAGATGGCTACGTTCGCCGGCAGCGTCCATGTCGTTGTGGTCCAGATGACGAAGAAGACCTTTTTCGGGTCGATTCCCTTTTTGGCAAAGACGCCCTTGTCGTCGGTCACGCGGAATTTGACATAGATGGAATCGCAGGGATCCTCGCTGTACTCGATCTCCGCTTCCGCCAGAGCCGTTTCGCAGCTCGGGCACCAGTAAACGGGCTTCAGGCCCCGGTAGATCAGGCCCTTCTGCGCCATGTCGGAAAAGACCTCGACCTGCCTGGCCTCAAAATCGTGCGTCAGCGTGATATAGGGGTGCTGCCAGTCGCCGATGCCGCCGAGGCGCATAAACTGTTTCCTCTGCCCGTCCAGGTAGCCGAGGGCAAACTCGCGGCAGATTCGGCGCAGCTCCACGTCCGAGATCGTCGTGGAATTCCCGACGCCCGCCTTTTTGCGCGCTTTCAGCTCGGTCGGCAGGCCGTGCGTATCCCAGCCCGGAACATACGGGGCCTGGTAGCCGGTCATGTTCCGGTAACGGACGATCATATCTTTCAGCACCTTATTGAGAGCGGTTCCCAAATGGATATTCCCGTTTGCGTACGGCGGACCGTCATGCAGCACATAGCGCGGCCTGCCCTCATTTTTTTTCATGACGTGCTCGTACACTTTGTCGTCCTGCCAGCTTTTCAGCATGGCGGGCTCGCGCTTCGGCAAACCGGCCTGCATCGGAAAATCGGTTTTCGGAAGGTTCAGGGTGCTCTTATAATCCATCGGTTTCTCTCTCTCTCCTCTAAGATGTTTCTTCAGAATCCGGAATTATTCGTCGAAATTGGAAATCTCCGCCTGAAATTCCGTTTCCGGCACGGTGTTCGGGGACGGCGTGTCGGCAGCAGGGGCCGCCGGTTCGTCGGGGGCGGCTTCCGCTTCCGGCGCGGTGACCTGCTTCGCTTCCGAAATCTCCGGCTGTCCCGGCTTGCTGGTCGGGAGCGCGTCGATCAGGGTGAGATGCTCCTTATAGATGCTCAGGAGCTTGGAGCGGAAGTCGGACACGGCCTTCTGGATCCGGGCAAATTCCTTTTTCTGCTCCTCGATTTTGGTGCCCGCGTCGGCGACGATATGCTCCGCTTTCCGGTCCGCGTCCTTGACGATGATCTCGGCTTTATGCCGGGCTTCGCGCACCGAAGCCTCGCTGAGCTTCTGCGCGCTGATCAGCGCGTTTTTGATCTCGTCTTCCTGCGCGCGGTACTCCTCGATCTTTGCAGCCAGGACCTTCAGCTTTTCGACATTCTGCCGGTTCTCTTCCTTCAGCTTCCCGATCTCTTCGTCCTGCGCCGACTCTTTTTTCAGCAGTTCGTCAAACGACTCCTTCACGCGGTCGACAAACCCGTCCACATCATCCGTGCGGTATCCGGAAAAGCCGGATTTGCGGAACCCCACATTGATAATATCGTTCAGCGTCAACATAATCATTCACTCCCGTTAAATATATTTCCTTCCCTTTACGCCGAGCCTGCCCTTTTTTGTGACCGGGCCCAGCCGGTCGATGACAAACCGGCCCTCGCCCCGGACGGAAAGGACGTCGCCTTCCCGCACGCAGGCCGACGGCGAAAGCGCCGCCTCGTGGTTCCGTTCCACCAGCTGGGAGCGAATCATTTCCGCAGCTTTTCCTCTTCCGGTCCCGACGGCCGCCGCGACCAGGCAGTCCAGGCGTGCGGACGCCACGACCGCCGAAAAATCGGCAAAATGATGAGCCGCCGGAAGCGGCTCCCGCACTCCTTCGGAAATACGGACGCCGACCCCGCCGACCTTCTCCGTCTGGGAACACAGAAACCGGGAAATCTCCCGCCTGCAGAAGATAACGGCCCGGCCCTCTTCCGTCAGGATATCGCCCAGAGAAGCGCGGTCCACTCCGGCGTGAAGCAGCGCGCCCAGAAAATCCCGATGGGTCAGCCGGTCCTGCGGGCGGAAGGACGCGGTAAGCGCGGCAACGGGAAAATCGCCGGGATCCGGCGCAAGAAAATCCGGAAACGCGCCGAAAAACACGCGTTCCGCCCCGGCGCAGCCGCCCCAGAACAGCGCATGGTCTCCCCGCGCCGCCGGGAGCCGGGCCGCGCGCTTTGCCTCGCTTTCATCCAGAAAGCCGACAAAACAGGGCCGCCGGCCCGTGCGGGCAAGCCGGGCCGCGTCGGCGATCCGCGCCTCGAGGAGCCCGGCCTGCCCGGAAAAGCGGTCACCCATCAGAAATAAACGCCGTTGTTTTCCAGCTCGTCCATCACGTCTTCGCCCGTCAGGTCGACGTTGTACGGGGTGATGATGAAGGTGCTCGTCGCGACCCTCTTGATCTTGCCGCCGTTGGCATAGGCGACGCCGCTCAGAAAATCGATGATCCGGCGGGAAATATCCTTGCTGGCGCTTTCGAGGTTGAGAACCACCGTGTGCATTTTCAGCAGTTCGTCGGCAATGGTGCAGGTATCCTCGCCGAAGCGCTCCGGTTTGAACAGCACGACCTGCAGCTGCGCCGTGGCGTGGATGTTTACAACCTTGTTGCCCGCGTTCACGATGGGCACACGCCGGACGGCTTCCCTCTGCGCGGCATCGGATTCGCCGTTCTGCTTCTGCTCTTCCATACCGTTCTCCTGTCCGTCTTCCTCGTCGTAACCGTCGTACTCGTCCTCGGGCGGATTCCACATATCCTTGATTTTCTCGACAAATCCCGCCATGATGTAATTCCCCCAGTTTCTTTAATTTTTTCCGTAGTTGCGAGGTCCGTAGAGGGCCGTGCCGATCCGCACCAGATTCGCCCCGGCCCGGATTGCCAACGCGTAGTCGGCCGACATGCCCATGGAAAGGTAGTCCATAGCTACATTATCCATTCTTTTGCTCTTTGTGTCAACAAAATATTCATTCATTTTTGAAAAATAATGCATGGTTTCCGCTTCCGGGGCGCCCGCCGGGGGAATTGCCATCAGCCCGCGCACCCGGATCGACGGCAGGGACGAAACGGCTTCCAGCAGTTCCGGAAGACGTTCCGGCAGAACGCCCGATTTGTTTTCTTCCTTTCCGATATTGACCTCGACCAGAATATCGGTCGAAAGATTCTTTTTTTCACTCAAACGCGAAATTTCCTGCGCCAGCTTTTCACTGTCCACCGACTGGATCATGGCGACACGGCCGACGAGGTATTTTACCTTATTCTTCTGAAGGTGGCCGATAAAATGGAGCTCGCACCGGTCCAGGCGGTAGGCGTCGTATTTTTCGGTCAGCTCCTGCACCCTGTTTTCGCCGATATGGTCGACGCCGAGCTCGATGCTGTGGTTAATCACCTCGACGGGAACCGTTTTCGTTGCGGCGAGCAGGGTGATGTCCCCCGGCTTCCGGCCAGACCGGACCGCCGCCTCCGCCATCCTTTCGCGGATCACCTTCAGATTTTCTTCTACGTCCGCAAAACGCTTTTCCAATTCACTGGATAACTTTTCCGTCATATAAATCATTCCCTTCCACAACGACTTCGTCATACAGGCTTACGGTCTGCCCGGTAAACAGGCTGCCCTCGTCCGGGTTCGGGTTGCAGACGACATAATGGTCGGTGCTGAATTCCGGCACGATCTGCCGGAACTCGAGCTGCGTGCCGTGGCGGACGTAGACGCCCTCGACTTCCTTTTTTGTCTCCGCCGTTTTTTCGCCGGAGCCTTTGACCTTTTTCGTAAGCGTCTCGTAATGGATCGCCTTCCGGTTGACGCGCAGGCCGGTGTACTGCCGGACGGAGATCTCGGCGGTCTCACGGCGGATTCCCGCAAGGGCCGAATTGATGTCCTGACACTTGAGCACGACCGCCGCCTCGGAGCTCGAATTCTTCTGGTTGACCGCTGCGACGGAAGCGGAAACCGATGTGCCCGAAACGAAGGGGAACCGGACGGAAACGGCCGCACCGGAATCGAGCTGCCGGAAGCTGACCACCCGGTCGGCGGGAACGATTCCCACCAGGTACCAGTCGTAGTCGCCGTCAATCTTCCCGACGGTGCCGGCGACCGGTGATTTTTTCGCGCTTTCCAGTTGCCGGATGCGGTCGCAGGTAATGGACGTTACCCGGGAGATGTCGAATGCGTTTTCCATTCCGTCCGTCGACTGGATGAAATAGCCCGCGGCCGGGGAAACGATGGAGCCGACGGGGTTGGCCGCCCGTGCGGCAAGCGCGTCCCTCTGCGCCTGCAGAGCCTTGATGCGGACATTGAAATCTTTTTCCTTGCCGGTCCCGATCTGCCTTTCGTTGAGCAGGTCCAGCAGGCCGCTTTTCCCGTCGGACACCTGCGAAAGGTCGCCCGCGTTGACGCTCTGCAAAAGGCCGGTCAGTTTCAGGCAGATCCGCTCGTTGGAAGAATCGGCGTTAAACGAGTAGGTGCTCCCCGGCTTCTGAAGGTTCTGCAGCTGGGCGATGGCCCGGTCCGCGTCCTCCAGGCGGCGCTGGGCGGACACCTGTTCTTCGGTTTCATAGATCTTGGCGATGACGCCGCCTTTGCTGACCCGGTCGCCGGGCTGAATAACGTAGTCCGCAACCCCCTTGGCCGGGGAAGTCAGCAGGGTTTCCTTCCGGATTGCCACCACCGTCGTCTGGACGGAATCGGACGCGGTGAAATACGAAACCGGTTCCGTCCGGACCGGGCTGTAATGCATCCGGTAGACCTGATAGCCGACGTAAAACAGAAGCAGAAAAGCCAAAACGCCGGATGCGGTTTTTCGGAGAACAGGGCCGTTCATAGCTTCCACCCTTTTCCTTGAATGAATTCGCACGCGCGGAAAAAAAGCGCCGGGAAATCCGGAAAATCATCGACGAACAGCCAGCGGACCGTTTCGCCTCGCCGGAACCAGGTCAACTGGCGCTTCGCGTAGCGCCGACTTTCCCGCTTCACGGATTCGACGGCGTCTTCCAGGGAACATTCGCCGCGGAAATACGGGAAAAACTCCTTGTAGCCGATGGCCTGCGCGGCCGTGGACGGAGACGGCATGCGGTACACCCGTTCCGCCTCTTCCAGAAGCCCCGCGCGCATCATCCCGTCGACGCGGCGGCCGATGGCCTCGTACAGGCCGGCCCTGTCCCGGTACGCGAGGCCGATGACGAGGGCATCGTACGGCGGCGGAATCTCTTTCGACCGCTTTTTCTGCTCCGTCATGGTGACGCCGGAGACGCGGTAAATCTCGATGGCGCGGATCAGGCGCCCGACGTTGTTCGGATGAATCCGCTCCGCGGACTCCGGGTCGAAGGAGCGGAGCTCCTCGACCAGCGGGCCCGGCCCCCCGGCTTCCGCCTTTTTCCGCAGGCGCGCGCGCAGGGCGTCGTCGCGCCCCTGCGGAACGAACCGCACATTCGAAAGCAGGGACCGCACATACAGTCCGGTGCCCCCCGCGACGACCGGGAGCTTCCCGCGCGCGCGGATCTCCCGGATGCACCGCGAGGCCCGGTCCACGTAATCGGCGACGCTGAACGGCTCGGACGGGTCGAGGAAACCGATCAGGTGGTGCGGCACCCCGCGCCTTTCCTCCGCCCCGGGCTTCGCCGTGCCGATGTCGAGCCCCCGGTAAATCTGCATGGAGTCCGCCGAAACCACCTCGCCGCCGAAGCGCAGGGACACCGCGGCGGCGAGCCGGGTTTTGCCGGTCGCCGTGGGGCCCACGACGGCCGCAACCGGAATCTTCTCCATCACGGGATCCTCCCGAACTGCTTTTCCAGCTCCTTCCGCGTGAGCAGGAAAAACACCGGCCTGCCGTGCGGGCAGTAGCGCACGTCCTCTTTTTCCACCCGGCGCACCAGGTCGATCAGCTCCCGCGGGGAAGCTGGGTCGCCCGCCTTCACGGCGGCGCGGCAGGCGACGTTGTGGTACAGCCAGTCCACCTTCTCCGTGGTGAGGTCCGTCTTGCTGGACGCGAGGTAACCGGCGATCTCCATCACCGCTTCGGCAACGCCGCTGCCGCCCAGAATCATGGGGGCGCTCCGGACCAGCACCGTGCCCCCGCCGAAATCGTCGATCTCGAACCCGGCTTCGGCGCAGACGTCCAGCGCGTTCAGCACGGCGGAATACTCGTTCTTGTCCAGCGTGACGGGAACCGGCTCCAGAAGCATCTGCCGGTCGGCCTTTCCCCCTTCGGCCTTCAGTTTCTCGTACAGCAGGCGCTCGTGCGCGGCGTGTTTGTCGACGAACACAAGGCTGTCGCCCCGCTGGAGGATGATGTAGGTGCCGAAAGCTTCGCCGATGAATTTTTCCGGTTTCTCCGCTTCCGGCCCCGGAGCGGACGCCGGATTTTCCGGAACCGGGCGTTCCGGGGCGCCGGATGCGGCCGGGGCGGGCTCCGGTGCCTCCTGCGGCGCGGCGGGGACGTCATCCTCGTCGCGCTCAATGTCCGGCGGGACCGGAACCCGGCGGACATTCCCAAACCCCGCGGGGACGCTTTCCGGCGCGGCCTGCGGCTGCGGGAAATCGCCTGCCGGGGCCGGCCCCGGTTCCGCGGCGGGGCGCGGCGCAAAACGGATCTGCTCGGCGGGCGGCTCGGCATGGCGGAACGCTGGCGCCGCGGAATCGGAAAGTTTCATGACGTGGGGCGTGTCCCCCCTGTGCAGGGCGGACTTGACCCCGTGGTAGACGGCGTCGAAGATCGGCCGCTCGTTGAGGAAACGAACTTCGATCTTCGCCGGGTGGACGTTCACGTCCACCGCTCCGAACGGAACCGTGAGGTGCAGAACGCATGCCGGGACCTTGCCGACCATCAGCGAGCCTTTGAACCCCTCTTCCAGCGCAACCATGGCGGTGCGGCTCTTCACATAGCGCCCGTTGATGAAAAAGTTCTGCATGCTGCGGTTCGGGCGCGCGGCGGCGGGGCTGCTGACAAATCCGGTCACCGTGACGCCGTTGAGCTCATACTCCAACGGAATCAGCCCCGACGTGAACTGCCTGCCGAAAACCGCGTAGACGGCGGATTTGAGCTTCCCGTCCCCCGGGGTATGCAGAGTTTCCCGGCCGTCGCGCAGGAAGCGGAACGAAACCTCCGGATGGGCGAGCGCTTCCTTGTCGGCGACGGCGGCGACGGCGTTGCCCTCCGTGACGTCCTTTTTCAGGAACTTCATGCGGGCGGGGGTATTGTAGAACAGGTCGCGGACGAGGATCGTCGTGCCCTCCGGGCAGCCGGCGTCCTCGCAGAACTTTTCCCTCCCGCCGTCGATGCCGTACCGCGTCCCCGCGAGCTCGCCGGACGTGCGCGTCAGCATCTCCACATGGGCGACGGCGGCGACCGAAGCCAGCGCCTCGCCTCGGAAGCCGAGCGTCGCGATGGCGTCCAGGTCGTTCTTCGCGGCGACCTTGCTGGTCGCGTGGCTCAAAAAAGCCAGCGGCACGTCTTCCCGCGCGACGCCGCAGCCGTTGTCCGTCACGCGCAGAAACGTGACGCCGCCGTGCCGAATCTCCACCGTGACGGCGGAAGCACCGGCGTCGATGGAATTCTCCACCAGCTCTTTGGCCACGGAAGCGGGGCGCTCAACCACTTCGCCGGCCGCGATCAGCTCGGCGACATGGCGGTCCAGCACATTGATTTTTCCCATACGGCGTCCTCCTTTGAATCAAACTGCGGCGCGAACGAAAAAGTCCTTCCATATAACCCGCTCACAGGGGGAAAAATTAGCTTCCGGAAGCGAAATCCCGAGAAAAAATTTCAGAAAATTTGTCCGCGGGCCTTTACTGAGCCAGCTTGGAAAGCTCGAACAGCGTGTTCATGCACTCGATCGGCGTCAGGGTGTTGACATCCAGCGCCCGGAGCTTTTCCATGATCTCGGCCTCGTTCGGGGGCGTCAGGGCGATCTGCATCGGCTCATCGGGCCCGTTCTGCCGCTTCCGGCGGGACTTCGGCGGCGAGACGTCCTTTCCGGAATCCAGCTCCGCCAGAATCCGCTTGGCGCGGCTGATGATCTTGTTCGGGACGCCGGCGAGCTTGGCAACCTCGATGCCGTAGCTGTCGTCGGCGCCGCCCCGGACGATGCGGCGAAGGAAGGTGATGTCGTCCCCGCGCTTTTTGACGGCGATGTTGTAATTTTTCACGCCGGGAATCAGGTCTTCCAGCGCGGTCAGCTCGTGGTAGTGCGTGGCAAACAGCGTTTTCGCCCCGAGCTGCTTTTTGTCGGCGACGTACTCCAGCACGGCGCGGGCGATGCTCATGCCGTCGAACGTGGACGTCCCGCGGCCGATCTCGTCGAGGATCAGCAGGCTGTCCGGCGTGGCGTTTTTCACGATGTCGGCGACCTCCGCCATTTCCACCATAAACGTGGACTGCCCGGCGGTAAGGTCGTCCGAAGCGCCGACGCGCGTGAAGATCGCGTCCGTGATGCCGACTTCCGCACGTTCCGCCGGAACGAAGCAGCCGATCTGCGCCATGATGACGACCAGCGCGATCTGGCGCATATACGTCGATTTCCCCGCCATGTTGGGGCCCGTAATGATCGCCACGCGGTTTTCATCCCGGTCCAGCGTGACGTCGTTCGGGACGAACGGCTCCTCCCGGAGCGCCTCCACCACGGGATGGCGGCTCTTTTTCAAAAGGATCTTCCCGCTGAGGTTGACGGCCGGGCGCGTGTAGTTCCGGTCGACGGAAACCTGTGCAAAGGACAGCAGGACATCCAGCTGCGCCACGGCCTGCGCCGTTTTCTGCACGCGCTCCATCTGTTCCGCCGTCTGTTTGCGGACGGAATCGAACAGCTCGTATTCCAGGCGGACGGATTTGTCGTGCGCGCCGAGGATGCGCCCTTCCAGCTCCTTGAGCTCCGGCGTGATGAAGCGCTCGCAGTTCGTCAGCGTCTGCTTGCGGATATATTCCGGCGGTGCCTGGTCCTTATAGGCGTTTGCGATCTCTATGTAATAGCCGAACACCCGGTTATAGCCGACCTTCAGCTTCGGGATGCCGGTCCGCTCGCGCTCCTGCGCCTCGATCTTCGCAATGACGCCCCGCCCGTCGCTCATGTCGCCCTTGAGAAGGTCAAGCTCCCTGCTGAACCCCGGCTTGATGATCCCGCCCTCGCGGACGGAAAACGGAGGCTCGTCCACCACGGCGCGTTCGATCAGGCTCCGGACGTCTTCCAGCGGATCGACCGTCCGGTAGATCCGGCCGAGCAGGTCCGATTTACGGCCTTTCAAAAGGTTTTTGAGCGCCGGAAGACGGGCGGCCGCGTCGGAAAGGCTGCGCAGCTCGCGGCCGTTGGCGGAGCCGTACACAATGCGGGACATCAGGCGCTCCAGGTCATGGATCCCGGTGAGCTGCCCGGAAAGACCGTCGCGCAGGATGCTGTCCTTCGTGAGCTCTTCCACTGCGTTCAGGCGGCGGCTGATCTGCGCCGGGCTCAGAAGAGGGCGCTCCACCCACCCGCGGATGAGGCGCTTGCCCATGGCGGTGCGGGTATGGTCCAGCACCCAGAGGAGCGAGCCGCGCTTCTCCTTGCTGCGCATGGTTTCCAGAAGCTCCAGGTTCCGCCGGGCGGTCAGGTTCAGCTTCATATACTGCGCGCCGCTGTACAGGTCGATTTCATCCATGCTCTCAAGGCCGGAGCGCTCGGTTTCCTTCAGGTAGCCGAGGAGAGCGCCGAGCGCCCCGGTGATCTCCGGTTTGTCGGAAAGGCCGAGTTCCTCCGCGTCCTTGTGGAACTGGCCCACGACGGCGGGCGTGGAAGCGAGCGGGTCGAACCGGTCGTCGTCCAAAAGCTCCAGGCTGGCGCTCAGGCGCTCCCGGAGGAACTTCGGCAGGCGGTTCAGGTCCAGGGCGGCCTGATTGATGAGGATTTCCCGCGGGGAAAAGCGGGAAAGCTCGTTCTGCAGCTGCTCCGTCAGCGCCCCGGCATCCTTCGCCGCGAGAGAAGTCGCGTGCAGCTCGCCGGTGGAAATATCCGCAAAGCAGACGCCCGCACGGTTTTCCATGACGCACAGGGAGCAGATGAAATTGTTGCGCGTTTCGTCCAGCATGCTGCTTTCCAGCACCGTGCCGGGGGTAATGACGCGGATGATGTCCCGTTTGACGAGGCCCTTCGCGAGCGCCGGGTTCTCCAGCTGCTCGCAGATGGCGACCTTGTAGCCCTTCGCGATGAGTTTTGCCACGTACGTTTCGTAACTGTGGAACGGCACGCCGCACATGGGGGCGCGCTCCGGCTGGCCGCAGTCGCGGCCCGTGAGCGTCAGCTCCAGCTCGCGCGAAGCCAGCTTCGCGTCGTCGTAAAACATCTCGTAAAAGTCGCCGAGCCGGAAAAACAGGATGGTGTCCGGATATTTCTTTTTCATTTCAAAATACTGCTGCATCATGGGGGAAAGAGCCGCCAAATTTACCGCCTCCGCTTTTCAGTGGCAGCCGGCGCAGGAAGCGCAGTCGCCGCCGCAGGCCGGCTCCGCATAATCCGCCGTCTCCGGGTCGCCGCCGTTCGCGCTCTGGGAAATGATGGCGTTGACGCGGCGCATCAGGCCCTCGAACTCGACTTTCGTCTGGTTGTAGGCGTCCATGTGCGGGTTTTTCATGATCGCCATGTAAACGGCGTTCATTTCCTGCCGGTAAACCTTGACCTTGTCGTCGTCGCGTTCCTTTTTCCGCAGCTCGTTCTGGAGCGACATGCGTTTCAGGTTATACTGGCCGATCAGGTCCTGCAGTTCCTTGTCCTCATCCGCGTTCTGGACGGCAAGGCGCATCTTCAGGTAGCGTTCGTCCTGCTGGATGGCTTTCCCGATCTCCCGTGCCTGTTCGATAATATCCATAACAACTCTCCTTACCTCTCCTGAAATCATCGGTACCTACATTAATATAGAAAGGATCGACGGAATCGTCGCCGCCCGCAGGGCATCCGCGGGGGCAAACGGGCTCAGACCAGCTCCCCGTCCAGAATCCAGTCGCGCGCCGAGGTGATTTTCACGTCGGCAAAGCGGCCGACGGTTTCGTCCCTTCCCGGGAAATTGACGATAACGTTTCCGTCCGTCCGGCCCGTCAGAAGGCCGCTCTTCGGGCTGCGGCCCTCGACCAGAACGCGGTGCGTCCGGCCGACCTCCCCCGCGCAGCGGGATGCGGCGATCTTTTCCTGCTCGGCGCAGAGCTCCTGCAGCCACGCCGACTTTTCCGCCGCCGGGACGGGGTCCGGAAGCTGCGCCGCCCGCGTCCCCTCGCGGGGGGAATAGACGAACGTGAACAGAGATGTGTAGCCGACCTGACGGATCAAACTGACCGTCTCGCGGAACTCCTCATAGGTTTCCCCGGGAAATCCGACAATAATATCCGACGTGAGCGAAAGGTCCGGAATTTTTTTTCGCGCGTACTCCACGAGGGCAAGGTATTTTTCCCGGGTATAGCCGCGGTTCATCGCCTTCAGGACCCGGTTGCTCCCCGACTGGACCGGCAGATGCAGGTGGCGGCTGATGTGCCGCCCGGCGGCCATGGTGTCGATCAGCTCGTGCGTGGCGTCCTTCGGGTGCGACGTCATGAAGCGGAGCCGGTAGTCGCCGTCCACCGCGTCCAGCATGCGGAGAAGCCCGGAAAAATTGACCGGGCGCCCGAGCTTTCTGCCGTAGGAGTTGACGTTCTGCCCGAGGAGCGTGACGTCCTTATACCCGTCCGCGACAAGGCCGCGGAATTCCTCAAGGACGGCCTCGGGCTGACGGCTGCGTTCCCGGCCGCGGACATACGGCACGATGCAGTAGGAGCAGAAATTGTCGCAGCCGTACATCACGGTGAGCCACGCCCGCGTTTTCCCGCCGCGCCGGGTGGGAAGGCCCTCGACGATCCTCGCGTCCTCCTGCTCGTCGCCCCGCTCGAACACGCGCCGGTTTTCGGCCAGCGCCGCCCAGAGCAGCTCCGGAAAACGGTGGAGCACATGGGTGCCGAACACGAGGCTCACAAACGGGAATTTCCGCCGGATCCGCTCGGACGCCTGTTTTTCCTCCATCATGCAGCCGCAGACCGAAACGACCAGCGACGGGTGGCGGCGCTTGAGCTCCTTTAAGGCGCCCACGTTGCCGAACACCCTGTTTTCGGCATGGCCGCGGACCGCGCACGTATTGAACAGGATCAGGTCGGCCCGCTCCCGGTCGTCCGTGAACGAAAAGCCCATCTGCGCGAGCATGCCTTTGATTTTTTCGCTGTCCGCCGCGTTCTGCTGGCAGCCGTAGGTGTGCACCAGCGCCATGGGAACCGCGCCGCGCCTGCGGTCGGCCATGAGCTTCGCAACCTCTTTCATATAGAAGGCCTGCGGGTGCTGCGGCTCGGGCAGACGTTCCGGGTTATTTGCAGCCAAATGGAAATTCCCCCATCATTTTTTGGTTTACAAATTATTATAGCATAGCGGTTCCGGCACTGCAAGGAAAAACGGGTTCCGCCCGCGCCGGAAAACGCCGGAGGGGCGGACGGAAAACGGCAAAAAGGGAACAGCCCGAAGGCTGTTCCCGAAAACGTCTTTTGGGGATTACGTCGGCCGCCCGGCAAACTGGCTGTTGTAGAGCTCGGCGTAGAAACCGCCCTTCGCGAGCAGGGACCGGTGCGTGCCCTTTTCCACAATGGCGCCGTGGTCCATGACGAGGATGGTCTGCGCGTCCCGGATGGTGGAAAGGCGGTGCGCGATGACAAAGTTCGTCCGCCCTTTCATCAGGGCCTTCATCGCCTTCTGAATCAGGACCTCCGTGCGGGTGTCGACGTTGCTGGTCGCCTCGTCGAGAATCAGGACCGCCGGGTCGGCCAGAAGGGCGCGGGCGATGGTCAGAAGCTGTTTCTGCCCCTGCGAGATATTGGACGCTTCCTCGTTGAGCACGGTGTCGTAGCCCTGCGGCAGGCTGCGGACAAAGCGGTCGGCGTGCGCGGCCTTCGCGGCCGTCACAATCTCCTCTTCGGACGCGTTTTCGCGCCCGTAGGCGATGTTGTCGCGGATGGTGCCGTGAAACAGCCAGGTGTCCTGGAGCACCATGCCGAACATGGTGCGCAGGTTCCCGCGGCGGATCCTGCGGATGTCCACGCCGTCGAACGTCAGCTTCCCGCCGCCGATCTCGTAAAAGCGCATCAGCAGATTGACCAGCGTGGTCTTTCCGGCGCCCGTCGGGCCGACGATGGCAACCGTGCCGCCCTGCCGGACGTCGAGATTCATGTCCTCGATGAGCGGGACGTTCTCGCGGTAGCGGAAGCGCACGTGCTCAAAGCGGATGTCGCCCCTCGGGCGGTCGAGGACGACGGCGTCCTCCGCGTCCGGAATCTGCTCTTTTTCGTCCAGCAACTCAAAGACGCGCTCCGCGCAGGCAACCGTGGACTGAATGATATTCGCGATGTTGGCCGTCATGATGATCGGCTGGGAGAAGGATTTCGCGTAGGAGATGAACGAAACGATGTCGCCGAGGTTCAGGTAGCTCCGGGTGACGAAGATTCCGCCGACGACGGCGATGAGCACGTAGCCGACATTGCCGATGAAATTCATGAGCGGCATCATGATTCCCGACAGGAACTGGGCCTTCCAGCCGGAACCGTACAGCTCTTTGTTGACGGCGCGGAACGTCTCCACGGAGTCCTTTTCATGCCCGTAGGCTTTCACGATCACATGGCCCGTGAACATCTCCTCGGTGTGCCCGCTCAGACGCCCCAGGAACTTCTGCTGGGAAGCGTAATATTTCTGGGAATGTTTGGTGATGAAAAGCGTCGCGGCCAGATAGAGCGGCAGGGTTGCCAGAACGATGAGGGTAAGGACCAGATTGATGCTGACCATCATCCAGATGTAGCCGATGATCTGAAAAAGCGAGGTGATGATCTGGGTCAGGCTCTGCTGGAGCGTGGACGAAATGGTGTCGATATCGTTCGTCATGCGGCTCAGGATGTCTCCGTTGGAATGGGAGTCGAAATAATTCAGCGGCAGCTTTCCCAGCTTCTCGTCCACTTCCCTGCGGAGGATGAAAACCGTTTTCTGGGCCACGTCGGACATGATGAACTGCATGGCGAACATGCAGAGCGCGCCGAGCGCGAAAACGGCCAGCAGCCACGCCAGCGTGTTCCGGATCGCGCCGAACGGGATGGCGCCGCCGTATTTCCGCACGGCGTCGATGCCCTTGTCGAGGTCCGACCGGCTGATGCTCGGCAGCTTTTTGGTGTACTCGGACGGCAGCTTCCGGCCGAGGTCGAACATACGGCGGACCGCGTCCGCTTTTTGTCCGCTGTCCCGGATGGTTTTGACGTTGGGAACCGCGGCGATCGCCTTCAGGACGTCGAACTGCCCCTGCGTCAGCTTTGCCTTTTCCAGCACGGCTCTCCCCACCGCCGCCTTCGCCTGCGCTTCCGCTGTCTTCTTTGCGGCGGCAAGCTGCGCCTGCATTTCGGGCTGCTGTTTGGCGAAGGCAGCGTCCACCGCCGCCTTCGCCTGCGCTTCCGCCGTCTTCTTCGCGGCGGCAAGCTGCGCCTGCATTTCGGGCTGCTGCTTGGCA
>JALCPO010000013.1 GCA_022650455.1 Oscillospiraceae bacterium
AAAACATGCCGTGGGAGCCGCCCAGGTCGCGCAGATCGACGAGGGTGCCCAGCGCCGTGGGAATCATCAGCGCCATGCTGTAAATCACACCCACTTCGCGGAATGTGACGTCGGAGTGATAGAAAATCAGGCCGGCAAAAATCACGACGGTGTAAAGGAAATAAGCGATCTCGCGC
The DNA here is from genome assembly GCA_022650455.1 of Oscillospiraceae bacterium. GTDB lineage: Bacteria > Bacillota > Clostridia > Oscillospirales > Acutalibacteraceae > Thermocaproicibacter. The sequence goes on from JALCPO010000013.1 coordinate 177, forward strand.
CCCGAGGACCACAGGTCGGCGAAAGGAAAGAGGCAGGCGAAGGCAAGGCTTGGAATCATCAGCATGTAGTTTCTGGAAATGCCCAGCGCAACGACGATCTCGTAAACGCCCAAAACGGAAACAAGGGCAATGGCAATGTTTAAGGCCGGACGGAACGAATGGTTGAATACCACGACTGCCGCGATGAAAAAGACGAGAGCAATTGCCGAAGTGACCCTTGTTTTCAATTAAATCCCCCCAAACCGCCTGCTGCGGGCCGCGTAAATTTCCAATGCACGTTCCAGATTCTGCGGCCTGAAATCCGGCCACAGGATGTCCATGACAACGTATTCCGTATAAGCAGACTGCCAGAGCATGAAATTCGAGATACGGTTTTCCCCGCTGGGGCGTATAATCAGATCCGGATCCGGCTGGCCGGCCGTGTACATTCTGGCCGAAAGTGTGCTTTCATCAATGTCCCCGGGCCGGATGGAGCCGTCCGCAACATCCTGCGCCAAAAGTCGGACGGCGCGTACGATTTCCGCACGGCCGCCGTAATTCAGGGCGATATTCAAGATCATTCCCGTCCGGTTTTCGGAGACGCGCTCGATTTCCGCAATCAGTTCCTTCAACTGAGGGTCGAAAACGGAAGTGTCCCCCAAAAACCGGACCTTTACGTTTTCATCCAGAAAGTTGGTCAGGGCATCCCTCAGATATTCCTTGAACAGATTCATCAGGGTAAGCACTTCATCGTGCGGGCGCTTCCAATTTTCCGTTGAAAAAGCATAGACCGTGAGGTATTCGATTCCGATTTTGCTGCAATAGCGAACGACGGCCTTAAAAACCCTCGCCCCCGCGACATGCCCCGCTGAACGGGGAAGGCCGCGTTTTTTTGCCCAGCGGCCGTTCCCGTCCATAATAATGCCCAAATGTCTGGGTAAAACCCTGTTTGCCATACAATTTTATATCTCCATGATTTCCTTTTTCTTTTCTTCAAAGGCCTGGTCCGCCTTTTTGCAGTACCGGTCGGTCAGCTCCTGAGTCTGTTTTTCGGCCTGTTTCAAGTTGTCTTCCGTCATTTCGGAATTTTTCTTCCGGGCCTTCAGCTTTTCCATCGCGTCGCGCCGTATGGACCGGACCGCGACTTTACATTCTTCCGCCATCTTGCTGGTTTCTTTGACGAGGTCGCGCCGCCTTTCCTCGGAAAGGGGCGGAAACGAGAGTCGGATGACTTTCCCGTCGCTCTGCGGATTGATGCCCAGGCCGGAAGTCTCGATCGCCTTTTGCACCGCTTTGCAGACCGAGATGTCCCACGGCTGGATGGTCAGCACGCGCGCTTCGCTGACGGCAACGGCCGCAAGCTGGTTGATGGGGGTCGGCGTGCCGTAATAATCCACGCGGATCTTGTCTAATACCGCAGGGTTCGCCCGTCCGGCGCGCACCGCCGCGTAATCGGACGTAAGCACCGCAACGCTTTTTTTCATGCGGCTTTCCGCATCGGCAAGAATATCGTTCATTCCAATTCCTCCTTCACAATGGTCCCGATGGACTCTCCGCAAACCACCCTCGTGATATTTTCCGGATCGGATATGCTGAAAACACAAATGGGGATATGGTTGTCTTTGCAGAGGGAAGCAGCCGTGCTGTCCATAACCTGCAGGTTCTGATTCAGAACGTCGAGATACGTCAGAGAATCGTATTTCACCGCATCCGGATTCTTTTTCGGGTCGCAGTCGTAGACGCCGTCCACCATCGTCGCCTTTAAAATAATATCGGCGTCGATTTCCGCTGCGCGCAGAGCGGCCGCGGTATCGGTGGAAAAGAATGGATTGCCCGTCCCGCAGCCGAAAACGACGATCCTGCCCTTTTCCAGATGACGGACGGCCCTGTTCCGAATGTACGGCTCCGCAATCTGCTGCATCGCGATGGCCGTCTGCACGCGCACCGTCACGCCGAGCTGCTCGAGCGCGTCGGCCACGCCGAGCGCGTTGATCGTCGTGGCCAGCATCCCCATATGGTCGGCCCGTGTGCGGTCCATTTTGCCGCTGGAACGCCCGCGCCAGAAATTGCCTCCCCCGACGACAATGCCGATCTGCACCCCCATGTCGGCACATTCTTTGATGGGCCTGCAGATTTTCAAAACCGTTTCAAAATCGATCCCGTGTGTTGCCTGGCCGGCGAGACTTTCACCGCTCAGTTTCAATAAGATCCGTTTATATTTCGGCTGCAACTTCAACACTCCATTCAATTGATTCCATTTTACAATAAGAACCCGGTAAAGTAAAGCATTTCGGGAAGCCGTCATCCATAATTCACAATTTGCGGTTTCAGCATCTTAGACAAACCCGCAAACGGTTTTCCAGGAAATAAAACCCGAAATTCACAGCAAAACAGCCGCCATAAAAGGGAACTGGCGGCTGCCGGCAGCGCCGCGGCCAACGGCGGCGTTCCATCATTTTTTACTTTTCATCATGCGGCTTAACTCTTCCATAAAGGTATTGATATCCTTAAACTGCCTGTAAACCGACGCAAAACGGACGTATGCGACTTCATCGACGCCCTTCAGCTTTTCCATCGCATATTTCCCGATCAAGCTCGAAGGGACTTCGCGGTCCAGGGAATTCTGAAGCATATTCTCGATCTCATCCACGATTTTCTCCAGCGTTTCAATGGAGACCGGCCGCTTTTCACAAGCGCGGAGCAAACCGTTCAGCAGCTTGTTGCGGTCGAACGTTTCACGGGATTTATCCTTTTTGATGACCACGATGGGCACGCTCTCGATCACTTCATAGGTTGTGAAGCGTTTGGAACATTTCAGGCATTCCCTTCGCCTGCGAATGCGCTCCCCTTCATCGGTCGGACGAGAATCGATCACTTTGCTTTCCATATATCCGCAATAGGGGCATTTCATGTGTTTCATCCCTTCTACCGGTTTTAGGTAATTATACCATAATTCGATACGGACAGCAAGCGCCGATTGTAAACTTTTAAAGAAGATTGTCGACGACCCGTTTGGCCGAAATCAATTCGTCCAGAGAATCAAAACTTTTCCGGTAGACTTCGATCATCAGGCAGCCGTCGAAGCCGAATCGCTTCAGCAAACCGAGCAGTCCCGCGTAATCCATGGTGCCGGAACCCGGCAGCAGACAATCGGAAGTTTTGCTGTTGTCGTTGATATGGACGTGGCAAAGCCGCTCCCCCATCGCCGCGCAGAGTTCAAATGGGTCCGTGCCGCCGCGGACCGCCTGTTTTACGTCGAAAACGAACGCGCATCTTTCGCCGCACGTGCGGCGCATCTTCCGAATGAAGCCGGAGCTGTTGCTGCAGTAGAGGTTGACGTTCTCCTGAGCGACCGTCACGCCGTATTCCCCGCCGAGCTCAAACAGCCGCAGGTACCGCTCAAAAAATTCTTCGTCGGAAATGCTTTTCTTATCGCTTCTCCGTCCGTGCAAAACAAGAATATCGGCGCCCAGAAGATTGCAGGCGCGGAAATAGCGCCGGTAAAATTTCAGGCCGTCTTCAAAACGCCGTTTATAATCGGAAAACAGCAGAAAATTTTCATACCCGGACGTAAACGGATGAACCGATTTTACAGTGCTTCCGCTGTCGTCCGCCATCTTTCTCAGACGGCCGATATAGTCTTCCTGCATCTCGCTGCAGGTATTGAGAAAAACTTCGTAAGTACGGAAGCCCATTGCGATCAATGTGGAAAACGATTTTTCCAGCAGCATGGGGTAAAGGCATGCCGTTGATATCCCCGATTGCATACAACCACCTCCGGAATATTATATTCTCAAGGGTTTCCGTTGTCCAGCGAAGCAGGAGATTCCTTCCGACAGAATCGATTCCGGAGTAAAAAGCCGGGAAAAGGGAACGATGAAATGGGACTTCTTTATTTGGGAGGAATGCAAAATGCGGGAAGAAGAAAACCGTTCCAAGCTTTTGAACGAATTGTTCAAAGTCTCAAAGATGGGCATGGAAGCTTCTGAAATCATCCTTCCCCGAATCCAGGACAAAAATCTGAGGAACCAAATCAAAAAGCAGGATGAAAATTATATCGGCCTGCTGGGAAAGGCCGGAGATATGCTTCGGCTGGATGGGGAACGCCCGTCCGGCGTCAGCCGGCATGTGCAGCGGCTGCTGCGCGGTTCGATCGCGATGAAAACATCCATGCACCGCAACAGCCCGCAGCACATTGCCGAGCTGATGGTAAACGGCTCGGTAAAAGGCATCGTGAGTCTGACAAAAGCGCTGAATCATACGCCGGACTGTGATGAGGAAACGAAAAGGCTCGCGGAAGATTATCTCCGGCTGGAAGAACGGAACATCGACACGCTGAAAAAGTTTCTATAAAAGGTTCTCGCTTGATTTCATGGCCCTGGTCCGCTATAATAGCAAAAGATATTCTAAGCGGGCGGGGCTTCTTTCGTACATCCCGTCCTGCATCAACCAAGGGGTAAATACGGCATGTCTTTGCTGAGCGCGGGCGGAATCGGAAAATCGTTCGGAACCGAAATTATTCTGGAAAACGTTTCGTTTGAAATCCGGGAGAACGACCGTATCGGGCTGGTCGGAAGCAACGGTTCCGGCAAGACGACGCTTTTAAAAATACTGACCGGCGAAATGCCGGCAGACGGCGGCACGATCAGCCGGGCGAACCGCACCGCCCTCGGCTACATGGAACAGCACGTATGCCGCAATCTGGACCGGCGCGCGTACGACGAAGTGCTGACCGTTTTCCGTCCCCTGCTGGACCTGGAGCGCGAACTGGACGAAGTGACACGCAGCCTTCAGACGCAGCCGGAGCACCCGGATACCCGGATCGAACGTCAGGCCGCTTTGACCGACCGTTACAACCGGAACGGGGGCCTGACGTTCCGCAGCCGCGCCAAAGCGGCCATGCTCGGCCTCGGTCTTTCGGAAGAAGAACAGAATACGCCCGTCGGCCGCCTGAGCGGAGGCCAGCGGGCAAAGCTCCAGCTTGCAAAGCTGCTTCTCGGCGGCGCCCGCCTTCTGCTTCTCGACGAGCCCACCAACCATCTTGATCTCTCGTCCGTGGAATGGCTGGAAGAGTTTCTGCGTTCTTTTCCGGGCGCCTACCTTGTCATCTCACACGACCGCTATTTTCTCGACCGCATCACAGACCGGACGTTTGAGCTGAAAAATCACCGGCTCAGCATTTTTCGCGGCAATTACTCCTCGTATCTCGGCCAGAGAGACGAGCGGAATCTTGCCGCGAGGCGCAGCTATGAGAATGCGCGCCGAGAAATCCGGCGGCTCGACGGCATTGTGGAACAGCAGCGACGCTGGAACCAGGAACGGAATTACAAAACCATCAAGAGCAAGGAAAAGGCGATCGCCAAGCTGGAAGGCACGCTGGAGAAACCGGGAAAAGACGCCGCCACGCTCCGCTTTCGGTTCGGGACCCGGCAGCGCGGCGGCAACGACGTTCTCCGCGTTGAAAATCTCGCTCTGGCATTCGGGGACAGAACGGTGTTCCGGCATGTGGATATGGAAATCCACCGCGGCGAACGTGTTTTTCTTCTGGGGCCCAACGGATGCGGCAAAACGTCTTTCCTGAAAACGCTTCTGGGAATCAACCGGCCGGCCGAAGGCACTTTCCGTTTTGGAGCGGGAATCGACGTGGGCTACTACGACCAGCTTCAGGCCGGGCTCCGTCCGGACAAAACGGTAATGGACGAGATCTGGGATTACTACCCCAAAATGACGCAGACGGAAGTGCGCTCCGCTCTGGCGGTTTTCCTGTTCCAGGGGGACGACGTCTTCAAGCCGGTTTCGGCGCTGAGCGGCGGAGAATGCGCGAGGATTCTCCTGCTGCGCCTGATGCTCTCGCGCGACAACTTCCTTCTGCTGGACGAACCCACCAACCACCTGGACATTTCATCCTGTGAAGCGCTGGAAAACGCCCTGCGGGACTACGAAGGCACCCTGCTGGTCGTATCGCACGACCGCTATTTCATCAACCGCCTGGCAGACCGGATCTATGCCCTGAGCGCCGACGGCGTGAAAGCCTACGGCGGAAATTACGACGATTACGCTGAGAAAGTAAAAAGCCGGCAAACTATGAAAACGGAAGCGAGGCCTTCCGGAAAAAGCGGGTACCGGAAACGGAAAGAGCAGGAGGCCGCCGTCCGGAAAGAAAAGGCGGAATTAAGGCGCCTGGAAACACAGATCGAAAAATCGGAGCAGGAAATCCGGGAACTGGAAGCGCGTCTGGCCGACCCGGAAACAGCCTGCAACTACGAAGCCGCCCTCGACCTTTCCAGCCAGCTGGCGGAACGGAAAAAGAACAGCGAGGCCGTTTTGGAGCGGTGGAGCGTCCTGGCCCAGAAATATGAAAGCCAATAAAAAAAGTCCGGCCAAAGCCGGACGGAACTCATGCTTTGTTGGAAACTTTTTCGCACCGAAACGGCTGCAGCTCCCGGATGAATTCATCCGCCTCGCCGTTTTCGGCATCGACTTCAATCTGCAGGGGCTTGGACAAATCGAGGCTGAAAATTCCCATGATGGATTTCGCATCAATCTTATATTTATCCGTGGCGAGATTGATGGGAAAATGATAGTGGTTTGTCAACGTAACGAACTTTTTAACGGCTTCAATACTGGATAAAAGAATCGATGACGTATACATACAGTTCCCTCCGTCTTTGATTGGTCTGCTATCTTTACAAATATAATGCATTTTATGGGTTTGGTCAATGTTCAAAATGCCTATAGATTTTCGTCATTTACAAAACAAAATATCTATTTCTATGAAAGGTGTACAAATGAAGGTTTCCGTCATTACCCTCGGATGCAAAGTGAATCAGTACGAATCGCAGGCGATGCTGAACGAGATGGCCGCGGCGGGGTACACCGCCAGCGACGAAACCGCCGGATGCGACGTAGTCGTGGTGAACTCCTGCACGGTCACCGCCATGAGCGACCGGAAAGTGCGGCAGGCGGTCCGCCGCGCAAGGCGGGAAAACCCGCGGGCGGTCGTCGTGCTGACGGGCTGTATGCCGCAGGCTTTTCCGGACGAAGCTGAAGCGCTGCGGGAGGCGGACGTCGTTCTCGGCAATTCCAACCGGTCTTCCCTGCTGCGCGACATACGGGAATTCCTGGTGACGCGCAGGCGCGTGATCGATATTGCCCCGCACACCGCCGTTTTTGAACCGATGCACGTGGACCGCTTTTATGAACGGACCCGCGCTTTCCTCAAGATTGAGGACGGATGCAACCGTTTCTGTTCCTACTGCATCATCCCTTATGCCAGAGGACGGGTGCGCTCGAAACCGCTGGACGACCTGAAAGGAGAACTGGCGGAAATCGCGGCGCACGGGTACCGGGAGGTCGTGCTGACCGGCATCAACCTTTCCGCCTACGGGCAGGAGATCGGCCTGACGCTCTGCGACGCGGTGGAAACCGCCTGCGCGCAGGAAGGCATTCTGCGCGTCCGCCTCGGGTCCCTGGAGCCGGAGCAGCTCGACGCCGAAGCCATCGGGCGGCTTTGCCTGCAAAAAAAGCTGTGCCCGCAGTTTCACCTTTCCCTGCAGAGCGGGTGCGACGCCACCCTGAAACGGATGAACCGCCATTACACGACCGACGAATACCGGACAATCGTAAAAAACCTCCGCTCCGTTTTTCCGAACGCGGCGATCACTACCGACATCATGGTCGGGTTCCCCGGCGAAACCGAAGAGGAGTTCGCCCGGTCGCTGGCCTTTGAAAAAGAGATCGGGTTTGCAAAGGTCCACGTGTTTCTCTATTCCCGCCGGCCGGGCACACGGGCGGCGCAGGCCACCGGCCAGGTTCCGCCGCAGGTGGGCGAGGAACGGAGCCGGCGGATGATTGCCGCGGCGCGGCGGACGCGCCTGGACTTTTTCCGGCGCCAGACCGGGCGGACGGAACCGGTCCTTTTCGAGCGCGAATGCGGGCCCGGCGTCTATGAGGGATATACGGAAAACTACACGCCGGTGCATATGGCAAGCGGGGAAAATCTCAGCGGAAAAATTATTCCCGTAAAGATTTCCGAGGCGCTGCCGGATTACTGCATCGGGGAGCCGCAGGTTTAATTCAGCAGCTTGATGACGTTCTGAATCTCCTGTTTCGTCTGGTCGCCGCTTAAATAGTCGCACGAATAAAACATGAATCCGCCGCAGGATTTTTTGCGGCCGTACTGAATCTGGCTTGCAAGAATGGACGAGGAGCTTTTCCATGTTCCGCTGTCCGCATCGGAGCCGGCTTTATAGGCCGCCAGTCCCAAATACAATTTGATATTTTTGTTCTTCACAATATTTTTCCAGGTATCGGCCGCCGTGTCGAACGGTAAAACCGGGTTCTGAAAATTATAATAGAGCTGCGGGCAGATATAATCCACATAACCCTGCGCCGAACACCAGGAATAAACGTCCGCGCCCATCTCCATGTCGTTCTGCGCGTTGCCCTGCGGCGCGATGCCAAAGGGCAGGTCCGCCTTTACGGATTTGATCCCGCGGTACACCTGGGAAATGAGGGCGTTGACATTGGCTCTGCGCCAGTCCGCCAGCGCCATGGGAGCCCCCGTTTTCTTCGCTCCGGTGCAGTAGGCGTCATAAGCGGACTTGTCGAAGGAAGCGTCCTGCGAAGGATAAAAATAATCGTCAAACTGAATGCCGTCCACATCGTACTTCTGCGCAATCTCCCGGACGCCGTCCGCCACCAGCTTACGCACTTCGTCATAGGCCGGATTGTAATAGATTCCGCCGTTGAACGCAACGACATAATTTGCTTTGGCGGGATTGTTCTTGAACTGATTATACGGGTTGTTCTCGGCCAGAGCGGATGGGGTTCCGGATACCTGGATCCGCAGGGGATTGACCCACGCGTGTATTTTCAGCCCGGCCCGGTGGCTTGCTTCCACCATGTCTTTCAGCGGGTCGTACCCCGGATTGCTCCCCTGCGTTCCCCCCACCACGTGGCTCCATGGGAAATAGGACGACTGATAAAGCGCGTCCCCGAACGGGCGCACCTGGACGATCAGGGTATTCATCCCGCACGACTTTGCGGTGCTGAGGATCATATTGAATTTGGCGAGAAACGCCTTCTCGCTTCGGTCCGTTTCCCGGCTCATGTTCAGGCTCATGTAGGGAACCCACACGGCGCGCATTTCCTCCGAAGAACGGGTGGAAACAGCCGCGGCACCCGACGAAGCAACTTGGCTTTCCTTCCCCGCCGCCCCGGACGCCGAAGAGGAAAGCGTACTCGCCATCCCGGTGGAGACGGACGGCTCACGGTTGAAATTGACCGCCATCGTTATGAGAATCACAACGGCCAGAATGCCGAAACACGCCAGGATGATATGCCGGCTGAATAATCGGATCACCATCGTTTTTCATCCTTTCGCCGCGGACTTCCGAAAAAGGCTTTTTTCCAAACATTCCAAGAAGGGGGTTATGACCTTGTTCTTTTTCTTCGCCATCACCAGCGCCACGGAAAAGCTCGGGCTGCGCCGATGCGGGCGGTTTCCCTGCTGCGGAACCGGGAATGTCCCGGTGCTTGTGACATGCGTCAGCCGCCGGTTTCTTCTGTTTTTCATCCCGCTTTTCCGCTTCGGGAAGCGGTACTTCGTTTCCTGCCCGAACTGCAGGGCAGTCTATGAAATCCGGAAGGACGAGGGCCGCCGGATTGAGAGGGACCCTTCCGCGGAAATCGACCCTGAAAAGATATTTCGTATCTCCGGCCCGCCGGTAAGGTTCTGCCCCAACTGCGGGACGCGTGTCGACCCCGGCAGCCGATACTGCCCCTCTTGCGGCAGAAAGCTGTAACAGTCATGCCTACTTATATATATGGAGCTTGTTTCCTCTTTATTATTAATCTTGCCTCTGCGCTTGTCACCGTAAGCGACAAGCGCAGGGCGCGCCGCCACCTGTGGCGCGTCCCGGAACATACGCTGCTGGCCCTGGCATTTCTGGGCGGGGCGCCCGCCATGCTTTTCACCATGCTGCTGATCCGCCACAAAACACGGCATTTGAAATTTATGGCCGGCCTTCCGCTGATCATTTTTCTGCAAATTCTGGCTCTCGCTTTTTTCATTAGGGGCGGGAGATAAAAGACGCCGTATCGGGGAGATACCCGGCACGGCGTTTTTCCGTATTTGAAAGAACATTCAGCGGGCCGGCGGTTTTTCCTCTTCCACCGGCCGGAATCCTTCGCCCGTGATTTCCACGGCTTCCCCGACGATCAGGAAGGCGCCGGGGTCGACGGAGTGGATGATGTCCTTGACCTTGACGACCTCGTACCGGCGGACCGCGCAGAGAAGCACTTCCCCTTCCCGGCCGGAATAGGCGCCGCGCGACTGGAGCACCGTAACGCCGCGGTCCACGCTGCTGAGAATCTTATGGGCAATTTCCCGACTTTGGGACGATACGATAAACAGGACCTTTCCGGTACCGGCATCCGTGCCGTAAAGGATGGTGTCGATCAGCCGGGAACAGACAAAAATGGTGATGATCGCGTACAGCGCGTTTTCCATGCTCCGGTAGACAAACGCCGACACGATCACGACGATCCCGTCGACGCAGAGCATCAGCTTTCCGATGGAAACAAAACGCACGTGACGCCCAAGCAGGCGGGCGACCATATCCGTGCCGCCCGTGGTCGCGTTGCGCATGAAGACCATCCCCAGCGCAATTCCCTGAAGAACTCCCCCGAAGATGGAAGCGAGGATCGGGTTCCCCTGGTACGGCTGAACCACGAGGGCAAGAAGGTCGATGGTGACGGAAGAGAGCACGGTGGCGACCAGGCTTTTCGCCACCTCTTTATAACCGATCTCCACAAACGCCCACAGGAAAATCGGGACATTCAGCAGCAGGCTCAGGGTACCGATGGGCCACCCCGTCAGATAGTTGATCATGGTGCTGACACCGGAAATGCCCCCCGGGGCGATATGGTTCGGCGCGGTAAACATGGTGATGGACAGGGCGAGCAGGACGCTGCCCGCCGTATATGCCGCAATATCTTTGATAAGATCGGATGTTTTTTCTTTTGCCGTTTGTACGGGCGACATGTTTTCCCCGCCTTTCCTTTCTATGTGTCAGGGCCGATCATCATGCGGAACAATTCCCGCATGCGTTCCGTGCGTCCGCATAAGTACAGGTATCCGAACAAGGCTTCCACCGCCGTAGCCAGATGGTAATCGGACGGATCGGCGTTTTTGGGCACATGCCCCGGGTGCGCGTTTTTACCGCGCCGGAAAACGGCGGCTTCCTCGTCCGTCAGAACCGGCAGCAGAAACCCGGAAGCTTTTGCCTGCGCGCCGCAGCACACATTCTGAACCGCCAGCCGGTGAAGCTCCGAGACCGGGCGGCTGCCCTGGCGGACCAGCCGTTCGCGCGCAAACACTTCAAACACCGCGTCGCCGATAAAAGCGAGCGTCAGAGGGCTGAGCTGGCGGGGGTCGCAGTCCGCATTATAGAGGCGTTCCATCTTTTCACCCCCTTATTCCATAAAATCGAATTCCAGCCCGTAGATCCGGACGGTACTGCCTTCCCGGATGCCCGCGTCGCGCAGCGCGCCGATCACGCCTGTTTTTTCCAGGACGTTCTCGAAATAGCGCCGGGAATCCTCGTCGCCGAAATTAATGGAGCGCATGGTGCGCTCGAGCCATTCGCCTTCGACGGTGTAAACGCCGTTTTCATTCCGGATAGTGACCTCGTTCTTTTCCGGTTCTTCCGCGGACTTTTCCGGTGCCGGTTCCGGCCGGTAGCGTTTGATCGGAGGGAGCTTGCTGAGAAGTTCGCCGATGCGGTTGAGCAGGGGATCGACCTGGTAGCGAATCGCGGCCATAATCGGAAAGAACTCAAAGCCCTGCCCTTCCACATATTTTCGGAAATCAGCGATCTGCTTGTCGGAAGCGAGGTCGCATTTGTTCCCGGCAACAAGCATGGGGCGTTCGGAAAGTTCCGGATTGAATTTTTTCAGCTCGGAATTGATGATGCGGAAATCGCTCTTCGGGTCGCGGCCTTCGCTGCCGGAAACATCCACAAGATGTACCAGAAGGCGGCACCGCTCCACATGGCGCAGAAACTGGTGGCCGAGCCCCGCCCCCTCGTTCGCGCCTTCGATCAAGCCCGGAATATCCGCCATGACGAAGGAACGGTCCGGCGCAAAGCGGACGACGCCCAGAATCGGCGTCAGGGTCGTAAAGTGATAATCCGCAATCTCCGGCTTTGCCTCGCTCACAACGGAAACGAGCGTGGATTTTCCGACATTCGGGTAACCGACCACTCCGACATCGGCAAGAAGTTTCAATTCCAACCGAAGCTCCAAGCTCTCCCCTTCCGCGCCCGGCTTCGCAAAGCGGGGGGTCTGCCTTGTGGATGTGGCAAAATGCGCGTTTCCCCAGCCGCCGCGGCCGCCTTTCGCAACGACCTGGGGCTCGTCCGACGAAAGGTCGGCAACCAGCCTTCCCGTTGCCGTGTCCTTCAGCAGAGTGCCGCGCGGAACGCGGATGACGAGATCCTCGCCGCTTTTTCCGTTGCACTTCTTTCCCCTGCCGTTTTCGCCCGGGCGGGCCGCAAATTTGCGCCGGTAACGGAAATCGGAAAGCGTGGAGAGGTTGTCGTCAACCTGGAAGATGACGTTTCCGCCGCGGCCGCCGTCCCCGCCGTCCGGACCGCCGGACGCGACATATTTTTCGCGGTGGAACGCGACCGCGCCGTCGCCGCCTTTTCCCGCGATGATTCTGATTTTGGCGCTGTCAATAAACATTTCCGTGCTCCTTCCGAGGCTGGCAGACCTCACGGGTCCCATTGGCATTGCGCTTCCGCACCTTTATTCTTTGCGGAAAAGCGAAAAAAATCCCGGGCGAAAACCCGGGATAGATCATTTCGTCGGTCTCCGGTGAAATTACGGTTCGGCGTATACGCTGACCTTTTTGCGGTCTTTGCCGAGACGCTCAAACTTTACCTTGCCGTCGATCGTGGCAAACAGGGAATCGTCGGAACCTCTGCCGACATTCTCGCCCGGATGGATGTGCGTTCCCCGCTGCTTGACAAGAATGTTGCCCGCAAGGACAAACTGGCCGTCCGCGCGCTTCACGCCGAGGCGCTTGGACTCGGAATCCCGCCCGTTCTTGGTGGAACCCATTCCCTTTTTATGAGCAAAAAGCTGAATATCAATCTTCAGCATGACTTTACACCTCCGTATCGGTTACTGTAATATTTTGGGGATACTGTTCTTTCAGCGCTGTCATATGAAGGCGGAACCCCCGGAGCAAAACGTCGCACGAAGCGGCGTCCTCCGCTCTGATTTTCAGAAGCATCCCGCCGTCTTCCGTCCGAACATCCGCCGGGACACCGAGAACGTCCGTAATGGTGTTAGCCGTCAGATACGCCGCGGAAGAAACCGCCGCGCAGACAATGTCCGTTCCCGCTTCGGAAGCACCGGAATGCCCGCTGATGCGGAAACCGGACGGACGGCCGGCCTTCCTGAAAAATTCCGCACGAATCATAATCAGGCGTTGATCGATTCGATCTGAACCTTGGTATACGGCTGCCTGTGCCCCATCTTGCGCTTTTCGTTCTTTTTGGCCTTATAGGTCAAAACCGTGATTTTCGGGGATTTTCCGTTTTTCAGGACTTTGCCCGTTACGGTGGCACCGGTCACATAAGGCGCCCCGACTTTCAGCCCGTCGTCCGCGTTCAGGGCGAGAACTTTGAACTCAACGGTGGTGTCCTTGTCCGCCGGAAGCTTTTCGACAAAGATGACGTCGTCTTTCTGCACCTTGTACTGCTTGCCGCCGGTCTCAATTACTGCAAACATGAAATGAAGGCCCTGCCTTTTCTGAAATCTCGCTATTGCCGGGCGGGTTTGACCACTTGCTGCCCGCAATAAGCGGCTTGATTATCCTATCATATTCCGTCAATTTTGTCAATGGGATGATGATTCGCATTTCTAATAATTTCGGGACGCGAGTTTCCGCGCAAAGCCTTTCAGGTATGCGGCATCGTCCCCGAACGGTTCGAGAGCCGCAGCCGCCGTTTCGGTCAGTTTCTCCACCGCGCGCTTTGCGTTTTCCAAGCCGAGAAGCGAGACATAGGTGCTCTTGGCGTTGTCCTTGTCGCTTCCCACCGGTTTCCCGAGCGCCCCGGCGTCCCCTTCCACGTCGAGAATATCGTCTACGATCTGGAATGCAAAGCCGATCGCCGCCGCGTATTCGTCCGCGGCGCGGATCTGCCCCGAGTCCGCACCGGCGAGGGCACACCCCATTTTCGCCGCGGCGCGGATCAGCGCTCCCGTTTTGCATTCGTCCATTTTCTGAAGCGTTTCCTCGGAAACCTTTTTTCCCTCGCTCATCAGGTCGATCGCCTGTCCCCCGGCCATACCGTAAGCCCCGGCGGCTTTTGCGAGGATTCCCGCCGCATCGGCCGCGCGTTCCGCTCCCACGCCTTTCACGCTTTCGGGCGACAGCATGGTTTCAAACGCCATGGTCAGGAGCGCGTCCCCCGCAAGAAGCGCCTGCGCCTCGCCGAAAACCACATGGTTGGACGGCTTGCCGCGCCGGAGCCCGTCGTCGTCCATGCAGGGCAGGTCGTCGTGGATCAGGGAATAGGTGTGGATCATCTCAACGGCGCAGGCAAACGGCAGCGCGGCTTCTTGGTCGCCGCCGCACAGGCCGCAGAATTCCAGGACCAGCACCGGGCGGATGCGTTTTCCTCCCGCCAGAAGACTGTAGCGCATGGCCCGAAACAGCCCGGACTGCATCAGGGATACTTCGGGCACATATTTGCGAAGCGCGTCTTCCACTGACTGGAGATAGCCGCTCCGGTCAATTCTTCCCATCGGTTTCCTCCTCTTCCGGCTCGGAAAGCTTCTTGATTTTCTGCTCCGCCGCCGAAAGCTTCCGGTAGCAGAAGGAAGCGAGCGCGGAGCCCTCTTCAAACAGCTTGAGCGAATGGTCCAGAGTCTCGTCGCCGCGCTCCAGCTTTTCCACGATTTCGTTCAGGCGCGCCAGGGCGGCTTCAAACGTCATTTTTTGATTCATAAGCACCAGCACCCGCTTCCGATTTTTTGTCGTTTACTGTGCAGGCCAGCGATCCGTCCGCCATGCGCACACAGATTTTATCATGGATACGAACCTCTTGGGCTTTGGAAACCGTTTCTCCCGTTTCGCGGAAAACGGCCGCATAGCCGCGCGAAAGAACGGCCAGAGGGCTTAAAGCGTTCAGCCTGCCGCTTGCATTCGCAAGCTGTTCCCGGGCACGGTCCGTTTTCCCGCGCACGGAGGCGGTCAGGTTTTCCAAAAGCCGGTCGACCTGAACCCGGCGAAGCTCCACCGGTTCCAGGGGGTTCCTCAGGGCGCGGCTTTCCGCCAGCGGTGCCAGCAGGCCGCGGGCTTCGGCCAGTTTCGCCGACATCGCGTTTTGCAGGCGGTACCGCTGCGCCCGGATCCCGCCGAGAAGCTCGGTCTGATCCGGAACGGTGAGCTCCGCGGCGGCGGAGGGCGTCGGCGCGCGGAGATCGGCGACGAAATCGCAGATGGTGAAATCCGTTTCGTGCCCCACGGCGGAAACCACCGGAATGGATGAATCCGCCACTGCCCGGGCGACTCCCTCTTCGTTGAACGGCCAAAGGTCTTCCAGCGAGCCTCCCCCGCGCCCCAGAATGATGACGTCGGCGCATTTCAGGCGGTTGATGCGGTGCAGGGCGTTTGCGATCTGCGGCGCGGCCAGCTCGCCCTGCACCTGCACGGGGCAGAAAACGACCTGCGCGAGCGGATACCTTCGTTCCAGGATCGTCAGGATGTCATGCACGGCGGCCCCGGTCGGGGATGTGACGACCCCGATGCTCCCGGGAAATTTCGGCAGGGGCTTCTTGCGGCCGGCGTCGAAAAGCCCTTCTTTTTGCAGCTTGGCCTTCAACTGCTCGAACGCGAGGTTCAGCGCGCCAAGCCCTTCCGGCTGCAAATCTTCCACATAAAGCTGATACTGGCCGGAAACCTCATAAACGCCCACTCGGCCGCGGGCGAGCACCTTCATGCCGTCCGCGGGGCGAAAGCGGAGCCGCGCGGCGTTCCGGGCGAACATGACGGCGCGGACGACGCAACGCTCATCCTTTAAAGAAAAGTACAGATGGCCGGAACGGTAATGATCCGTGAAATTGGAAATTTCCCCGGTGATAAAAACGTGGGACAGGTTTTCGTCGCTTTCAAACTGCGACTTAAGGTAGGTATTCAGTTGTGTGACCGTGAGGACGACCGGTTCCCGCATCATATTATCACTCCTTCCCGGATGGCGGCAAGGACTGCGGCCCCGGCGGCGTTGTCGGCGGAAAAAGCCGGCTCGGCAAAGCAGGCTCCGTATTTTTCGGTCAGTGCCCTGCGAAGAATGCCGTCGCTCATGACGCCGCCCGCAAACACCAGCGGAAGGTTCCCGTATTCCCGGCGCAGCCCGGACGTCATCCCGTCCAGAGCCGCCAGAACCGACTGCAGGCAGAAGGCGGCGATCTCCTCTTTCGGCGCCCCTTTTTCCAGCATGGCGGAACACCGGTTTTCAATCCCGGAGAGCGAGCAGTCGCAGCCTTTCAGGCACGGCCGGATGCGAAAGGACGTTTGGGACCGGGCGGCGAGCTTTTCCAGCTCCGGCCCGGCCGGGAAACGCAGGCCGAGCATCACGCCGACGCGGTCGACGGCCTGTCCCGCTTTCAGGTCCAGGGATCTGGCCACGATCCGGGTCGCAAAGATTTCGTCTTCATCCGGCTGTGCCAAAACGGCTTCGGTGGTCCCCCCGGAAACATGGAATGCCAGGAAAGACCGGCGGAGCAGTTCCAGCTTTCCGGCGGAATACAGCGCGGCGGCAATATGCCCCTGCTGATGGGAAAACAGGAAAAGCGGCACGCCCCGCGCGAGGGAAGCGGCCTTTGCCGCGCAGACACCCGCCAGAAAGCACGGCATATACGAGCCTTTTGCGCTGCGCGGACGATCCGAAGCGCCCACCGCCGCGATTTCCGCGTCGGAAAACGGCAGCGAGTCCATCACCTCGGGGAGCTGGCGCACATGGTGAAAAACGGCGTCGCTCTGCCGCAGGCCCGTTTCGCCGGGTCTGACCGGCAGAAGCTTTTTCCCCTGAATGATCCGGCCGTTTCGCAGGAGCGCGGCCGACGTGGTGTAATTGCTGGTGTCGATGCCGAGGACGTCAGGCATTGCCGTCACCGGTTTCCCGGGCGGCGGAGCCGAGGACACCGTTCACGAACGGGGCGTCCTCCGCGCCTCCGTATTTTTTCGCGAGATTGACCGCCTCGCTGATGGACACGCTCACCGGAATGTCCGGTTCAAACTTCATTTCATAAAGCGCGAGCCGGAGAAGGGCCAGCGCAACCTTGGAAAGGCGGTTCATCGTCCAGCCGCGGATGTATTTTTGAATCAGGCCGTCCAGCACGGCTTCCTGTTCTTCCACCCCGAGGGCGGTTTTTTCCGCAAAGCCGTCGATGCGGACGTCTTCCGAGGTTTCGGCGGTATCTACGATCACCCGCACCGGATCGTGGTTGATGCTCCGTTCAAAGACAAGAATGAACGCCTGCTCCCGCGATTTCCTTCTGTTCATAAACTTCCTCCGATTTCCACGTCAATTCCATGTAAGGATAAAAAAGCCCTCCACCATGTGGAGGGCTAAAAGCACCGTAAATTGTCAAACTTCCACGGAAATATTATACCACATTTTCGCTCAAACACAACTAAGAACGCTCAATTATCTTAATTTTATCAAAGGAAAGCCCCGTCTGCCCCGTAACAATATCCTGGATCACGACGGCGTCGTCCTGCGCGGACGTCCGGGTCTTGACCACGACGCTGCACTGGTTGTTGTCCAGCGTTACGATGCAGTTCGAGAACCCTTTCGCTTTGATCAGTGTTTCGATGTTGTTTTCCTTGATAATGTTCTGCGTGATGGCGGCCGCTTTGTTGGCCGCTTCCTTTTTCACCGCGTCATCGGAACTCTTGTCTTCCAGAACCTTGGTGATGGTTTCCGTAGCCGCGTCCCTGGCCTTCTGGCGGTCGAGCATTGCCTGGCTGAAATAATCGTCGGAGGAAACCGCGCTCGCTCCGGTTTTCACCGACGAGCTTTTGCCGGACGACGCGGATGACGGAGACGTTTTGCCCGAAACCGCACTGCCGTTGACCATAAGGGTCTGCCCGTACTGCCGGTCCGTTCCGGAAGCGAGAGCCTGCGTGGCCGGAAGCTGCCCGTTATCGCCGGTAAAAACCCAATTCAAGTATACGGCCGCGCCCAGTGCAACGACAAGCGCCGCAAGTACAAGCTGCCGCTTACCCATTGTCATAGATCGATCCCCCCGATATTTTAATTATTTTGCTTTTATGACGCACACCCGCACGGAAGTGATGTGCAGTGCCGTTGTAACGGCATCGGTTATGTTCTGCTGTACTTTCGGGTCGCCGCCGCCGTCGCACACAACGACTACGCCTTTTACCACCGGCTGAACTTCGGTCACCTGAAGCGCCTTTTCCGAGCCGTCCGCGTCCTTCACCAAAAGGTATGTGGTCTCGTCGCTGTTGTTTGTCTCATTTTTTCCCACTCCGCTTTCCGCCTTTTCATCCGTCTGCTGGCCGCTCTTTTTTTCCTGCGTAGCGTAGACGCTTTTTGAGGTCTGCTCCAGCGTCACCATGACCCGGGCGTTCCCAACGCCGTCGATCTGTGAGATAATGCCGGAAAGGCTGTTTTCCATCTGCTTTTCGTACTCTTCCGCGGTCAGGACCGTGCGGGATGACGGGGACGACGCCGTCGGCGCCGTTTGGGAATCGCAGCTTTTCAGGTTTCCGGAAAGCAGGATAAGCGCGATGCCGAGCAGCCCGGCCCCCAGAATGATCTTGCGGTAGGTGTCGTTTTCCGCAAGCTTCTGAAACAGGCCCTTTTGTCCGCCTCCGTTTTGCTCAACCGCCATCGGAAACAACCTCCGTTTTCAATCCCAGCTCTTTTTTCAGATATTCCGCGGCCGATTCGGCATCGGCGGCATCTTTTTTGTCCAGTGTCACAATTACTTTATTAATTGATATGCGGCCATCCCGGTTTGTATCCATAACTACCCGAACATTTTTGCATTTTATCCGGATGCGGCTCAACTCCGCCGTCACAAGATTCGCCACGCTTTTCTGCGATTCTTCCATCACCTGGCTGTTCACGGTGGACTCCAGCCTCGTATCCTGTCCCTGCCCGCCCGAGTTCGCGCTTTCCAGGCCCGCGCCGATCTTGGGCACGGCCTTGAAAACCGGAACGATCATGACGCAAAGGACAAAAGCGCCCACCACAAACTTTCCCATGCGCTCCATGGAGCCGGCGGGGATTAGACCCTGCGCCAGCGCCGCAACCAGCGCGGCCAGACAGATGACCGCCGTCCACTGCTGAATCCCGCTCATGACACGCCCCCGATCACGAGCATCACGACGGTGGAGATAATCAGGACCGTCATGCAGCAGAGAAGGATCGCCAGCATGGTGGAAACGACATCCGATGAGGCTTTGAGAAGCCCGGTAATCTCCTTCAGGTCGAAAATCTGGCTGATTCCCGAGCAGAGCATCAGGGTGAGGATCCACAGCACACACTCGGCAATCACGGGGAGAAACACGAACAGGCCCGCCAGAAGCCCGAACGCGCCGATGCCGGACTTGAGCATCTTCACGCAGCCGGTCACGGTGCTGAACGCCTCGCCGAGCGCGTTTCCCACAACCGGGACAAAGCTGCTGACCACGAACTTCGCCGCCTTGGCGCCCGTGCTGTCCAGCGACGAGGCCACCAGGGAATGCATGGTGATGAGCCCGGTGAACAGCGTCATGCCGAGCCCCATGACCCACTTTACCGCTTTGTTCAGGACGTTGCACAGGCCGTTCAGGTTGATATTCGGCGAGACGGACGAAACGACGGAAAGCGCGAGGAAGATGTTCATCATCGGCACGAGGACGGTGGTCGCAAAGACGGAGATGATGTTGCCCGCCGCCACCATCAGAAGATGGTAGGAGCCCGCCGAAACCGACTGTCCCGCCGCGGCCATGACCGCAACCAGAACCGGAACGCACGCCAGAAGGAAGGATGAGGAAGCCTTCAGCACGTCCGCGGCGTCGGAAATGCAGGCGACGATGGGCTGAACCACAATGGTGCAGATGCACAGCGTCCCCACCATGCCGATGACGCCGCCCAGCGGCTTTTCACCGAACGACAGCTTCATGCCTTCGATCAAAGCGCACAGCAGGATGACGGCGATGACCGAAACCAGGACGCGAATCGGATTTTTCGCTTTTCCCGTGAAAATGGAAAGAATTTTCTGAAAATAATTCTGCGGCGTGATGGACGGAATGGAATTCCAGTCCGAGTCTCCAATGCCGAGCTCCTGAAGAATCTTCTTCGTGTCCTCCGGGAGTTTGTCCTGCAGCTGGTCCGCCCCGCTCTGGCGGAACTGCTCGCTGTAGTAGCTGTCCAGGTCGTTCCCGGACGACGCGGTCGATTCCGCGTGGGCCGCAGTGTGGAAGCAAAACACGGCGGCAAGCAGGATCAGAATACAAACCGTCCTTTTCATAATACCCTTTCTCAACGTCTCGCAGAATTTTCCGTCCTATCCGCCGATCAGCCCCGCCGCCGTCTGCGCAATCTTTTCAAACAGCGGAAGCGCCAGGATCACGATCGCGATTTTGCCCGCCAGCTCGACCTGGGAAGCGAGGGCGTTTTCCCCCGCGTCGCGGCAGGAATCCGCGGCGAACTGCGCCAAAAAGCAGATGCCGAGTGTTTTGAACAGGATCAGCGCGTAATCCGCTGTGAGGCCCGCGGACGAGAGCAGGGTGCTGATCTGCCGGATGGCGGGCGAAATATTCAAAAAAATCTCAAAGAGAATCACGATGCCCGCCATAATACTGATGACGACGGCATACTCCTGGTGATACCGGCGCATCATGGCGGCGAGGATGGCGGCGATGACGGCAATCCCGGCGATCCCGACGATATTCATGGCTCAGAGTCCGAAGATGGATTTAATCGACTTGAACAGCGCGCTGATCTGCTGAATAATCATCATCAGAACGACAATCAGCCCCGCCAGAGTTGTCATCATCGCCTGCTCTTCCCGGCCCGACCGGATCAGGAGCTGATTCAGCACCGCAACGATGATGCCGATCGCGGCGATTTTGAAAATTAAATCCACATTCATGTCGTTCCTCCGATTTTCAGCACAGCAGAATCGCGGCGGCCATTCCCGCGAATAAGCCGAGCATCTGGTATAATTTCGCCTTCCGGTTCCGTTCCTCCTTGGCATCGTTCAGCGCCGCCGCAGTCAGGTCCGCATAAAGGCTGCAATGCGAAAGCTGGCCGTCGGTGTCGCTCGCACCGAAACCGGCGCCGAAACCTTTCAGCAGTTCCACGTCCCTGCGGGAAAAACCCTCGTCCAGCGCGCGCTTTTCCACCGCGTTATTCCAGGCTCCGGCCCAGTTTTCTCCGGATGCCGCATCCGGGATATCAGAAAAAAACGAGATTCCTCCGCCGTGCCTGCGGACGATGGATTCGACGGGCATGGACGAGAAGCGGATTTCCGTTTTTGCCGCCGAGAGAAAGCGGAGGAACGCCTCCAGCTTTTCCACCCGCACGACCAGCTTATGCGATTCCACATATCCCGCGAGAAAGCCCGCGCCGATGAGCAGAAGCGCTCCCGCGATTTTCAGCAAGCAAATCACCCGCCCTGTAAATCCCCACGATTTTTCCCGGCTTCGCGGAACCGTCCAGAAGCGCGGCGGAAGCAAAGGCCCCGGTTTCCAGCAGGGCGGCCGCCTGCCTGCGCCGCAGCAGTTCTTCCGCGTTCCCCGCGTGAATGCTCGCAATGACGCTCACCCCCGCGTTCAGGCTCTGCTCCACCGCGCGGGTCTCCTCTTCGGAACCAAGCTCGTCGCAGACAATGTACTGCGGCGAAAGCGAACGAACCGCAAGCAGGATTCCCTCCGCCTTCGGGTAGCCGTCCAGAACGTCGCAGCAAATGCCCACGTCGTTCTGCGGAATGCCCTGGTAGGAACCGGCGATTTCTCCCCGCTCGTCGACAACCGCAACCTTGCGGATGTTTCCCCGCACCCCGCTGGCAAGCTGGCGGGCGATGTCGCGCAGAATCGTCGTTTTTCCGCTGGACGGCGGGCCGGCAAGCAAAAGGCCTCCGCTCAGCGTATCCTTCAGCCGGTTCAGCAGCAGGTCGGCGGAACCGGGAATTTCCCGCGCCACACGGATGTTGATGGAAGAAATATCCCGCATGCCGGAAACCGTGCCGTTCTGGTAAACGGCGGTGCCGCAGATGCCGGCGCGGTGCCCGCCGCGGAGCGTGACATATCCGTTTTTAATCTCGGTTTCATGGCTGTAAACGGAGTTGCCGCAGAGTGTGCGAAAGCTCTCTTCCAGGTCGTTTTTGTCCGCACGGACGCATCCCGGACCGACGATGCACCCGAGCCCTCCGCTCTCTTTTAAAAAATAAACGCTTTGGGGGCAGCAGACGGTAACCGGCCGGTTCACGCGCAGGCGGATTTCCTGCGCCTGCTTTTTCACGTCGGGCGGCAGCCCTTTCAGGGATTTTCGGATTCTTTCGCACACCCCTTCGGCGGCGGAGTCGAATCGATCCTCGTTTTTTTCATCCATTGCCTTGTCCTCTCCCTTCACAACATACATATGGACAAAGCCGGGGCGTTAGAACCAAAAAAATAAGGCGGCCTTTTCAGGCCGTCTGATCTGGAAAAGGATGGTTCGGGCCGCGGCAGATTGGCTGCGGCCCGTGTGCCTCGGCTACAATGTCTCTTTCAGAAACAGCGCAAGCTCCCGCGTCCCGGCGAACCGGTGGGCGTGCAGGCCGACCTTTTCCGCGCCTTCCACATTCTGCGGAAGGTCGTCGAAAAAGAGGCATTCGTCCGCATTCAGATGGAACCGGTTCAACAGGAGACGGTAAATTGCCGGGTTGGGTTTTACTATCTTTTCAATAGCCGAAAAAACATAGCCGTCGAAATACCGGAAAATTTCTCTCTGCTGGAAAATACGGCTGAAACGCAGGCTCATGTTGGACAGGACATAAAGCGGATAACCTTTCGCTTTCAGCTCCGCGACGATTTCCGGCATGCCGGGGAGCGGCGTCAGCATGTCGTCCCAGCGTTCCATGGCCCGCGGGACCAGCGCCGCATACCGTGGAATCCTCGACTGAACGCGCCGGACCGTTTCTTCTTCCGTGATGGTGCCGGCGTCGAGCATCGGCCACTCCGGCCCTCCGAACAGCTCGCGCAGAACCGCATCCGCCCCGGCCGGGTCTTTGATGATTTTATCAACATATTTTTCGGGTTCGTAAGAAAGCAAAACGTTTCCCATATCGAAGACAATGTTCCGAATCATGATGTTACCGCTCCTTTTGTTAAAATGTCAACTGGAAAAGAAACCCCGGATGAAAAAGGCAAAGCACCGGATGCCCGGCACTTTGCCAAAAGCGCTATTTTGATTTCAGCATCCTTTTGAGGTACTGGCCGGTGTACGATTCCGGCACTTTCGCCACCTGTTCCGGCGTTCCGCAGGCAACGACCCTTCCGCCGGCGTCGCCGCCCTCGGGGCCGAGGTCGATGATGAAATCCGCCGTCTTGATCAGGTCAAGGTTATGCTCAATGACAACGACCGTGTTCCCGCCGTCCACCAGCTTCTGCAGAACGTCGATCAGCTTGTGGACGTCCGCGATATGCAGGCCCGTGGTCGGTTCGTCCAGAATATAGATGGTGCGCCCGGTCGGCCGCTTGCCCAGCTCCGCCGCCAGCTTGACGCGCTGCGCCTCGCCGCCGGAAAGCGTGGTCGCCGGCTGGCCGATTTTAATATAGCCGAGGCCGACGTCCTGCAGCGTCTGCAGCTTGCGCGCGATTTTCGGGATGCTGCTGAAAAAGCCGAGCCCCTCTTCCACCGTCATTTCCAGCACATCGTAGATATTCTTACCCTTATATTTGATCTCCAGCGTTTCGCGGTTGTAGCGTTTTCCCTTGCAGACCTCGCACGGGACATAGACGTCGGGCAGAAAATTCATCTCGATCTTGATGATCCCGTCGCCTTCGCAGGCCTCGCACCGGCCGCCTTTTACGTTGAAGGAAAAGCGTCCTGCCGTAAAGCCTCTCAGCTTTGCATCCTGCGTTGAAGCAAACAGCGCGCGGATGTCGGCGAATACGCCGGTATAAGTGGCCGGGTTGGAGCGCGGCGTGCGCCCGATGGGGGACTGGTCGATCGCGATGACTTTATCCAGCGCGGAAAGCCCGGTGATCTTCCGGAACGCGCCCGGCCGTTCCCGGGCGCCGTTCAGCTCCGAAGCAAGGTAGTTGTAAAGAATCTCGTTGATCAGCGAGGATTTTCCGGAACCGGAAACGCCGGTGACGCAGACGAATTCTCCCAGCGGGATACCGACATCGATATTTTTCAGGTTGTTCTGCGACGCGCCGAAAATTTTCAGCTTTTTGCCGTTGCCTTTTCTGCGTTTTTGCGGGACTTCCACCTTTTTGCGGCCGCTCAGGTACTGGCCGGTGATGGATTCCTTGCAGTTCACGATGTCCTGCACCTTGCCGCTGAAGACGACCTTGCCGCCGTGCACCCCCGCGCCGGGGCCGATGTCCACCAGATAGTCGGACGCGCGCATGGTGTCCTCGTCGTGCTCCACCACGATCACGGTGTTGCCGAGGTCGCGCAGGTGCTTGAGCGTTGCCAGCAATTTGTCGTTGTCGCGCTGATGCAGGCCGATGCTCGGCTCGTCGAGAATATACAGGACGCCGGTCAGCGACGAGCCGATCTGCGTCGCAAGCCGGATGCGCTGGCTCTCCCCGCCGGAAAGCGTGCCGGCGGAACGGGAAAGCGTCAGATATTCCAGCCCGACGTTCTTTAAAAAGCCGAGGCGGCTTTTGATCTCCCGCAGGACCAGCCTGGCAATCGCGTTTTCGCGCTCCGTCAGCTTCAGGTTTTCCATGAAATTCAGCGCTTCGGACACCGATTTGTCGCAGAAATCCGCGATATTGATGCCGCCGACCGTCACAGCCAGGCTGACCGGCGAAAGACGTTTCCCGTGGCATGCGTCGCACGGGATGGCGCTCATGTAGGACTGGATCTCGTCGCGGATCCAGTTGCTCTGGGTGTCGTGAAACCGGCGTTCCAGATTGTTGACGACCCCTTCAAACTCCGTTTCATACACGCTGCGGCCGAATCCGCCGTCGCGCTCCACACGGATTTTCTCGCCCTTCGTGCCGTAAAGGAGAATGTCGATGATCTCCGGGGACAGCTTTCCCACCGGGGTATCCAGCGAAAAATGATAGTGCTTCGCCAGCGCCCGATAGTACATGGCGGCGATGGTGTTCCCTTCCATGGCCCATCCGCCCGCCTTGATCCCCCCGCGGCGGATCGAAAGGGATTTGTCCGGTAAGATCCGGTCCGGGTCGATTTTCATGAAAACGCCGAGGCCCGCGCATCTTGGGCAGGCCCCGAACGGGCTGTTAAACGAAAACATGCGCGGCGTAAGCTCTTCCACGCTGACGCCGTGCTCCGGGCAGGCGTAATTCTGCGAAAACAGGTAATCTTTCCCCGCCACCACGTTTACGACCGTCAGGCCGCCGGAGAGCGACGAAGCCGTTTCCACCGAATCCGCAAGGCGCGAGCGGATATCCGGATGGATGACGAGCCTGTCCACCACCACCTCGACGGTATGCTTCTTGTTCTTCTCCAACTCGATGGTTTCGGAAAGATCGTAAATGGCGCCGTCGACGCGCACGCGGGCAAATCCGCCCTTCCGCGCGGCGTCCAGTTCCTTGACGTGCCCCCCCTTGCGGGCGCGGACGACCGGCGCGAGGACGAGAATTTTTGTCCCTTCCGGCATGGAAAGCACCTGGTCGACAATCTGGTCGACGGTCTGCTGGCGGATCTCCCTTCCGCAGATCGGGCAGTGCGGAACGCCGATGCGCGCATACAGAAGGCGGAGGTAATCATAAATTTCCGTCACCGTTCCGACCGTGGAACGCGGGTTTTTCGACGTTGTCTTCTGGTCGATGGAGATTGCCGGGGACAGCCCGTCAATATAGTCCACATCCGGCTTCTGCACCTGCCCCAGAAACTGGCGCGCGTAGGAAGAAAGCGACTCCACATAGCGGCGCCGGCCCTCGGCATAGATGGTATCGAACGCGAGCGAAGACTTTCCGGAGCCGGAAAGCCCCGTAAAGACAATGAGTTTGTCACGCGGCAGCTCGATGTCGATGTTCTTCAGATTGTGCTCTCTGGCACCTTTTACAAAAATGGTCTTTGCTGACATGTGTTCCTCCGTGCCTTCCGTCTACTCGGCTTCCAGCTGTTTGATTTTGTCGCGCAGATACGCGGCGTGCTCGAACTCCAGCAGTTTGGCCGCGTCCTTCATTTCCCGGGTAAGCTGCTCGATCATGCGCTTTTTCTCGTTCGGGCGCAGTCTCCTGCGCTTTTTCGACGATCCGTCTTCCTTGTGCGTGGAGATTTCCAGAATCTCCGCGACGGGCTTGACGATGGTTTTCGGCACAATGCCGTGCTCTTTGTTGAACGCCATCTGCAAGGTGCGCCGGCGCTCCGTTTCGCGGATCGCCGCTTCCATGGACGGTGTGACCGAGTCGGCGTACATGATGACTTTGCCCTCGGCGTTGCGCGCGGCGCGGCCCACCGTCTGAATCAGGGAACGCTCGCTGCGCAGGAACCCTTCCTTGTCGGCATCGAGAATGGCGACAAGCGAAACTTCCGGGATGTCGAGCCCTTCGCGCAGCAGGTTGATGCCGACCAGGACGTCGAATTTTCCGAGCCGCAGGTCGCGGATGATCTCCATGCGCTCCACCGTGTCGATGTCGTAGTGCATGTAGCGCACCCGGATGTCCATGCCTTCCAGATACGACGTGAGGTCTTCCGCCATTTTTTTCGTCAGCGTCGTAATCAGAACGCGCTCGTGTTTGGCGGCGCGGATGTTGATTTCCGAAATCAGGTCGTCGATCTGTCCGTCGGTCGGCTTCACGATGATCTCCGGATCCACGAGCCCGGTCGGGCGGATGACCTGCTCCACCACCTGCGCCGATTTTTCCAGCTCGAAATCACCCGGCGTGGCGCTCACGAAAACCGCCTGGTTGATATGCCGGTAGAACTCGTCGAAATTCAGCGGACGGTTGTCGTAGGCGGACGGAAGGCGGAACCCGAAGTTCACCAGGGCGTCCTTGCGGGCGCGGTCCCCGGCATACATGGAGCGCACCTGCGGCAGCGTAACGTGCGACTCGTCCACAAACAACAGAAAATCCTTCGGAAAATAGTCCAGCAGGGTAAACGGCGAGCTGCCCGGCACCCGGCCGGAAAGCACGCGCGAGTAATTTTCAATTCCTTTGCAGAACCCGACTTCCAGAAGCATTTCCATGTCGTAGCGGGTGCGTTCCTCAATGCGCTGGGCCTCGATCAGCTTGCCCCGGCTTTTGAACCACCGGACGCGCTCCTCCATCTCCCGCTCGATCTCATTGACGGCGCGCTGCATCTTTTCGCGCGGGACAATATAATGCGACGCGGGGTAGATCGCGACATGTTTCAGGTCCGCCACCACTTTGCCGGTGAGCGGATCGATCTCGCGGATGCGGTCGATCTCGTCGCCGAAAAACTCCACCCGCACGGCGTGTTCGCTGGACTGGACGGGAAAAATCTCCACCACGTCGCCGCGGACGCGGAACTTGTTGCGGATAAAGTTGACGTCGTTGCGCTCGTACTGAATCTCCACCAGCTTTTTCAGAAGCTCGTCGCGGTTCTTTTTCATCCCCGGGCGCAGGGAAATGACCATGGTGCGGTAGTCGATCGGGTCGCCCAGGCTGTAAATGCAGGACACGCTGGCCACAATAATCACGTCGCGGCGCTCGGAAAGGGACGAAGTTGCGGAGTGGCGCAGTTTATCAATTTCGTCGTTGATGGCGGAATCCTTCTCAATGTAGGTGTCCGTGGACGGAATATAGGCTTCCGGTTGGTAATAATCGTAGTAGCTTACGAAATACTCCACCGCGTTTTCCGGGAAAAACTCGCGGAACTCGGAACAAAGCTGGGCCGCGAGCGTTTTATTGTGGGCAAGCACAAGCGCGGGGCGGTTCATCTCCGCGATGATGTTCGCCATGGTAAAGGTCTTGCCGGAGCCGGTAACGCCCAAAAGGGTCTGTTCCCGGTCGCCGTTCCGGATCCCTTCCACCAACTGGCGCACCGCCTTCGGCTGGTCGCCCGCCGGCTTGTATTTTGAAACCAACTTGAAATTCATTCCTGCTCCATATCCTGTTCCGGGTTAAACAATTCCGGCATCATCCGGCTCTGCGCGAGGGAAAGGTAGTTGTTTCCCCCGACGATAATGTGGTCGATCATGCGGACTTCAACGGTTTCCAGCGCCTCGTACACCCAGCGCGTCGTGCTGAGATCCTGTTTGGACGGCAGGCATTCCCCGCTCGGGTGGTTGTGCGCCAGGATGGCATATACGGCGTTGTACCGGACGGCAAGGCGCACGATTTTCTTAATATAGATATTGGCCGTCGTGGCGCATCCTTCGCTGACAATGCCGCAGTACAGGACCCGCTCCCTGCTGTCCAGCAGCATCAGGATGACCACTTCGTCCTGTCTGCCGACAAATTTCTGAACCAGCAGCTTTCCGGCTTCCTCATAATCATAGATCACGACCTTGTCCTGGTCCAGGTTGTCCTGATACCGCCGGCAAAGCTGGGGAATCATTTTCATCAGGACGGCGGCGGACTTCCCGACTCCCTTTACTTTCTCCAGCTCCTCGATCGGCGCGTCGAATACGCCCGACAGCGACCCGAACCTGCGCAGAAGCTCATGCGCAATGAGGTTGGTGTCTTTCCGCGGGATGGCGTAGTAAAGGAGCAGCTCCAGAACCATGTGCGGCGAAAAGGAATCCAGTCCCGCTTGTAAGAACAGATCCTTAACCCGCTCCCGGTGCCCGCTGTGCAGCGATTCCGCTCCGGGCGCTTTTCTCCCGGCCGGATCCCCGTTTTTCTTCAAAGCGGACGCTCCTTCCGTTCCACATTTATCTCTTCCGGCTTCCCGGCTTCACCGGCGCGGGCGCCCCCGCTTTGCAGAGCGGGCAGTCCTGCGGTTCCCAGGACTCCACATTCAGGGAAACGACCGCCTGAAACGGAACCCCGAAGTCGATCTTGCCGCCGGTACGGTCGACGATGGAACCCACGCCGGCGACTTCGCCGCCCGCGGCGCGAACCAGGCCGATCACCTCACGGACGGAACCGCCCGTCGTGACGACGTCTTCCACGACGAGCACCTTCTGGCCGGGGTTTACGACAAACCCGCGGCGGAGCGCCATCCTGCCGTCATCCCCGCGCTCCGTGAAGAAATTTTCGCACCCGAGCGCCCGGCTGACCTCATAGGCCATCTGAACGGCGCCCATCGCGGGGCCGATCACAATCTCGACGCCCTGTCCGCGGAACTTGTCCGCAAGGGCGGCGCAGAGCTCCTCGCTGTATTCCGGGTGCCGGAATATTTTGGCACACTGAAGGTAGCGGTTGCTGTGCCGGCCTGAAGTCAGGAGAAAATGGCCTTTCAGCAACACGCCGGCTTTCTCGAAAATCTGCAGCGCCCGTTCCTGAGTCATAATCTTGAATACCCCTTTTCCTCTTACACGCATTTCAATTTATTATATACTAAAAACACTTTTTTGAAAAGGCTTTTCCTCTTTTCGGCGCGGGCCGGAAATGCTATAATCGGAACAATGGAAAACATAAAACTGAAACCCCGGGAGCGTGTTGAAAAGCAATGAAAACCGTAACCATCGGCCCGAACGACGCCGGCCAGCGTGTGGATAAATTTCTGACCAAAACATACCCGAACCTTCCGCAGTCGATGCTTTACAAAAGCATCCGCAAAAAGAACATCAAGCGCAACGGAAAGCGGTGCGAAATCTCTGCGCACCTCGAGGAGGGCGACGTGCTTTCCCTGTACCTGAAAGACGAATTTTTCCAGACCCGTCCGGAAGAGTATGATTTCCTGAAAGCGCCCGAGAAGCTGAACATCCTTTATGAGGACGAAAATATCATGATCCTCGACAAAAAGCCCGGGCTGATCGTCCACCCGGACGAAAACTATCATTTTGACTCGCTGATTGCCCGCGTGCAACACTATCTTTACCGCAAAGGCGAATACGACCCAAAAGCGGAAAATTCCTTCGCTCCCGCGCTCATCAACCGCATCGACCGCAACACGGGCGGCATCGTCATGGCGGCGAAGAACGCCGAAACGCTCCGCATCATGAACCGCAAGGTCAAGGCGCGCGAGATGGTGAAGCTCTACCTCTGCATCGCCTGCGGAAAAATGGACCGGAACTGCGAAACCCTGAAAGCGTACCTGATGAAGAACGAGCGGCAGAACCGCGTGTACATTTCCCATAAGCCGTCCAAAGACGCGAAAACCATCGTCACACGCTACCGCGTCCTCGCGGAACGGGGCGGCTTCAGCCTGCTGGAAGTAGAGCTCCTGACCGGCCGCACCCATCAGATCCGCGCGCACCTTGCGTCCGTGGGGCATCCGCTCGCTGGCGACGGAAAGTACGGCAGAAACGCCGTCAACAAAAGCACCGGCTTTCCCTATCAGGCGCTCTACGCCTACAAACTGAAGCTGAACTTTACAACGGACTCCGGAATTTTGGAGTACCTGAACGGCATGGAATTTGAAGCGAAAGACGTGTGGTTCCTAAAAGAATTCTATAATTTTCAATAAGCAGAAAAAGAGCCGCCCCGGCCGGGGCGGCTCCAAAATTTTCAGTTCTGCAGAATCTTCCTGAGGTCTTCGTCCGGCGTCGAGACGGGAGAAATCCCGAAATTGTCAACCAGATATTTCAAGACGTTCGGGGACAGGAACGCGGGGAGCGTCGGCCCGAGGTAGATGTTCCGGATGCCGAGCGACAGCAACGTCAGCAGAATGCTTACGGCTTTCTGCTCGTACCAGGAAAGCACCATGGTCAGCGGCAGGTCGTTGACGCCGCAGTGGAAGGCTTCCGCCAGCGCTACGGCGACCCGGATCGCACTGTACGCGTCGTTGCACTGCCCCATGTCCATCAGGCGCGGAAGGCCGCCGACCGTGCCAAGGTCGAGGTCGTTAAAGCGGTATTTTCCGCACGCAAGCGTGAGGATTACGCTGTCCTTCGGCGCTTTTTCCACAAATTCCGTGTAGTAGTTGCGGCCGGGCTTCGCCCCGTCGCAGCCGCCCACCAGGAAAAAATGCCGGATCGCCCCGGAACGGACGGCCTTCACGACCCGGTCGGCAACCGACAGAACGGTGCCGTGGCCGAACCCGGTCGTCACCTGCGTGCCGCCGTTGATTCCCGTCAGGGCACGGTCTTCCGCATAACCGCCCAGCTCAAGGGCCTTTTCAATGACCGGCGTGAAATCCCTGTCCTCGCCGATGTGCACCAGGCCCGGGTAGCTGACAACTTCCGTGGTAAACACGCGGTCGCGGTAGCTGTCCCGGACCGGCATCAGGCAGTTGGTCGTGAACAGCACCGGCGCGGGGATCCCGTCGAATTCCTTCTGCTGGTTCTGCCATGCCGTGCCGAAATTGCCTTTCAACTGCGGATACGCGTTCAGCTTCGGGTAGGCGTGCGCCGGAAGCATCTCCCCGTGGGTATAGACGTTGACGCCCTTTCCCTTTGTCTGTTCCAGCAGAAGATACAGGTCGTGCAGATCGTGGCCGCTGACAACGATAAACGGCCCTTTCTCAATGGTGAGCGGGACTTTCCGCGGAGCCGGCGTTCCGTAAGTCTCGGTATTGGCCTTGTCCAGCAGTTCCATGCATTTCAAGTTGGTCTTTCCGGTTTCCATCACAAGCGGAAGGAGTTTTTCCATTCCCCAGTCCTCGCCGAGGGCGGACAGACCTTTGTAGAAAAAGCGGTTGACTTCTTCCTCGGAATAACCGAGCGTCAGCGCGTGGTAAGCGTAGGCCGCCATGCCGCGCATACCGAACAGAATCAGCGATTTGAGGGAACGGATGTCCTCGTTCGCACCCCAGAGGCGATTCATGTCGTAATCATCCGGGTTCCCGGAATGCGCGCCGGGAGCAGCGAGCTTTTCCTTTTCCCGATGGACCGCGTCGATCAGGCCGCGGATCGCCTTGCTGTCGAAGCTGACGTTCGTGACGGTGGCAAACAACCCTTCCAGCATCACACGGTCCGTGAAAGCCGCTGGCTTGCTCCCTTCGGCGGCGCGCGCCAGCCCGATAAGCGCACCCGTCAGCTGATCCTGTAAGAGCGCGGTATCGGCGGATTTTCCGCAGACCCCGGCCCTTCCGGTGCATCCGCGGCAACCTGCGGTCTGTTCACATTGAAAGCAGAACATGTTTGGCATCATGAAAACCTCCATTTTTAAGAATTTATTTTATGATCTGTCCGGGAAGGCAGTTGACCGGCCCGGTAAGCGGAACGTTTTGGCAAAATTAATGTCTTTCATCCGTTTTCATCCGTTTTCGGGCATTATTCATCCAGAATTCTTCCGTCCGTCGAAATGATATGGACGCTCCACGGAATCAGCTTCCCGCAGTCGGCAAGCGCCTGTTTCACCGCATTTTCCAGCCCGCCGCAGCAGGGAACCTCCATGCGGACGATCGTAACGCTTTTGATGCGGTTGCGTTTCAGGATTTCCGTCAGCTTTTCGGCATAGCCGCCTTCGTCCAGCTTGGGACAGCCGATCAGCGTGATGCGGTTCTTCATGAATTGATTGTGAAAAGCGCCGTATGCATACGCCGTGCAGTCCGCCGCAACCAACAGGTTGGCGTTCTCGAAGTACGGGGCCTGAACCGGCACCAGCTTCATTTGGACCGGCCACTGCATCAGCCGGCTCTCCACATGTTCCGTTTCCGGTTCTTCGGGGGCGGAATCTCTCACGATTCTCTTCGCCCGGGACCCGGGGCATCCGCCCATGGGGAAAAACGGCCTTTTCGGCTCGTTTATCGCAGGAGAAGGGACTACGTTTTCGGCACCGGATCCGGCCGTTTCCTGTTCTTCCAGGGTGATGGCCCCCGCCGGGCAGACCGGAAGGCAGTTGCCCAGCCCGTCGCAGTAGTCGTCGCGCACCAGCCTGGCCTTGCCGTTCACAAGGGCAATCGCGCCTTCCTGGCAGGCGTCCACGCAGAGCCCGCAGCCGCTGCACCGGTCCTCATCGATTTTTATCACTTTTCGGATCATCGAATTGACACCTCGTTTCCCAAATTGTTTCCTTTACTTTCCGGTTTCAGTGTACTATACTTGCGTTATAAAATCTGTTGCACCCGCAACAGAAAGGAGAAAATTTTTGACGATCCGGATTTTGCAGAGCAATGAACTTTTCGACAATATCCAGGAACAGGACCTTCCGGTCATGTTGCACTGCCTCGGCTGCCGGCGGCAAAGCGCGGAAAGGGGGGACTTTATCTTTCTGGCGGGGAAGTCGCGCCCGGCGGTCGGTATTCTGATGTCCGGAAAAGCGCAGATTGAAAAAGAGAACATTGCGGGCGATGCGATGATCATCGGCACGCTCCGGACCGGCGACCTGTTCGGGGAAACCTACGCCTGCATGGGAGCGGACGTGATGCCCGTTTCCGTCGTGGCGCTGGAAAAAAGCGACGCCCTGCTTCTGGATGTCGCAAAAATCGTGCATACCTGCCGGTCCGCCTGCAAATTTCACCAGCAGCTGATTGCCAACCTGCTGAAGATTCTCGCAGAAAAGAACATGCGCCTGAACCGGAAAATGTCCTACCTGTCCCATAAAACGATCCGAAGCCGACTGGAAGCCTATTTCAGCAGCCAGGCGCAGAGCCGCGGTTCTCTCTCTTTCTCCATTCCGTTTAACCGGACGGAGCTCGCGGAATATCTCTGCATCGACCGGAGCGCCATGAGCCGCGAGCTTGCCCGCATGAAAAGCGAGGGTATTCTGGACTCCCGCGGGAAAACTTTTTACTGGATGAAAAAATAAACCCCGGGCGCACCGGCGCACGGGCCGGCCGTCCGGGATAAGACGGATGAGAAAAAATAAAACCGGAAAAGGAGCGAGCGGCATGAAATTTTCTGAAATCGAATACAAGCGTCCCGACCTGAATGAAATCAAACAGGCGTATGAACGGATCACCCAAAAGTTTGCGGAGTGTTCCGGCGCGCGGGAACAGTATGAGCTGATCTTACAGCACGAAACGCTGTACAGCCGTTTTCAATCCATGGCAACCGTGGCCTACATCCGCAACAGTGTGAATACGGCGGATCCGTTTTACGAGGCGGAAACGGCCTTTTTTGATGCAAGCAACCCGATCGTGGACAACGACGTGCAGAATTTTTACCGGGCGGTCCTGTCTTCCCGGTTCCGGGAACGGCTCGAAGCGAAAACGGGAAAGCTGTTTTTAAAAAATCTCGAGCTTTCCTTCCGGTCGTTTTCCCCCGCCGTCATCGAATCGAAGCAGAAGGAAAACGCGCTTGTCACGGAATACGAGAAGCTTCTCGCTTCCGCAAAGATCGACTTTGACGGGAAGAAGCTGAATCTCTCCGAAATCCGCAAATACCAGATGTTCCCCGACCGGAACGTCCGCAGGGACGCCTGGGAAAAGGCCGCCGGTTTTTACGAGGCCAACGCCCGCCGGCTGGACGAAATTTACGACGAACTGGTCCACAACCGCGACGAGCAGGCGAAAAAACTCGGCTACAAGAACTATGTCTTTCTCGGCTACGACCGCCTCGGCCGCAACTGCTACGGGCCCGGCGAAATCCAAAAATTCCGGGATCAGGTCGCGGAAGATTTTGTCCCGTTCATCGCGGAAATCAAGAAGGTCCAGGCGAAGCGGCTCGGCCTTCCCGGTCTGAAGCTGTATGACGACGACTGCTTCTTTCCGGACGGCAACCCGGCGCCGAAAGGCGGCCGGCAGGTCCTGGTCGGTCAGGCCCGGACCATGTACCGCGAAATGCATCCGCTGGCCGGGGAGTTTTTCGACTACATGCTGGAGCACGGACTTTTTGACCTCGACAGCAAAAAAGGCAAGGCCGTAGGAGGATACTGCACGGACATCCCCGATTATAAATTTCCGTTCATCTTTTCAAACTTCAACGGCACCGCGGACGACGTGGCCGTGTTGACCCATGAAGCGGGCCATGCGTTTGCCAGCTATCTGGCCCGGGACATTCCGCTTCTGGAGCTCCGCAGCCCGACGATGGACGCGGCGGAAACGCACTCCATGTCGATGGAGCTTTTTTCGCGCCGCTGGGACCGCCTGTTTTTCGGCGGGGAAACGGAAAAGTTCCGGCTGTATCAGCTGGAAGCCGCGCTCGATTTCATCCCGTACGGCTGCCTTGTGGACGAGTTCCAGACCAGGATGTATGAAAGCCCGGCTCTGTCCCCGGACGAACGCAAGCAGACCTGGCTCGGACTGGAGAAAAAATACCGCCCGTGGATCGATTTTGACGGAATTCCCTTCTTCTCCGCCGGGGGCGGCTACCAGCGCCAGCACCACATCTATTCGTTCCCGCTGTATTATATCGATTACTGTCTCGCTCAGACGACCGCCCTGGAGTTCTGGCTCGAATCCGAAAAGGACTGGAACGACGCGTTTTCGCGGTACCTGGATTTTGTCCGCGCCGGGGGAACCAAAACCTATGCGGAACTGGTTAGGGCCGCAGGCCTCGGGTATCCGATGGACGGCGGCTGCATGAAGCGTCTGGGTGCCAAAGCGTCCGAATGGCTGGAAAGCCATCCGGCAGACTGAACCGTATTGTTTTGCAGCGGAAGGGGGAGGCCAGTACGGCCTCCCCCTTCCGCTGCAAACGGTTTATTCCAGCTCGAACGCGCCGGTGTAAAGCTGATAATACCTTCCCTTGTCCTGCATCAGCTTTTCATGGCTGCCGCGCTCGACGATGCGTCCGTGCTCCAGAACCATAATAACGTCGGCGTTCCGCACCGTGGACAGGCGGTGCGCGATGACAAACACGGTTCTCCCCTTCATCAGCGCGTCCATGCCCTTTTGAACGATGGCCTCCGTTCTGGTGTCGATGGACGACGTCGCTTCGTCCAGAATCATGACCGGCGGGTCCGCAACCGCGGCGCGGGCAATGGAAATCAGCTGCTTCTGCCCCTGCGAGAGCCCGCCCCCGTCGCCTTCCAGAACGGTGTTGTAGCCGTCCGGAAGCATCCGGATAAACCCGTCGGCATTTGCCAGTCTGGCGGCGGCGATGCACTCTTCATCGGTGGCGTCCAGCTTCCCGTAGCGGAGGTTCTCCAGCACCGTCCCGGTGAACAAATGGACGTCCTGCAAAACCATGCCGAGAGAACGGCGGAGATCCGCCTTTTTGATTTTATTGATATTGATATTATCGTACCGGATTTTTCCGTCGGCGATGTCGTAGAAACGGTTGATCAGATTCGTGATCGTCGTCTTGCCCGCGCCGGTAGAGCCGACGAAGGCGACCTTCTGACCGGGCTCCGCGTACAGGGTGACATTGTGAAGCACGGTTTTATTGTCCTCATACCCGAAATCGACGTCGAAGAAACGAATATCGCCGGTCAGGCGGGTATAGGTCGTCGTACCGTCGCGGTGCGGGTGCTTCCACGCCCACAGGTCCGTGCGTTCCCCGGCTTCCCGGATCTCGCCGTTTTCGATCTTCGCATTCACCAGGGTGACGTAGCCGTTGTCGGCTTCGCTTTCTTCGTCCATCAGGTCAAAGATCCGCGACGCGCCTGCCAGCGCCATAATCACCAGGTTGATCTGCTGGGAAACCTGGCCGATCGGGTTTACAAAAGCGCGCGAAAGCGTCAGGAACGACGCGATCGTCCCGATGGTCAGAACGCCGATGCCGGCCATGCCGAAGTTCTGAACGCCCGCAAGGGCAAGGGCGCCGCCCACAACGGCCAGAAGCACGTACAGCATATAGCCCATGCTGAACAGGACCGGCATCAGCACGTTCCCGTACTGGTTCGCCTGCGTGGAGCAGTAGCAGAGCTCGCCGTTTTTCCGGTCAAAGGCTTCTTCGGCCTTTTCTTCATGGCAAAACACCTTGACGACTTTCTGACCGTTGATCATTTCCTCGATGTAGCCGTTCACATCGCCGAGGGAATCCTGCTGCCTCATAAAGAACACGCTGCTTTTCCCTGCGATCTTCCGAACCACCATCAGGATCAAAAACGTGAACACCACCACAAAGGCCGTAAGTTCAAAACTCAGGTACAGCATGGCAAGAAAGACCGCGGTAACATTGACGAGAGCGGCAAACAGCTGCGGCATGCTCTGAGAGATCATCTGCCGGAGCGTGTCAATGTCGTTGGTATAACGGCTCATGGTGTCGCCGAAGGAATGCGTATCGAAGTAACGAACCGGCAAAGTCTGCATGTGATGAAACATTTTGTCGCGGATTTTCTTCAGCGTCCCCTGCGCGACGACCACCATGACCCGGTTATAAAACAAGGTTGCCAGGATACCTGCCAGATAAATGCAGGCCATCAGGAAAATGGCCCTGAGAAGCCCGGTAAACACGGGACTTTTCTCCAGAAGGATGGGCGCAATGTAGTCGTCGATCAGCCTCTGGATAAACAGGGATGACGCCGCATTGGCCGCGGCGCTCAGGAGGATGCAGGCAACGACCAGGACGATTTGTATTTTGTAGTCCGACATATAGGAAAACAGTCTCTTGACTGTACCGGGCCGGAACCGCCGGACCGGCGTTTTTCCCTCTGCCGTTTTCGGCGGCGTCTTACTCACGGACGGCACCCCCTTCGTTCTGAGACTCATAAACTTCCCGGTAAATTCGGCTCGTTTTCAGGAGCTCCTCATGCGTTCCGGATGCGGCGATTTTTCCGTCGTCCAGCACGAGGATGAGGTCGGCGTCCTGCACGGAAGAAATGCGCTGCGCGATGATGATTTTTGTGGTATCCGGGATCTCATCCCGCAGCGCCCTGCGGATCAGCGCGTCCGTTTTCGTGTCCACCGCGCTGGTGGAATCGTCGAGAATCAGGATTTTCGGCTTTTTCAAAAGCGCCCGCGCGATGCAGATTCTCTGCTTCTGGCCGCCGGACACATTGGTTCCCCCCTGGTCGATGTAAGTGTCGTACCGGTCCGGGAACTCCCGGATAAACCCGTCGGCCTGCGCCAGTTTGCAGGCCCGGACCATCTCCTCGTCCGTCGCGTTCTCGTCTCCCCAAAGAAGATTTTCCCGGACGGTTCCGGAAAACAGTACGTTTTTCTGCAGAACCATGGCGACCTGGTTGCGCAGCGAGGAAAGGTCGTAGTTTCTCACGTCCACGCCGCCGACGGTCACTCTGCCCCCCGTCACGTCGTACAGGCGCGGGATCAGCTGCACAAAGCTGGACTTGGAAGAACCGGTCCCGCCGATGATTCCCACTGTCTGCCCGGAAGCGATGCGGACATCAACATGGTCCAGCACAGGCTTTTCGGTCTTCCGCCCATAGGAAAACACGACATCCTCAAAGGACACGGAGCCATCTTTCACCTCAGGAACAGGGTCCGCGCAGTTT
Source organism: Oscillospiraceae bacterium (assembly GCA_022650455.1). GTDB lineage: Bacteria > Bacillota > Clostridia > Oscillospirales > Acutalibacteraceae > Thermocaproicibacter. Next base: position 38,674 of record JALCPO010000013.1, read on the forward strand.
TTCAGGCTGCTTTCCTCGTCCAGCAGCTCGGTGATGCGTTCCGCGGACGCCCGTGAAATGATGATCATGACGAACACCATGGAAAGCATCATCAGACTCATCAGAATCTGCATGGAATAGGTAATCAGGCCCATAAAGCCGCCGGTCGAAAGCCCCAGGGCGGGATTGTTGCCGGAAGCCACAATCGCCCGCGCGCCCAGCCAGGAAATCAGCAGCATGCTTCCGTAAACGCAGAGCTGCATCAGCGGCATATTGAACGCGAGCCTTTTCTCGGCTTTTGAGAAGTCCTCATAGATGCTTTGCGAAATATCCGTAAATTTTTTCTCCTCGTACCTCTCGCGGGTAAAGGCTTTTACCACACGGATGGCACGGAGATTCTCCTGAACGACGTTGTTCAGCCTGTCGTACGTCCGAAACACCCGCTGAAAAATAGGATGGACATGCGAGATGACCAGCAATAGCCCGGCCCCGAGAACCGGGATGGCAAGAAGGAACACCATGGAAAGCCCGGCGTCGATCCGGAACGAAACCACCAGGCAGAAAATAAGCATGGCGGGGCTGCGGATCGCGACGCGCAGTAGCATCTGGTAGGCGTTTTGGATGTTTGTCACATCGGTGGTCAGGCGCGTGACGATGCTTGCCGCTGAAAATTTGTCAATGTTGGAAAAGGAAAATTCCTGCACCTTATAATACATGTCGTGCCGCAGGTTTTTTGCCAGGCCGGACGACGCAATCGCGGCGCTCCGCCCCGCCAAAGCGCCGAACAGAAGAGCCAGCACGGCGCAGAGAAGCAGACCCGCCCCCATCCGCATAACGTAAGGCATGTTCTTTTCATCAATGCCGTAATCAATCAGGTTCGCCATCAAAATCGGGATCACCACATCCATGATGGCTTCCAGAACGACATAAACCGGGGTAAGGATGGAATCTTTTTTGTATTGCCGGATGCTTCCGGCAAGTTTTTTTATCATGAGAAAGACACCTTCGCTTGATTCAAAATGCTGTATTCAAAATATTATAAGTCCCGGATATTGTCCTTCATCCTCCGGAGATAGCGAAACAAACGGTCCAGCTCTTCTTCCGTAAAACCCGCCGTGAGCTTTTCCTCGAAGCGGTCCGTTTCCCGCGCCATCCGCTCGCTGATTTTCAAGGCCTTCTGAGTCAGCACGATTTTTTTCAGCCTTGCGTCGCGGGCAACATTCTGCCTCTGAATAAATCCCTTCCGCTCCATCAGGGTGAGAACCTTCGACGCGGTGGAACGGGTCATGCCGAACCGCTCTTCCAGGTCCTTCTGATAGATTTCGCGGTCGGGATGGTCCGCAAGGTAGCCGATGATCCAGCCGTTCGTTCCGGTGATTTCGTCGATCTGCTTTTTGATTTCCAGATTTTCAAAGTAATGCCGGATCTGGTGGTTCAAGCAGCGCAGCTCGACGCCGACCGATTTTTCCTTCA
>JALCPO010000014.1 GCA_022650455.1 Oscillospiraceae bacterium
CATAAAGACCCTCCCGTTTTGCATCGGACCCGCCACCATTATACCATGTCCGGCGGGAAGCGGCAAAGGGAAAACGCCGCCCGCGGAGCGCGCAAATCCAGGAAGGTTAAGGTTGCCGCGCACGGGGAAAGATGCTATGATAAAGGACAAGGAATTTGCGAAAGGGAGGATGCGCTTGCAGTTTTACCTGAAACCGGAAGGCGGGACGCGCGTCCTGTTTTCCGTTCTGGATTCTCTGGGGAAAACCGCTTACGAGGTGACAGGGGAATACACTTCCTTCGGCAGCCGCTATGTTCTTCGCGGGCCGGGCGGGGCCGCCGCGGCGCGGCTGAACGGGGTGAACCTTCCCGGGTCGTTCCGGTATTCCGCGGCGGCCGGAAGCCGGCGGATCCGGATCAAGATCAAGCCGGATTCGGTGCACCGGCCCGTGCAGTTCAAGGGGGCCCGCTGGCGTTTCCGCGGAAGCGTGACCACCCGGTCGTTCGATGTCGTGGAAGACCTGCCGCACGGGCGGCCTTTTGTCGTGATGACCCACAGCCGCTGCTGGAACGGGCACGGCGACTGCTATGCCGTGACGGTTGCGCGCGAGGCGGACGTTGCCTTGGCGCTGTGCGTCGCGGTCGCGGTGGACTGCGCCATTCTCGGCGGCTGCATTTCGCCGGTGCCGGCGGGCTGAAAATTTGACAAAGCGGTGCGGCGATGCCATAATAAATAAGTTACAGCAAAAAAAGACCGGACAGGAAAGCGGCGTTTCCCGCGATTCCAATATTGGAGGAAGTACATTCATGAGCAGGGAGCTGGCAAAGACTTATAATCCCGGGGAAGTGGAAGACCGGATTTATCGGTTCTGGCTCGACGGAAAGTATTTTCACGCCGAGCGCGACCCGCAGAAAAAACCTTACACCATTGTGATTCCGCCGCCGAACATCACGGGGCAGCTCCACATGGGGCACGCGCTGGACGAAACGCTTCAGGACGTCCTGGTCCGCTGGCGCAGAATGCAGGGCTACTGCGCCCTGTGGATCCCGGGGACCGACCACGCTTCCATCGCCACGGAAGCGAAGATCGTCGAAGCCATGCGCCGGGAAGGCCTTACGAAGGAGCAGATCGGGCGCGACGCCTTTCTGGAGCGCGCCTGGAAATGGAAGGAAAAGTACGGCGGGCGCATTGTGGAGCAGCTGAAAAAACTCGGCTCTTCCTGCGACTGGGACCGCGAGCGGTTTACGCTGGACGAAGGGTGCTCCAAAGCCGTCCGCGAAGTTTTTGTGCGCCTGTATGAAAAGGGCCTGATCTACCGCGGCAAGCGCATCATCAACTGGTGCCCGCACTGCAAAACGTCCATTTCCGACGCGGAAGTGGAATTTTCCGAGCGCGACGGCTTTTTCTGGCATCTGCGCTACCCGTTCAAGGACGGGAGCGGTTACCTGGAGCTTGCCACCACGAGGCCTGAGACGATGCTCGGCGATACCGCCGTGGCCGTCCACCCGGACGATGAACGCTACCGGAAATTTGTGGGCAAGACGCTGATCCTTCCGCTGGTCGGCCGCGAGATCCCGGTCATTGCGGACGAATACGTGGAGCGCGACTTCGGCACCGGCGTGGTGAAAATTACCCCGGCTCACGACCCGAACGACTTTGAAGTCGGCCTGCGCCACCATCTCGGAGTCATCAACGTGATGGACGACGCGGGAAATATCAATGAAAACGGCGGAAAATACGCGGGTATGCCCGGTCTGGAAGCGCGCAAAAAGATCGTGGATGACCTGAAGGAGCAGGGATACCTCGTCCGGACGGAACCCATCAAGCACAATGTCGGCGCCTGCTACCGCTGCGGGACCATCGTGGAGCCGCGCGTTTCCAAGCAGTGGTTCGTGCGGATGAAGCCCCTCGCCGGGCCTGCCATCCGGGCAGTGCAGGAGGGAAAGACGAAGTTTGTTCCCGACCGCTTCGCGAAAATCTATTACCACTGGATGGAGAACATCAAGGACTGGTGCATTTCCCGCCAGCTCTGGTGGGGGCACCGGATTCCGGCGTGGTACTGCCGGGACTGCGGCGAGACCGTCGTCGCCCGCGAGGCGCCCCGTGTCTGCCCGAAATGCGGCGGGACCCGCCTCGACCAGGACCCCGACACGCTCGACACGTGGTTTTCTTCGGCGCTCTGGCCGTTTTCCACGCTCGGCTGGCCGGACAAAACCCCCGATTTGGATTATTTTTACCCGACCGACACGCTGGTGACGGGCTACGACATCATTTTCTTCTGGGTCGCCCGCATGATCTTTTCCGGCGTGGAGCAGATGGGCGACGTGCCGTTCCACACCGTGCTGATCCACGGGCTGGTGCGCGACGAGCAGGGCCGCAAGATGAGCAAGTCGCTCGGCAACGGAATCGACCCGCTCCAGGTGATCGGCGAATACGGTGCCGACGCCCTGCGCTTCATGCTCGCGACGGGCAACAGCCCGGGAAACGACATGCGCTTTTCCGACGACAAGGTGCAGGCGAGCCGCAACTTTGCCAATAAGATCTGGAACGCCGCGCGCTTTATCCGTATGAACCTGGAAGGCCACGAGACGGAGAACCGGCTTCCGGAGACTCTCGCGCTGGAAGACCAGTGGATTCTGGATTCCTTCAACAACACGGCGAAGGAAGTCACGGACAATCTGGAGCATTTTGAGCTTGGCATCGCCGCCCAGAAGCTTTACGATTTCCTGTGGGACGAGTTCTGCGACTGGTATATCGAGATCTCCAAAATACGCCTGAATTCCGGCGACGAAGCGGAAGCGCAGTCCGCCCGCCGGGTGCTGGTCTGGGTCATGTCATCCACCATGCAGCTGCTGCACCCGTTCATGCCTTATATCACCGAGGAGATCTGGCAGGCCCTGCCGCACGGCGGGGAATCCATCATGGTTTCCAGATGGCCGGAATTCGACGAAGCCCATTGTTTCCCCGAAGCCGCGGAGGAGATGCACAGGATTATGGACGCCGTGCGCGCCGTGCGCAACCGCCGCGCGGAGATGAACGTGCCGCCGTCGCGCAGGACGCACCTGTACCTCGCGGCCGCTTCCCCGGAAACGTTCCGGAAGGGCACGCCGATCCTGAAGCGCCTCGCGTGGGCGAACAAGGTGGAGATCGGGAAAGAGTTCCGTTTGGACGGCGCCGTGACGATTGTGACGCCGGATGCCAAGCTGTACATTCCGACCGACGAGCTGGTAGACCGAAAAGCGGAGCTTGCCCGCCTTACCAAAGAGCTGGAGTCCGCGAAAAAACAGCAGGCGACCGCGCAGGCAAAGCTGCGCAACCAGCAGTTCCTTGCGAAGGCCCCGGCAAACGTGGTGGAGGGGGTTCGGCAAAACGCCGCCAAGCTTGCGGAGCAGATCGCCCTGATCGAATCCGGCATCCGGGAAATGAAATAATTTGAAGTTTCAAAAAGAAAAAAGAGGCGGGAATTTCCCGCCTCAAATTGTTTTCAGAGGTTTCCGCATGACGTATGAAGAAGTTCTGACCAAAATCGATTCCAGCCGGTTTTTCCGCTCCAAGCCGGGCTTGGAGCACATCACCGCGCTTTTGTCCCTGCTCGGGAACCCGCAGGAAAGCCTGAAAGCCGTCCATGTTGCCGGCACCAACGGCAAGGGCACCACCTGCACGCTGATTGCGTCCGTGCTGCGGAAGGCCGGGTACCGGGTGGGCCTGTACCTTTCGCCGCACGTGTGCGATTTTCGGGAGCGGATGCAGTTCTGCGGGGAAATGATCCCGCGGTGCGAGCTGGCCGCGGCGGCGGAGCGCGTATTCCCGGCCGCGGAACGGCTCCGCGAAAGAGGCATGGCGGTGGGGGAGTTCGAACTGATCACGGCCATCGCCATGCTGTGGTTCGCCGAACGCCGCTGCGAGATCGTGGTGCTGGAAGTCGGCCTCGGGGGCCGCTTCGACGCGACGAATGTCATCCGCCGCCCGCTGGTGTCGGTCCTTACGTCCCTTTCCCTCGACCATACGAAAATCCTCGGCGATACGCTGGAAAAGATCGCGCGGGAAAAATGCGGCATCATCAAGCGTGGCTGCCCGGTGGTGTGCAGCCCCGGTGAGCCGGAGGAGGCACTCACGGTGATCCGGCGCATCGCGCGGGAGCGTTCCGCCCGGCTGACGGAAGCGCCCGCCGGGCGGCTCCGGGTCGGAAAGTCGGATTTGTACGGCACGGAGATGGAAGTTTCGGGCGTGAGGCTGAAGCTGCCGTTCGCGGGCGCCCACCAGGTGAAAAACGCGGCCGCCGCGCTCGCGGCGCTGGATGTCCTCCGCGGCTCCGGCTGGAACATTTCCGCGTCCGCCGTCCGGGACGGCTTTGCCGCCGCCCGGCTCCCCGCCCGGCTGGAAGTCCTGTCGCGGGACCCGGTCGTTCTGCTGGACGGTGCCCACAATCCGGCGGGGACCGCCGCGCTCGCGGACGCGCTCCGGCGCGGCCTGCCGGGGAAGAAGATCGTCGCGGTGATGGGCATGATGGCGGACAAGGACACCGCGCGTGCCGTCGAAAATCTTGCGGGGTGCTTCCGGCTGGTAGTCGCCGCCGCGCCGCCGTCCCCGCGCGCGATGAGCGCGGAAGATTTCGCGGAATTGTGGCGCCGGCAGGGAACGCCCGCGCGGGCGGGCGGGACCCCGGAGGAAGCGCTGGCCCGGGCGTTCTCCGCTTTGAAACCGGAAGAGGCGCTGGTGGTCTGCGGGTCGCTTTACCTCGCGGGGGAGCTGCGCGCCGCGGCCGTCCGGACGGCCGCGGCGAGAAAAAAATAAAGGCATGTCCGCATTTTTCGAGCAAAATTTCAGTCCATATCCCTTATCTTTAATAGAGAGGGGAATTTTTTATGCCCGAACGGGGCAAACTATTCTGTTGTTTTGGAGGTGTCAGGCATGGGAGTCCGGCTGATCCTGAAAAACGGTATTCTGACGGCGGTCCTGAGCGGGGAGATCGACCATCATTCCGCCCGGGAAATACGGAACGAGATCGACTCGACCGCGTCGAAGGTGAAACCGAAAACGCTGATTCTGGATTTTTCCGCCGTCCAGTTTATGGATAGCTCCGGCGTGGGACTGATTATGGGCCGCTGCAAGCTGATGCAGATCTGGGACGGTTCGGTGGAGATTGCCAATCTGCCGCCGAAAATCGAGCGGATCGTTTCTCTTGCGGGCCTGAACCAGCTTTGTGTCGTCAGAAAGGGGAATCTCGATGAAAGTGATGAATGAAATGTCCGTCTCGTTTCCGAGCTGTTCGGCCAACGAGGGCTTTGCCCGGGCGGCGGTCGCCGCGTTTGTGGCGCAGCTCGACCCGACCGTCGACGAGCTGTGCGATATTAAAACGGCGGTTTCCGAAGCGGTCACCAACTGCATCGTCCACGCGTACCGGGACACGATCGGAACCGTCTACATAAACTGCAAAATCTTTGCGGACGGAAAAGTGATCGTGAAAGTGCGGGACCGGGGGTGCGGCATCCCGGACATCAGGCAGGCGATGCAACCGATGTTTACTACGGCGGAAGGCGAGCGGGCGGGTTTGGGGTTCGCGGTGATGGAAAGCTTTATGGACCGGCTGCACGTCACGTCCAAGCCGGGAAGGGGAACGTCCGTCATTCTCCAGAAAACGCTTGAACGCCGCCCGGCCAGCCATGGATAGGGAGCAGGCCGTCCGGGACAATATCGGCCTTGTCCATGCCTGCGCCCGGCATTTCAAGGGGCGGGGGATCGAGTACGACGACCTGTTTCAGGCGGGCTGCCTGGGCCTTGTGAAAGCGGTCGGCAATTACGACGAAAGCAGGGGCGTCCGCTTTTCCACCTATGCCGTTCCGGTGATTCTGGGCGAGATTAAAAGGTTGTTCCGCGACGGCGGCTCGGTCAAGGTGGGGCGAAGCCTGAAGGAGCTTTCCATGCGCGCCGTGCGGGAATCCGCGGCCTTTTCCGCCCGCGAGGGGCGTTCGCCCACCGTGGGCGAGCTGGCCGCGCTGCTCGGCGTGGAACCCGCCGAGGCGGCGGAAGCGCTCGGCGCCGCTCAGGTGCCGCTTTCCCTGACGGCGGATGACGAAAACGGCGGCTGCCAGCTCGACGTGGGCGTGGAGCCGGAGGACGACAGGATCGCGGAGATCCTGTCCCTGAAACAGGTCGTGACGGAGCTGGAACCGAAAGACCGGAAAATCATCGTGTTCCGGTATTTCCAGAGCCGCACCCAGTCGGAAACGGCGGACGCCCTCGGCATGACACAGGTGCAGGTTTCCCGCCGGGAAAAGAAGATCCTGAAGGAGCTGCGGGTGAAATTGTCCTGACGGGGGAATTTTTCTTTGTCCCATATAAAATCCCGGAAAAACCGGTTACAATAAAAACCGGGATTCTTCCGGAAAAGAGGACCACCCGGCGTTTTTTGCGCCCGGGTGGTTTTTCCGATCGGGCGTGTCCGGGATCCCGCGGAAATCCACAGGACAAAGACGAAAAAGAGAGGCGGATGACCATGAAATCCTATCGGAAAGAACTGCATTTTCATTTCCCCACAAGGCGGGGGCTTGTCAACATTACGCCGCAGGTGGAAGAGGCTCTGAAGGAAAGCGGCGTCCGGGAAGGGCTGGTTCTGGTGAACGCGATGAACATCACCGCCAGCGTGTTTATCAACGACGATGAAAGCGGCCTGCACCACGACTTCGAGGTATGGCTGGAAAAACTCGCGCCGGAAAAGCCGTACAGCCAGTACCGCCACAACGGCTTTGAGGACAACGCGGACGCCCATCTGAAACGGACGGTCATGGGCCGCGAAGTGGTTGTGGCCGTTACGGGCGGGAAGCTCGATTTCGGCAGGTGGGAGCAGATCTTCTATTTTGAGTTCGACGGCAAACGGGACAAGCACGCTTTGATTAAGATCATCGGAGAATAGCTTCGGTTTTCGGTCTGAGCGGGCGGCGGGAGAATTATTCTGCCGCCGCCGCAAAACGAGTGGTTCCATATGGGAATATGAGGCATATACTGTAACCAGAATCCGAAAGGGGAAAGGGGACGGATATGCCTTACTCAGTTCGTGAATTACTGGCCAGACTGCTGATGTGCGAAGCGGGCGGCGAAGGGAACAACGGGATGTACGCGGTCGCCACGGTCATCGTCAACCGGACCAACATTCCTTACGGCGAATTCTTCCGGGTCAGCAACGGCGGCGATATGCGCGCGGTTATCCAGCAGCCCGGGCAGTTCACCTGCATGATGGAGTCCGTGGGCGGCTCCTATAACGCCCAGAACGTCTACAATATGGATCCGCAGGACATCCATTACCAGATTGCAGACTGGGCCATCGCCAACAATACGCTCGGCGCGGTGGCGAACTCGCTGTTTTATTTCAATCCCTTCCGGCCGACCTGCGTGCAGTATTTCCCGCCCGGCGGAGCCGGCGTGTACCGCACCCGCGTCGGCCAGCACTGCTTTTATACTCCGACGCAAAAATACGCTCAGACTTAAAGGGGGACTATTTTCCATGAACCAGCAAGAAGCGGGCTACCAGCCTGTCTGCGAGACCTGCGGCGGCCCGTATGCCCAGCCGGCGGGCGGCTACATGCCGCAGCAGGCCGAAACCGCGTTCCCGGCCGGGCAGAACACGGCGGGAGCGGCGCAGAGCCCCATGCCCGCCCAGCAGATGCAGAACCCCGTGCCGGCGCAGCAGACGCAGGAAACGCCGCCGGGCTCGTTCCTTCCGATCACCGACATGACGCAGCCGCAGGCCGTGACCACGCAGAGCATGGAGTACCTGAACGGGTACCTCCGCACCCTGATCGGCAGCCGGATCCGCGTGGAATTCCTGATCGGAACGAACACCTATCTCGACCGGTCGGGCACGCTGGTCGCGGTGGGGGCGAATTATATCGTCCTGCAGGAGAGCATGTCGGATGACCTGCTGATCTGCGACTTTTTCAACATCAAATTCATCACGATTTTACGCTGAGTTTCCGCCGCCCGGAAAGACGGGCGGCGTTTTCCGTGTCCCGGCCCGTTTGCTTTCCGTGCGGCGCCGTGCTACAATCGAAACCGGAATCAGGCTTGGAAATTCGGAGGATGATTATGAAACCGGATACAAAAAACATGGAGCTTCAGACAAAAGAGGGCGTCGCGTTCCTCACGTTCCCGTCTTTTTCCGCTTATCCGTTCGTCCGCCACGCGTTTTCCACGCGGATCGGCGGGGTCAGCAAAAACGAGTTTTCTTCCATGAACCTCGCTTTCCACCGCGGGGACCCGGACGGGAACGTGATGGAAAACTACCGCCGGTTCTGTGCCGCCGCCGGTTTCGGCTTCGACACGCTGGTTTCTTCCGCCCAGGACCACCACACGTTCATCCGCAGGGTCGGGCGCGGGGAGCGGGGCATCGGCTTTCGGCGGCCAAAGGACAAGGCCAGCGTGGACGGCCTCGTTACGGACGAGCCGGGCGTCACGCTCGTGACCCATTATGCGGACTGCGTCCCCGTTTTCCTGCTCGACCCGAAAAAGAGGGCGATCGGTCTCGCCCATGCCGGGTGGAGGGGGACGGCGGCAAAGATCGGTGCCAAGGCGGTCGCCGCCATGGTGCGGGAGTTCGGCTGTGACCCGAAGGACATGGTCGCGGGCATCGGCCCGTCGATCGGTCCCTGCTGCTTCGAGGTGGACCGGCCGGTGCGGGATGTGTTTGCCGCTTTGACGGAGCTGAACCCGTCGGAGCTGATCCGCGCGGACGGCGGGGGAAAATACCGCGTCGACCTCTGGGAGACGAACCGGCGAACCCTGATGGAAGCGGGTATCCCGGAACAGGCGATCACCGTATCCGGCATCTGCACGAAGTGCAATGCGGAGTGGCTCTTTTCGCACCGCGCGAGCGGCGGAAAACGGGGCGGCCTTTCCGCGTTCCTGGCCCTTACGGAGGAACGGGCGGAATGACGATGGAACACTGCATGCTCTGCCCGCGCCGATGCGGCGCCAAAAGGGAGCCGCGGAACGGGGACGGCCGGTGCGGCATGGGAACCGACCCGGTTGTCGCCCGCGCCGCGCTCCATTTCTGGGAAGAGCCCTGCATCAGCGGGACGCGGGGCTCCGGCGCCGTGTTTTTTACGGGATGCCCGCTCGGGTGCGTTTACTGCCAGAATTACGCGATCAGCCGGGAAAGGAAAACGGGCAGGGCAGTTTCCGCGCGGAAACTGGCAGAAATTTTCCGTAATCTTGCCGCCAAGGGAGCCCACAACATCAATCTGGTGACGCCCACGCATTTTGTCCCGGCCATTCTGGAAGCCCTGTCGCTCTGGAAACCCACCGTGCCCGTCGTCTACAACTGCGGCGGCTACGAGAGCCTGGAAACGCTCCGGATGCTGGAAGGGCATGTGGATATCTATCTTCCGGATTTCAAATACGCGGACGATTCCCTCGCGGCGGCACTGTCCGGCGCGGCGGATTACGCGGAGACCGCGGAAGCGGCGATTCGGGAGATGGCCCGCCAGACCGGGCCGGCGGTTTACGACGGGGAGGGGATTCTGCAAAAGGGAACGATCGTGCGGCATCTGATCCTTCCCGGGCATACCCGAAATTCCACGGCGGTGCTGGACTGGCTCGCCGCGAACCTTCCGCAGGGGGTGCCGGTCAGCCTGATGGCCCAGTACGTTCCATACGGCAGGGCCGCGGAATTTCCCCCGATGAACCGGCGCATTACCAGGCGTGAATATGAAAAGGTGCAGGACCATCTTTTCGGGCTTGATCTGGACGGCTATGTGCAGGAAAGAAAATCCGCCAGCAAAGATTATATCCCCCCGTTCAACTTGGAAGGCGTTCCGTAAGGCGGGCAAAAAAGCGCCGCCCTTTCCCCTGTGGCGGGAGAAAGGGCGGCGCTTCCGTTCCCGCGGCTAGAGCCGGGCTTTCCGGAAGATGATTTTGTCGAACAGATGGGTCAGGACCGGCATCAGGCACGTTGCCAGCAGGATCATCGGCACCAGAATGAACAGCATCGGCAGGGTGACGGGGGTGATTTCAAACAGGGACGGGAACAAAATCAGCGCGAGGACAAAGCAGGCAGTCATGGAGAAAAAAAGAATTTTGTGGCCTGTATTGAACGGGTAGCAGACCTTGAACAGGACGAGCAGCTCAGTGTATCCCGTCACGATAACGGCCAGTGTGGAGAGGTCCGGGTCCGGGAATGTCAGAAAGAGGGAAACGGCGGCCAGAACGGCGATATTGGCGGTGAGCGTAAGGGCTCCCGGAAGGGATTTTTCCAAAATGTTGACGATGAATTTTCCATGGATCTGCTCGCGGTTCGGCTCCAGCGCGAGGAAAAAAGACGGGATGCCGATGGAAACCGCGTTGATGAGGGTAAACTGGATCGGCTGGAACGGATAGTTGCAGCTGAGAAAGATAAACAGAACGGCGGTCAAAGAAGAAAAAATCGCCTTGACCAGAAACAGGGACGCCGAGCGCTGCAGGTTGTTGATGCAGCGGCGCCCTTCGCCTACGATCCGGGGCATGCTGGCAAAGTCGGAGTCCAGCAGCACCACGTTGGAAACAGTTCGGGCCGCGTCGCTGCCGGATGCCATCGCGATGCTGCAGTCGCTCTCCTTCAGGGCCGGGACGTCGTTTACCCCGTCGCCGGTCATGGCGACCGTATGGCTTTTCTCTTTCAGCGCCTTCACAAGCTCGAGCTTCTGCTTCGGCGTAACGCGCCCGAACACCGTGTATTTTTCTGCGGCGGCCTGAATCTCCCCGTAATCTTTCAAGGTGGATGCGTCGATGGAGCGGTCGGCGTGCTGCAGGCCCGCCTTTTTCGCAATGCAGGAGACGGTTGCGGGGTTGTCGCCGGAAATCACCTTCAGGTCGACGCCCTGGCCGTAAAAATAGGCGAGCGTTTTGCGGGCGTTTTTGCGGATGCGGTCGCTGATCAGAACGAGAGCCGCCGGCTCGGCTTCCGCGGGGTCGGTCCCGTCGGCCGAAACGGTTTTCACCTTTGCGAGCAGAAGGACGCGCTGCCCGCGTTTCGCGTACGATTCCGCCTGCGGGCGAATTTCCTCAAAGCGTTCGCGGAGAATGAATTCCCCCGCCCCGAGAACGAAACTGCCGTTTTCCCCGAATTCGGCCCCGCTCCATTTGCGGGCGGAAGAAAAGGGGACGGTCTTTCCGCACTTCCAGCCTGGGGAGTCCGGAAAAGCTTCCTTTACGGCGTTCATGGTCGGCGTGCCGTCACCCAGCGCCCCGGCCATTGCGGCCAGAATTTCCCCGCACCGGCCTCGGTCCCGCCCGCCGAGCGGGACCAGGGAGTCTACCTGCATGCTGCCTTCCGTAAGGGTGCCGGTTTTGTCGAGGCACAGGGTGTCGACGCGCGCCAGCGTTTCAATGGAATAGAGCTCCTGCACCAGCGCCTTGCGCCGGGAAAGCCGGATGACGCCGACGGCGAGCACCACGCTGGTCAGCAGGACGAGCCCTTCCGGAATCATGCCGATCAGCGCGGCGACGGTGCTGACGACCGCGGCCCCGAATTCCTGCCCGGAGACAAACACCTGCTTGTAGAACAGCATGGCCCCGATTGGGATGATCGAGAACCCGATGAACCGGATGATCCGGTCGGTCCATTTCATGATCTCCGAATTCGGCTTTTTGAGGTAGCCCGCGCTTGCGGTGATTTTTGAGGCGTAATTCTCCTGACCGACGTGCTCCACCTTCGCGCGGCATTTCCCGCTCACCAGGAAACTGCCGCTCAGGAGCGTGTCTCCGCGGCCTTTCGGAACCGGGTCGGATTCGCCCGTCAGCAGGGACTCGTCCGCCTCGCACTGGCCTTCCAGGACGGTGCAGTCGGCGGGGATCTGGTTGCCCGCCGCGAGCAGAATCACGTCGTCCAGCACGAGGTCGGCGACCGGAACTTCGCTTTCCGTTCCGGAGCGTACGACACGCGCCCTTGGGGCCGTGATGAGGGAGAGACGGTCGATCGTCTTTTTCGCCTTGACTTCCTGAAGAATGCCGATGAGTGTGTTGCAGACGATGACGCCCAGAAACAGGAGATTCTTGTAAGAGCCGACGGACAGAACCAACGCGGCGAGAACAACATTCAAAATGTTGAAAAATGTGACCGCGTTGTCCCGGACAATGCGGGAAACGGATTTGGTGCGGATGGGGTCCGTCCCGTTCACGAGCCCCTGACGGACCCGCTCCGCCGCCTGCCGGTCCGTGAGGCCCGATGCATAGTCCGGTTCAAACCGTTCACAATATGTCTGTGGATTTCCGTTCATTTTTTGATTCCCCGTTGTCATGCTCTTTTTCACCTTATTCCGATCGGACACGCTGTTGTTTCAATTACTTCAGTATATACGAAATCCGACAAGGAATAAAGCGTTCCGCTCGATCAATTCAAAATGCGTTCATGATTTTCAGCATATTTAACAAATAAAGAGATGCTTCTCTGTCACTTTAAGAAAGAATGTATCTTGCTTCCCTTGACCGATGTGCTATAATGATCATCTGGGCAAAGTTAGAAGTTGCTTTGGCTGCTTTGTTTGTCGAAAGGGGATGGCTCTTATCGTTAAGGCTGTTCGTTCCTGTTTGTCCGCGCGAAAAGATCTTTCTGCAATCGACGTGAACCGCGCTGCGGTTTTGCTGTTCACGGTTTCCATCTTTCTGCCGTTTTATTTCAGTTTGGCCGCCGTGTCCTGCATCGCCTTCCGGACGATGGTGAATTACCGGATCCGTGCGAAGGCGTTCCGTGCGCCTTATACGAAACTGCTTTTCGCTTTTCTTGCCGTTTCCTTCTTTGTTGCGGCAGCTTACAACAATTACAAGGGAATGGCGTATTCCATTTTGATTTATGCCGTGGTGACCTGCGGTCTGTTCCTGCGCAGCATCATGACAAGGCAATTGTTCCACTTGGCGATGGACACGGCGTGCGCCGCGAGCCTCTGGTGTGTGCTGGCAGCCGTGATCCAAAAGGCGGCGGCGTATGCCTCTGCTCCGGACTACCGGCCGGTTTCCCTTTTTACGAACGCCAACTACTATGGCATGATTATCGAATTCGTTGTTCTGATTGCCCTTTACCGCATTTTTACGAATCCGGAACATATGTCCTTTTACAGCGTCGTGATCGGCCTGAACCTGATCGGCCTTTATCTTACGGGAAGCTGTTCGTCGTTTGTGGCCATGCTCAGCGCCGTGCTCATCATGCTGCTGTATAAAAAGAAAAGGAAGCTGACGGTCCTCTTTTGTGCCGTGGTTGTACTTTACGTTACCGCCACCGTGCTTTTTCCCGGTGCCTCACCGAGAAGCTCGAACGCTTTGGAGACAACCCTTGCGCAGAGACTGTCCATCTGGAGCACGTCCCTGAAAGCGATTGAGCAGACGCCGATCTGGGGCCGCGGCGCTTCCGCATACGGGATGATCTATGAACAGTTCGGAGGCTACGCGACTTATCATTGCCACAATCTTGCTTTGGATACCCTCTTGAATTTTGGCATTGCGGGGACGGTTGCGGTCTGCTTCTATCTGGCAATGCAGATTCGGCTTCTGATTTTGCGATTCTGCAATAACATCTGCAGCGACATGAACCTTCTGTGCGCGGCGGCTCTGGCTGCGGTTTTTGTACATGGCATTACCGACGTGACAATTGTATGGATTCAGACAGGCGCGCTGTTTTTCCTCATCACCTCTTCTATGGGGATCGGCTCCGCCTATCTGGAAGAGCACGTCCTGCGGCCGCAGCTGCTGCCGGAACTGGAAGACCGCCCGCAGACGGTTTACCTGAAAAATTAGCGGAATGTGCGAATTCAATACGGTTTCATTGTCCCTCGCCAATCCATAACCGGGCGGGGGATTTCTTTTGCGGAACAGGGGGATGAAAATGAGAAACAGAAAAACGGGCGGGAATGTGCCGGGAGGGGAAGTAATTGCGAAATCCCTGATGGAATACTCAAAAATGGAAAAATATATCCTGCTCTCCCGGCTGAAAACGCGGGAAAAAGGGCTGGATTTTGTCGATGTCGAGCTGCTTTCCGACCAGTACCCCAGCAATGAGATCTCGCATGAAAAGCCGCGGCCCTGGTATGTTCAGCTTGCGGAAGCGTTCATCAACCCGTTTACCCTCGTGCTTGTGGTGATCGCCGTCCTTTCCTTTTTCACCTCGTATGTTCTGGCGGCGCCCGGGGAGAAAAACCTTTCTGCGGTGATCGTCATCCTGGTTCTGATTCTGATCAGCGGCGGCCTGCGCTTCTTTCAGGAATTCCGCTCCGGGCGGGAAGCGGAGGGCCTGCGTTCCCTGGTCAAAACGACGGCCACGGTCATCCGCCGGGAAAACGGGCGGGAAGAGATCAAGATGGCGGACATCCTGCCCGGCGATATTGTTGTGCTCTCCGCGGGGGACATGATTCCGGCGGACGTGCGCATCCTGAAAGCGAAAGATCTGTTTGTCAGCCAGTCCGCCCTCACCGGAGAATCCGAAATGGTCGAAAAGTTTGCCGATGCGGATCGGCCGGAAGGGGAAGGCAGCCTGTTCGACCTCAAGAATATCTGCTTCATGGGGACGAACGTGGTCAGCGGCTCTGCGACGGCGGTGGTTTTGGCCACGGGGGACCGGACTTATTTCGGAAATATGGCGAAGGCGCTTTCCGGCCAGCGCGAACCCACCAGCTTCGACCGCGGCGTGAATTCCGTCAGCTGGCTCCTGATCCGCTTTATGTGCGTGATGGTGCCGATCGTTTTTCTCGTGAATGGCTTTTTGAAGAACGACTGGCTGGAAGCGCTCTTATTCGCCATTTCCATCGCCATCGGCCTGACGCCGGAGATGCTGCCGATGATCGTGACCACCAACCTCGCAAAAGGCGCGGTGAGCATGGCCCACCAGAAAACCGTGGTCAAGCACTTGAATTCCATTCAGAATTTCGGAGCTATGGATGTGCTGTGCACCGATAAGACCGGGACTCTGACACGGGACGAGATCGTAATTGAGCGCCATCTGAACGTGATGGGCGAAGAGGACGTCCGAGTTTTGGAATATGCATATTTGAACAGCTATTTCCAGACCGGCCTGAAAAACCTGATCGACCTCGCCGTGATCGATAAAGCGGCGGAGGAAAGCGTTACGTACCTGAGCAACGAATATAAAAAGGTCGACGAGATTCCGTTCGACTTTTCCCGCCGGCGCATGAGCGTCGTCCTGAAGGACCGGAAGGGCAACACCAGGCTCATCACCAAAGGCGCCGTCGAAGAGATCCTCCAGATCTGCTCTTCCGGTGAATACGGCGGCGAAACGGCTCCTTTGACGGGCGAAATCCGCGCAAAAGTTACGGAAATGGCAGACCGCCTGAATGCCGACGGCATGCGCGTAATTGCGGTTGCAACCAAAGAGAACCCTTCCGCGGAAGGTGTTTTCGGCGTCAAAGACGAAAGCGGCATGACGCTGATTGGCTATCTGGGTCTGCTGGATCCCCCGAAAAAATCCGCGGCTACCGCCATCGAAGCGCTCAAGCGGTATGGCGTGCAGGTAAAAGTCCTGACCGGCGACAATGAGTCGGTGACGAAAAAGATCTGTAAAGAAGTCGGTCTTTCCGCGACGGAAATCCTTTTGGGGCCGGAAGTGGAAGCAATGCAGGACGACGAGCTTCAAAAGAGGGCGGAGCACACAACAATTTTTGCAAAGCTGTCCCCCCTGCAGAAAGCCTGCGTCGTTACCGCTTTGCAGAGAAGCGGGCATACGGTCGGCTTCATGGGCGACGGCATCAACGATGCCCACGCGCTCAGCAAGGCGGACGTCGGAATCTCTGTGGACACGGCGGTGGATATCGCCAAGGAGAACGCGGACATCATTCTGCTTGAAAAAGACCTGGGCGTATTGGAGCACGGCGTCGTCGAGGGCCGGAAAATTTTCGGCAATATTATCAAATACATTAAGATGACCGTCAGTTCCAATTTCGGCAACATGCTGTCCGTGCTGGTTGCAAGCGCATTTTTACCGTTCCTGCCGATGATGCCGGTGCAGATCCTTTTGCTGGACCTGCTGTACAATATTTCGCAGATCTCCATACCGTGGGACAATATGGACGACGATTACCTGCGTATCCCCCGGAAATGGGACGCGTCCGGGATTGGAAGATTTATGCTTTGCATCGGACCGGTCAGCTCGGTCTTCGATATTGCGACTTATCTGATCATGTGGTTCGTTTTTGGCTGCAATACGTCTTCCGATCCGGCGCTGGTTGCGTTGTTCAACGCCGGCTGGTTTGTGGAAAGCCTGCTGTCGCAGACCCTGATTATCCATTTGATCCGCACGCCCAAAATACCGTTTCTCCAGAGCCGTGCCGCGATGCCTGTTGTTGCGCTGACTACCGTGATTATGGCGATCGGTATCCTGATTCCGTTTACGCCGTTGGGCGCATCCATCGGATTTTCCGCACTGCCGGCAAATTATTTCGGCTGGCTGGCCGGGATTATCCTCACTTATATTTTACTGGCCCAGATTGTGAAGACGGTTTACATCAAAATCAATCATTCCTGGCTTTGATTCGAGATTTTTCTTGCAATCGTTCCCGCAGCGTGATATAATATCAACTGTTGTGGGAACGGCGCAGGAGAATATATTATGGGCCTGTAGCTCAGCTGGGAGAGCACGCGGAACGGTTTTAGCAACGGTGCGTAACTCACTTGGCAGCCACGCGGTTCACATCGCAAAATTGAATAAAAACATGGGCTCGTAGCTCAGCTGGGAGAGCGCCGCGTTCGCAACGCGGAGGTCGACGGTTCGATCCCGTTCGGGTCCACCATGTATGGGAAAGTCTGAAAAGTAGATTTTCCCGTATTTTTTTGCCCTCATGCCGTGCGTACAAGCACCACATCTTCCGATGGCGCGCCTGGCTTGGATTTCACACCGCAGTAACTTTGAAACTCGTCAAAGGAGACGTTGAAGTCAACTTCGATATTGTAGTCTTTGCCGACGCGGACGGCCTTGATGAACTGCGAGACGATCATTTTCTTTGCGGCAAAGGAACTCTTGTCGTACAGGTCCGCCCAGCTCAGCAGCCGGTCGTACTCGCGCTTCCGGTTCTCCGAGGTTTCAAGCAGCTCCTTTAATTCCGCGTCCGCCGCATCCAAAGCCATCTGCGCTTCTTTGATTTTCGCTTCAGTTTCAGTGACCAGTGTATTGAGCAGATCAATGCTCATTTTACTCTGGCCGCGAATGACCTTGAGAGCTTCTCCCTTGTAGTCGCCCAGTTCCTTCTGCTTGTCTTGCAAATGCGCTTTTGCCATTTCATACTTGGACTTTGCCAGTTCGATGTCCTTCTCATGCTGGCCGGAGAGGATTTCTGATTCCGACGCCGCCGTGATCTCGGAGAATTTTATGCGGATGAGCTGATCGACAATAGCATCGACCTTTTTTACGGAATAGCCGGACTGACCGTCACATTCTCCGGGATGCCGGACCTTGTAATGGCATTGATACCGCATCCGAATTTCTTTCTGAATGGTCCCGTCGGGCATTTTTTTCTTTCTGCCGCTGGTGGTCAGGGTCAGGCGGTTGCCGCAGTGAGCGCAGTAGATATTTCCGACCAGCAGGGATTTCCCTTTGCAGTTGAGCGGAACGGAGCTGTGAGGCTGGGTCCGCTGCCGCATGATTTCCTGGGCATGAGAGAACACGTCGTTGTCGATGATCTGAAGCGCCTCGATGTACTGTGACTGACTGTTTCCGTTTTTGATGATGCCCGTATACATGACGTTTTTGATGATGCGGTTCAGGCTCGTATTGGGGAACCCTTTGCCATCCCTGCTCTTGATACCGTTGTCATGCAGGTATCGGCATAATCTCTGTGCTCCATATCCTTCATCGACATACTTATGGAAAATCAGACGGACAATCCCGGCTTCGTTTTGATCGACGGCCAAATCATAGACTTCGTGGTTGCGCTTGTTGACGCGGCCTCTTTTTTCCAGCCTGTATCCGAACGGGATGGAACCTCCGGTGTACAGCCCTTCCTCGGTGAGCTGGCTCAGCCTTGTCTTGACACGCACGGACGTTTTCAGGCTCTCGCCGGAGGCTTGCCAATAGCGGATGTAGTTCATCAGTTTGTCAACGTGGGTATCAAAGCGCTGCTGTCCTTCTTTGGCGCTCCAGACCTCGATCCCGTTGTTTACAAACCATTCGACGACGAACGGCGTTTCATCTTCCCGTCTGCCGAGGCGGTCGAACATAAAGACCAGAAGAATATCGAATTTTTTCAGGACCGCCGCTTGCCGGATTTCCTGGATGGCGTCCCGCTTCTTGGCCGAAACCTTGAAACCGGACACGCCCTTTTCGGAAATCTCTTTGATGATTTTCCACCCCTGGCTGTCGGAAAATTCCCGACAGTATTCTTTCTGCATGGGAATATCGTCTTTTTCAACCTGCCCTTTTGTGGAGACACGGTAGAGGCAGTACACGCGCTTTGGGGTGGAGTCATGATCCATGATTTTCTCCATATACATTACCTCGCTTAAAAGAATATCTGAAAGATGATGTATATGGCTCGCTTCAATATTCAATTGTCAAGGAGCAGTGTACACCATCATTATTGCACCTTGTATCGGTACATGCAAATATGCGGACGCCTTATTTAGTTTGACAGGCGGCAAGTAGAGATTTTTGAATATGGCCGAGTACATTTTCGCTGCCTTCTTCCGTGCGGGATGAGAGATAGTTGATTTTAACCCTGCACCCGTCTATCGTCAGGACCTGAGATGGTTTCCCGGCTTGTTGATTTATAAAGCGCACAGATTGCGTGATCTTCCGCTCCATAGATGGATGCTCCTTCCTTCTTACTAACAGGGAAGCAAACTGCGCCGATACGTTTGGTCCATTTTTGGTGAACTGAAGTATAATCGGCGCGGCTGTCCCTTTGTTTCGATTTGCTTTTTCATTACAGACTTGCCGGATGGACAGGCGGCTTTCCTGCCCTCATAGGAATCGCACCTCCCCCCATTCTGGTGGCGGGCCGTTCTCATTGCCTGCGACATCGTCGGAGCAGATTCCGCTATGGCGCCTCGTCGTTTGCGACGAGGCTCTTGCGCTCCATAGCTCCTCCTTTCCCTGGAAAGTCTCACGACTTTCCAGGGTCCCCCTTTTATGCTCGGACTGTGACTGAACGGAAGTCTCATTACATACAGATGATTGCCCCGCAGAGCTGCCGACGTCCGTTGGACGCTGCTCTGCTTGCGGTGCTGGCATTTTTCGCTCCCTTTCCGTTACGCTGAAATTCATCCCTCTCTCCCGCGTAAGAAAAGATCGTGGCGCGCCCGCCGCCCGGCTCCCTGTATGCCGCTGCTTGCGGTATAGTTCCGGCTTGTCCTTTATTTAATTTTCAAGCTGCAATAGGGATAAGAAATATCTCCCTTCATAAGCCTTTTCATTTTTAGGGCTAAAGTAAGTAGGTTAGAGGTACTTTTTCAAAAATTTTTCCATATTTCTTAATCCCCGCACAATGGCTTCTCCAACAACAGCTTTACTGACGCCCTCGGTTTTGGCGATGGTATTCTTGCTCATTCCCAAAAAGTAATAAGCGTAGATGCGTTTGGCCTGCTTGTCCGGCAAAGAGGCAATCGCAGCGTGGAGCTGCTCTGTTGTCACTTTGCGCTCGTAGATTTCGCCGGGGGACAGGGAGACAAACAGGATGTCCTTCTCGATGCCGTCCCCGCGATCCAGGGAATAGTACGCCTTGTGCCGGTATCTCCGCAGATAATAGGCGGCTTCGGTGTGCTTGTAAGAATCCAGGGTTTCCGCCACTTCGTCCGGTACCTCGATGATGCAGTCAGCAGTATAAAAATCGGGATAATAGTCCCGCAGATTGATCTTTGTCATTTTACTTTCCTCCGTTTCGATTTTTGAGGTTTGGGGCAAATCGAAACAGAAGAAGGCGGGGATCGGCAGCACAGGCGTATAAAAACGCCCTTTTTAACAAAAGGGGCATAAAAAAATGCCGGACATCAAGTTCATAACTTGTTGTTCGACATTTTTCGACTTTGTAATTTGAGGAATTCTATCGATAGAGAAATATGCTTTTTTAATTCCCCAAAATATACTAAATAATCCATATTTAAAAGCAGGAGGTGAAAAAGCTGCAAACGCCGCCTGTTTGAAAATCCACTTGTTTTGTCTTTCCATTGAGCCCACCTTCCTGATATGCCGCACCTTGGCGACACGCCAGGTATGGCGTGTAATTTTCGGAAGCCCATGAATAAGTGTAGGCAAGTGCAAATATATTGCGAAAACTTTTAGTAAAAAAGCAGTACAAAAACAAGCCACTCGTTTTCAAATTTTTTGAAAGGCGGCAAAGTATTATTTTTCATTCATGTAGATTCCGATTTTTCAGGTTAGTTCTTCGGACATTCGATAACCTACTCCCACCTCGGTCAGAATATATTTTGGTTCTCCCGGATTTTTTTCAATTTTTCTGCGAAGGTTGGCCATGTTCACGCGAAGCGTATGGCTGTCGCTGGAATAAGGCCCCCAGATTTCTTTTATCATATAATCATGCGTCAGGACTTTCCCCGCGTTTTTCGACAGCAACGCCAGAATTTTGTACTCGACCGGTGTCAGATGCACTTTCTTCCCCGCCAGAAAGACTTCGCGGCGGCCGTAGTTGATTTCCAAGTCCCCAACGGAAAATTTATCGCTGCCTTTTGATTCCGCTCCCATGCTTTTGGGGCTGTGCCGCAAAGCCGTTCGGATTCTGGCAAGCAGTTCCGACGTGCCGAAAGGTTTCACAATATAATCGTCTGCGCCCAGGTCAAGCGCTTCCACTTTTTCCTGTTCCTGCCCGCGCGCCGATACCACCACGACGGGCGTTTTCGTCCACGTTCGCAGCTTTTTTAAAACATCGATCCCGTCTATGTCCGGCAGCCCCAGGTCCAGAAGAATGACATCCGGGGAATAAGACGCGGTCATGGAAAGCCCCGCTCCGCCGGAATCTGATTTCAGAACCCGGTAACCGTTCGAATTCAAAATCGCAGTCATAAAATTGCAGATGGTATCTTCGTCTTCCACAATCAGAACCAGCGGCTTTAACTCCAACTTAATCGCCTTCTTTCAAGGGCAGAGTAAAGCGGAACACCGCGCCGCCCCCTTTCCGGTTTGCAGCCTCCATTCTTCCGTTATGCGCCTTGATGATCGTCATGCAGATGGAAAGGCCGATTCCCATCCCCCTGGACGAATCCGGACTTTTCGTGCCTGGAAAATTGCCGGTGAAAAGGTAGGGAAACTCTTCCGCCGCAATTCCCTTTCCCCGATCGGCCACCTCAAACAGAGCCTGCCCGTTTTCTTTTTTAAGGGAAACTTCCACGGCAGAGCCACCCGGGGAAAATTTCAGCGCATTGTCCAGCAAATTCATCAGCACCTGTTCGATCAGCGTTCCGTCCATCGGCACTTCCAGCAGCTCATCCGGCACATGCACCAGAATGTTCCGCTCCGGAAATCTCTTCTTGACGCGGCTGACCGCAGCCGCGATGACTTCTTCCGCAGCTTCCGGATTTTTTGCGACTTTGGTTTTCCCCTCGCTGATCCGGGTTACGGAAAGTAAATTTTCCACCATGCGGATGAGCCATTGGGATTCTTCCTGAATATCGGCGATCAGCTTCTCCCGCGTGGTTTCATCCAGATGATCGCCGTTTTCCCGGATTGCGGAGCTGGCGCCCAGAATTCCGGAAAGGGGCGTGCGCAGGTCGTGCGAGATCGCCCGCAGCAGGTTGCCGCGCATTTTCTCCTTCTCGGCCTCTACAACGATGTTTCGCTGTTTGTCCGAGAGGTGCTGACGTTCCAGCGCCATGGCTACCTGGGAGCCGATCATTCGCAGAAACAGGCGGGCGTTGTGGTCCAGGGCCCCTTTCTTACAGGAAATCCCCCAGACGGCCAGCACTTTTCCCTGAGCGATGATCGGCATATAGAAAGCTCCGGCACCCATCAGCGTATCGGTTCCCGCCCCCGCGCGCTTTTGATTCAGAAAAACCCAGTGGGCAACCGCCCTTTCATCTTCGGAGTGGAAAAAAGCGGCATCCACATCGCGCGCCGCCTTCCTGACGCTGCCGGTCACTCTTTCCTCGGGGTCCTCGGTAAAGAAAACGACGGAGCGCCCAAACAGATTTACCAGATATTCGTTCGTCAGACCTACGATCCGGTCCATGCCGCGCGTGGCCAGCAGCTTTTTATTGATCTCATACAGGACCTCCGTGCGCCGTTCCCTGCGCACCGCAAGTCTTGCCTGCGTCTTGACACGCACCGTCAACGCACTGGTAATCAAAGCTACCATCAGCATGATCAGAAACGTGATCGGATATTCGGGCTGGATGGCGCTAAAAGTAAAATAAGGCTCCGTAAAGAAAAAATTGAAAGACAGCACGCTGACCACAGAAGCGACGATGCCGTACGCATACCCTTCCGTTACCCGCGAAACGACCAGCACGGAGAGGATATAAACCATAATCACGTTTGAATCGGCAAAACCAAAGCTGCGCAGCAGATAGGAAAGCAAGATCGTAGCGGCTAAAACGCCGAACATTTTGACGGTGTCTTTCCCGGAAAAGCTGAAGTTTGGTTCCCCGCCTGTTTTGCGCGGCTTTTTATACCTGTGCGCAGAGGTGCTGTCGGGGATGATATGGATTTCTATCCCGGGCAGAAGCGAGATCAGTTTATCCTCGAAAGCCGGTTCAAACAGGGTTTTCAGTGCCTTTTTATTCCTGCTTTTACCGACCACGATATTGGTGATTCCGGAAAGCCTTGCATATTCGGCGACAGAGACGGAAACATCATGCCCGGTCAGAGTTACCACTTCGGCGCCGAGCCTTTCCGCCAGATCCATGTTCGCGCGGATCGTTTTTTTCTGGTCCTTCGAGAGAAAATCGCTCTCGATGCTCTCCACGTACAGGGCCGCCCAATGCGCGTGGAAGGCTTCCGCGGTCCGGGCCGTCCATCGGATGCATTTTGCGGAGGATGGAGAAGGCCCGATACATACCAGCATTTTGGCGTTCTCCATCTTTTCCGACAGATGCGGCTCGTTCAGATTTTCATTGCTGATCCGATCCGCCGCCTTGCGCATCGCAAGTTCTCGAAGCAGGCGCAGATTTTCCTTTGTAAAAAAATGGTGAACGGCGGTTTCGGCGCGGTCGGGCCGGTAGATCTTTCCCTCCTGAAAGCGCCGAAGCAGTTCGTCCGGTTCGATGTCGATCAGCTTGATCCGATCCGCGCGGTCGAAAATGGAATCCGGCACCGTTTCCTGGACCCGGACCTTGGTGATTCTTTCGACCGCATCGTTCAGGCTTTCTATATGCTGAACGTTTACGGTCGTATAAACGTCGATTCCCGCGTTGAGAAGCTCCTCAATATCCTGAAAACGCTTCCTGTTCCGCACACCCTCCGCATTCGTATGGGCAAGCTCATCCACCAGAATCAGCCCGGGCTTTCGTCTGAGCGCCGCATCAAGGTCAAATTCCCGAAGCTCGATGTTCCGGTACCGGACGATTTTAGGCGGCAACGCCGGAAGACCATGCAGCAACCGCATGGTCTCCGGGCGGGTATGGGGCTCGATATAGCCGACCAGAACGTCGGTACCGCTCCGGTACCGCTCCTGAGCTTCGTCCAGCATGGCGTAGGTTTTCCCGACGCCCGCGGCGTACCCAAAGAAAATTTTCAGTTTCCCCTGCTTTTTGTCCGGCCCCGCCTGGATTTCTTTCAGAATCGTATCCGGGTCCGGCCGTTCCTCCGATGGGTCCATCGTTTCCCGTCACCCCCTTCTATTATCCGACTTTTGCATGCAATCGGCAATCATAAAAGCCCGTCCAGCGCAAGGTTGACCTTCAGAACGTTCACGGCCGGTTCGCCGAGAAAGCCGAGAAACCGTCCCGTCGTGTACTTTCGAATCACCGCCCGCACGGCGTCCGCGCTCATATTCCTCGCCTTCGCAATGCGCGCCGCCTGATATTCCGCCGCCGCCGGAGAGATGTTCGGGTCCACGCCGCTGCCGGAACCCGTCACCAAGTCCACGGGAATCTCCGACCGGTTATCCGGGTCGATGGAGCGCAGCCATTCAACCCGCTTTTGCACAAGTTCCTTTTCTTTTTCGCCGGTCGGCGACAGATTCGTTACCCCGTCCGGCCTGCCGATCAGATACTGCGGCTTTGTGAATTTCTGCGCAATCAGCTCCGAGCCGTATTCCCGTGTCGTGCCGTTTTTCAGCGTAACCGTAATCACGCTGCCGTTCGCCTGATGCGGAAAGAACAGCTGCGCGACGCCCGTGACAACCGCCGTATAAACGATTCCGCACAGGACGGTCATGGCCAGAAAGCACAGCAGAGCCGGTTTCAAGATCTTCGTGTTTTTATTCATTGTCCGTTCACCTCACACAATGCCAAATGCGGTCAAAAGCATATCGATCAGTTTGATCGCCACAAAAGGCGTTACGATGCCGCCCAGGCCGTAGACCAGCAGGTTGCGGTCCAGCAGGTTGCCTGCGGGGACCTCTCGGTATTTCACACCCTTGAGCGCCAGCGGAATCAGCGCGACGATAATCAGCGCGTTAAAGATGATCGCCGAAAGAATCGCGGTGGTGGCGCTGGTCAGCCGCATGAAATTCAGGGCCGAAAGCTGCGGATAAATCGAGAAGAACAGCACCGGAATGATTGCGAAATATTTGGCCACGTCGTTCGCGATGCTGAAAGTGGTCAGGGAACCTCTCGTCATCAGAAGCTGTTTTCCGATGCGGACAATGTCGATCAGCTTGGTGGGGCTGGAATCCAAATCCACCATGTTGCCCGCTTCCTTTGCCGCCTGCGTGCCGCTGTTCATCGCTACGGCGACGTCCGCCTGGGCAAGCGCCGGGGCGTCGTTCGTCCCGTCGCCCGTCATGGCGACCAGATGCCCTTTCGCCTGATAGTCCCGGATCAGGGACAGCTTGGTTTCCGGCTTCGCCTCCGCCAGAAAGTCGTCCACCCCCGCTTCCGCGGCGATGGCCGCCGCCGTCATGGGGTTGTCTCCGGTAATCATGATGGTCTTGATGCCCATTTTGCGCAGGTCCTCAAACCGCTCCTTCACACCGTTTTTGACGATGTCCTTCAGGTAGATGACGCCCAGGACCCGGTTGTCCTTCTCCACGACCAGCGGAGTGCCGCCGGAGACGGCGACGTGTTTGACGAGCCGCTCGCATTCTTCCGGATAGGTCCCGCCTTTTTCCTGAACGAAAGTTTTAACAGCATCCGCCGCGCCTTTGCGAATCTGGGTGCCCTGGTAGTCCACGCCGCTCATTCTCGTCTTCGCGGTAAAGGGCACGAAGGTCGCGTTCAGCCTGGAAAGCTCCCTTCCGCGTATCCCGAATTTTTTCTTTGCTAAAACGACGATGCTTCTCCCTTCGGCTGTCTCATCCGCGAGGGAAGAAAGCTGGGCGGCATCGGCCAGTTCTCGCTCCGTCACTCCATTGACCGGCAGGAACTCGCTCGCCTGCCGGTTGCCCAGCGTGATCGTCCCTGTTTTGTCCAGCAGGAGGACATCCACATCGCCGGCAGCTTCAATCGCGCGCCCGCTCATCGCCAGCACGTTGGCCTGATTCAGACGGCTCATCCCCGCGATGCCGATGGCGGAAAGGAGCGCGCCGATGGTGGTGGGGGCCAGGCAGACCAGCAGGGCGATGACGTTCGTGATGGAAATCGCCGAACCCGCCTTCGCCTGAGCGGCCGCGAAACTGGAAAAAGGCAGAAGGGTGGCCGAAACCACCAGAAAAATAATGGTCAGTGTCACCAGCAGAATCTGAAGCGCAATCTCGTTCGGGGTCTTTTTCCGGGAAGCGCCTTCGACCATGGCGATCATTTTATCGAGGAAGCTGGTTCCCGCCTCCGCCGTGACTTCAATGACCAGCCAGTCGGAAACCAGCGTCGTTCCGCCGGTCACGGCGCTCCGGTCGCCGCCGGACTCGCGGATGACGGGGGCCGATTCTCCGGTGATGGCGCTTTCATCCACGGATGCCGCGCCGTCGATCACCTCGCCGTCCATCGGAATCTGCTCTCCGGCTTTGACATAGACGACGTCCCCTTTTTTCAGGTCGGCAGATAGTACCTCGGTAGATTCGTTCACATTGTCTTTCGACTTCAACTTTCTTGCCTTTACGTCTTTCCTCGCCCTGCGGAGGGTGGCGGCCTGCGCCCGCCCGCGCCCTTCCGCGATGGCTTCCGCAAAATTGGCGAACAGAACGGTAAGCCAAAGGATAATCGCAATCGCCAGGATATAACCGCTGTTTTCATCTTGAATCCCGGCAAATGACAGGAAGTAAAGGGCGGTGGTAAAAAGCGCCCCGATATAGACCACCAGCATGACGGGATTTTTCACCTGCACGCGAGGCGTCAGTTTCGCAAAAGACTGCCGAATCGAATCGAACAGAATGTTTCGATTGGTGCTTTTATTTTCCATATTCAGTCACTCCACTTTTTCTATTGCTTAAGAGGTAAAATAATCGGCAATCGGGCCAAGAGCAAGCGCCGGGAAAAAGCTCAGCGCGCCGATAATGAGGATAATCCCGATCAGAAGCCCGACGAAGACGCCGTTGGTGGTGGACAGGGTTCCCGCGCTGACGGCGACCGTTTTCTTCTTTGCCATATTTCCGGCAAGATAAATTGCGGCCGCCATGGGAATAAACCGAACCAACAGCATGATTATTCCGCCCAGCACATTGGTATAGACCGTGTTTGCATTGAACCCCATAAAGGCACTGCCGTTGTTATTGGCCAGGGAAGAGAAAGCATACAGGATTTCCGAAAATCCATGCGCGCCGGAATTGGTCAACCACGCGGACGCGGCAGGAATCAGAACGGTCGCGGCGGTGCCAAGCAGCGACAGAAGCGGCGGGGCGAGGATAATCAGACATACCATTTTCATATCGAACGGCTCCACTTTTTTGCCGAGGTATTCCGGCGTCCGGCCAACCATCAGCCCGGCGATAAACACGGTCATCAATACGAAAGCCAGCATCCCGTACAGCCCGCTGCCGACCCCGCCGAAAACGATCTCGCCAAGTTGCATCAAAAACATGGGAAGCATACCGCCCAATGGCGTAAGGCTGTCGTGCATGGTATTCACGGATCCGTTGGAAGCCGCCGTCGTGACTACGGTCCAGAGCGAGGAGCCGCCGACGCCGTGGATGATTTCTTTCCCCTCCATATTTCCGGAAGCTGCCACGCCGTTGAAACCCGGGCCGGTAAACAGCTCGCAAGCCGTTATGGCGACGAGAGAAACCGCAAAGAAGATCATCATAACCAGATAAATCGATCTGCCCTGTCTGCCGTCTTTCACCGCTTTACCGAAAGAGACGCAAAGCGCCGCCGGAATCAGCAAGATGGACAGCACCTCAATGAAATTTGAAAACGGTGTGGCATTCTCAAACGGAAAAGCCGAGTTCATTCCAAAGAAACCGCCGCCGTTCGTACCAAGCTGTTTAATGGCAATCTGGCTTGCCGCAGGGCCCAGTGGAAGCGTTTGAGCGGCTCCGCTTTCCAACGTGGTCACAGCCCGATAAGGGCTAAATGTTTGAACCACGCCCTGTGAAACGAGAAGGACTGCAATCACGAAAGAAAGCGGAATTAAAATATAAAGCGTAGCTCTTGTCAAATCAACCCAAAAATTTCCTATCGTACTTTGCCTTTTCAGCACGAAACCGCGGATCAGCGCAAACAGGACGGCGATTCCAGTTGCTGCCGACACAAAATTCTGAACGGTCAACCCCAAAAACTGACTCAGGTAGGACAGCGCGGATTCTCCCGAATATGCCTGCCAGTTCGTGTTGGTCACAAAACTTGCGGCCGTGTTGAAGGCCAGGTGCCAGCTGATCCCTTTTATCCCTTCCGGATTGAACGGCAACACCCCTTGCAACAACAGCAATAAAAACAGAAAGACAAATCCGATGCCGCTGAACAGGAGAACGGAAAGCGTATATTTCTTGGCCCCCATTTCTTCATCGCTTCGAGTCCCCATGATTTTATAAATCCCGTTTTCCAGGGGAGCGAACGCACGGGACAAAAACACCTTTTGCCCGGTCATCACCTTGTCAATATAGATGCCAAGCGGGACGGACAGGGCGATCAAAAAAACGATATAGAATAAATCCTGGACAACTATATAGCTCATAGTTTCTCACCTCGAAACAAGACGTAAAACAGGTAAACCAGCAAAACAAGACCGACTAAACCTGCGAGGATCGTAACACTTTGCATTTTTCTTTCTCCTTAGCTGCTTTTTTTGTAAAAGGGTGTGCTGCCCTATTTCGGATGGGTATTTGCCCACCACTGGACGACGCATAGAACAGCCAGAATGATCACCAGGCTCCATATTATAATTCCTATCCAATCCAAAGGAATACCCCCTGTGATTTTTGGCCCGGCCGTTCCATGTACGCATAGCCCCGGTGCCACATTCTCTGCAATCAAAATCATACCAAAAAAGAAGTCAAGAGAGTGTCAATTTTCTCTGCCATGGTGTCAAGAAAGCGTCAAGATTCTCTTGTCCGTTTTCTCGGAATAGAATGCTGGCAAGCAATGCATCGTGGGACCCACGATGCCGATTTCCCGTTTTTCGCTTCGGCGAAAACCGTGAAATTGCTTGTTGGTGGCAGCGCCCCCAATCCCCTTTGAACGCACAATAAAATTGTGCGGCTGCGCGTCCTTCGGACGCTTTGCGGGCACGGCCCGCAGGGGAGTAGCGCAGGAACGGGAACCGCGTCAAGAGCAAGCCGCCGTCGGCGGTGCTGCGCACTCTTGACCCGGCTCCCGTCCTGCACAGTCCGGCAATTAAGAGGGAAAACCTTAACAGGCTTTCCCTCCGGAAAAGCCACGGCGGGAACGCATTACCGGCTTTGGGATTTCGTCTGCTCCTGTTCTTTCTCCGGCTGCTTTTCGTCGTAACCCATGAGCCGGTCCACGTTGGCCTTGACGGTCAGCAACTCCTTCATCTCATCGCGGGCCTGCCGGTAGTCGGCGTAGGTTTTCTTTTTCTCGGAAAGCAGCCGGGCATATTCAGTTTGCAGGCTTCTGACGGTCGGCAGCTTCTTCACATTCAGCTCGTCGAACGCTTTTTTCGCCGCCTTGTGCAGGAGGATTTCGCTCTCATGCTCCGCGAGAAATTTTTTTGAGTAACCGACCTTTCGATAGGCGACGTAGGTGTCGCGGGTTTTGGCGTAATTGACGATCTGCGTTTTCAAAACGGCAATTTCCGTGAGGCGCTTTTCAGCGGCCTTGATCCGCGCGGAAAGCTCATTGTGCCGGGCGGTCGCCGCAGTCGTTCTTTCCGCAAGCTGAGCATACTCTAAAAGACCATGCTCAGTGAGATAATTGACTGTCTGCGCCATCTGCTTGAGATTGAAAACCTTCGCCCAGCGTTCATATCCGACGCCTTTTCCGGCGCGGAGCTTGGCCTGAATATCCACCAGCAGACTGACCTGCTTTCCCGGCGCTGGCGGAGTGATTTTCTTGCGCGGCCTGTGCGCCTTTTCGCCGGAGAGAACGGCCCGCAGCTCCGGTTCCCCGTAACCGCTTCCGAGGGTGTCCAGCCGGACGAACCGCTTCTGATTTTTGCCGCGGAAGGCGGGGACTTTGCCCGGCTTGACCTCATATCCGGCTTTTTGCAGGAGCTTCAGGAGCGCGTCAAAATCGGCGGGCTTTTGCGCGAGGGCCGTGTCGATGGCCGCGCGCAGCAGCTCCCGGTGGGAGGGCTTCGCCCGGTCGCCCAGCCACTTGTTGTAGCTCTTGCCGTGCCGCTTCGGATTCTCCACAATGGACAGGCCGCTCTCCATGCACAAGGTGTCGTTCAGCCGCCGCACGGCCCTGGTGCTGCCCCAGAAATTCCGGAACTTCCGGGTGCAGTCGAGCGACATGGAGTTCCAGATGATATGATTATGGATATGCTTCTTGTCAATATGGGTACAGACGATGAAGGCGTGATCGCCTTTGGTAAACCGTCTGGCGAACTCGCATCCGATGCGGTTCGCTTCCTCCGGCGTGATTTCGCCGGGCACAAAGGACTGCCGGAGATGGTAGGCGATCACGTCGTCCGCGCCGCGCGCCCGGCCGGTGAGTGCGGCGTACTGCCGCTTGGAAAAGAGGAACTCGGCGTCGGCCGTGCGGCTGTCGCACGCATATCCGGTGATGAGCCTGCCGTAATCCGTTTTTTCCGGGTTTTCCGCGTAGTCGATAATATCGCTGATCGCCGTGCCGACATCCCGGCCCTTGCCGGTGTGCAGCGGCATCAGCCGCGTCGTCGCCATGGGCATCGCCTCCCGAAAAGAAAGAGGGCAGCGATGTTATCGTGAATCGTTGTCCTCCCGGTCGCTATCTTCATTTTTAGGCAGTATCTTTATCGCAGGCTCTTTTGCGGATATGTATATTTCCTCCGTGTCAATCTGCGCCTGCTGCAATATCTGAATCGCTTTCGTTACCGCCCCAAAAAGTTCATGGTACATCTTTGCATAATCGGCCATAAGCGCCTCGCCTCCTACATGCCCCATATTCGAGCATGTTCTATGCCCATTATAACGAACATAATGAAGATATTCAAGTATCAGGAGGCGATTATTTTGATCGTTTACACTCCCCTTTGGGAAACCATGAGAAGAAAAGGCGTTACAACCTATACGCTGCGGGAGAAATACAAAATCAGCGGCAGTACGGTTCAGCGGCTGAAAAAGAACATGTCCGTATCTACAAATACTCTGGACGATTTGTGCAGACTTCTGGACTGTCCGCTTTCCGAGGTTGCGGAGTACCGCAGGGAAGGCTAAACCCTGTTTTTATCCATACACGCAGTCCTGAATCGCGTATCTCAAATCCTGTATCTTCCCAAGCAGCCACGCCGCCGCCATCGGAATCCCATACGGGCTGACGAGGAACGCCATCACCAGCAGGATGATCCCGTTTGTGGTCTGCCGGGTAATCAGCGCCAGCACGCCGAAGATGCCGAGCAGCGTCCCCGCGAGGCCGAACACCCACGCCGAGCAGTACAGCAGAGCGGAACAAATCCAAACGAACAGAACCAGCACCACGATAACCGGGGCAACCAGTATTTTCAGTATCAGTTTCATTCCGTCGTCCTCCTTTTCAATTCCTGATTCCACCATACAGCGCCGGATATTTTTTTGCAAGGATGCGGCAAGAAAATAATGGGCGGCTTACACGACGGCAACCGCCTCCGTTTTCCGAAGCATACGCTCCTATTTTATCTTTGCGAGAACGGCCAGAATATCGTTGGCCGCCCGCCAAAGCCGGTCCTGATTCTGGAGAATATCCTCCAAATCCGCGTCGTAAACGCGCCCTGTCTCATGCACCCGCCGGGTCAGCTGATTCAGGTTGTTGCTCGACCGGCGCAGGAGGGAAACCATCTCCTTCAGCTCCGGCAGTTCCAGCCGGACCACATAGCCGTCCAGCGCCATCTTGCGGAGATACGCCGCCATGTTCCGGGTGCCGAGCTGCGCCATCTTCCGTTCGATCAGCTCCCGTTCCTGCGGGGTGACGCGGAATTTGAGCTGGACTTTCCGTTCCCGGTTGGCCATCGTCACCGCTCCATTTCATATTTCAGTTTTCTGCCCTGCGTCCCGCAGACGCAGGGTGTTTTCAGGCTTTCCAGCACGGAGGGACGCTCCCGCTTTGCCGTGGCTTCTTCCTCCGCTGCCTGCTGCTGAGCGGACGCATGGCTGTCGATGTCCAGCAGCGTATTCAGCTCGGCAAGGCGGGCGCTTTTTTGCGCCAGTTCCGCTTCCTGCGGGAACGGCCTGCCGACTTCCGCTTTTGCCGCTTCCCTCTGCGCATAAAGGTTGTCGAGCTGGGCGTGAACCGCATTCAGCCGTTCCGGCATGGAAGCGAGGGCATTATCAATGCGGATCAGGTTGCCTCTCGCATCCTTTCCGAGCGGCACCCGGTGCGTCATCTGACCTTTGAGAGTGAGAATAAAATCTTTCCCGAAATCCTCCACCGACAGGAACATGGAAA
Source organism: Oscillospiraceae bacterium (assembly GCA_022650455.1). Taxonomy (GTDB): domain Bacteria; phylum Bacillota; class Clostridia; order Oscillospirales; family Acutalibacteraceae; genus Thermocaproicibacter. The sequence goes on from JALCPO010000014.1 coordinate 31,948, forward strand.
AGCCCCGGTAGCTGCCGATGGGGATCGGCTCCAGCCCTTTGACCTCCTTGCAGGCTTCCAGAATGGCGGCCCCGGCGTTGTCTTTGTCGGTGAGGGAATCGCCCCGTACCACCATCCCGGCAAAGCCGTCCTTTGGATGAGGATGCTCCGCCAGCGTTTTCCTGTCCGTTTCCAGACCGGCGATGAAACCTTTGCTGCGCTCGATCTGTTCCGGGAAGTATTTGAGCAGGTTGTCCTCCAGCCGGTACTGCTGGCTCTGATGACTGGCTTTGAGCAGCCGGAGTTTCGACACTTCAATATCCAGGTCCATCTTTTCCTTAATCCGTTCATCGCCCGCGCATAACGCCTTGATTTCCGCATAGGAAAGCGCCGTTTCGTCGATGTCCTCGCAGGAGCGCACCGGCGATTTGGAAGTCATAATCTGGCTGATGAATTTTTGTTTGTTTTCGATGGTCTGCCACAAATAGGCGTCGAATGTCCCTTCGGTGACGTAACGATAGATATGCACTTCGGGATTTTTGTTACCCTGTCGGATGATGCGGCCGGACCGCTGTTCCAGGTCGCCGGGACGCCACGGGCAGTCGAGGTCGTGCAGGGCGACGAGGCGGTCCTGGACGTTCATGCCCGCGCCCATCTTGAACGTGCTGCCCATCAGGACGCGCACCTGCCCGGCGCGGACTTTGGCGAACAGATCCTTCTTCTTGACTTCCGTATCGGCGTCATGGATAAACGCGATCTGTTTGGCGGGAATCCCCCGCGCGACGAGCTTTTGCCGGATGTCGTCATAGATGCTGAACGGGGCGGTATCAGTTTCCTTTTCTTGATGAATCTCATTTTCCAATGCGTGAAGCTCCGTGCCGCCCGCGAGTTTCCCTCCGGCTTTTATGGCCCGTTCCTGCTGTTTGGCGGCATGGCCTTTCGGCGTGGAAATATCGCAGAACACAAGCTGCGTCAGTCTGCCCACCTGCCCCTCGTCCCAGATGCGGTAAATATTGTCCACGCACCGGTTGACCTTGCTGCCGGGGTCGTCGGGGAGCATCGGATTAACGACGCGCTGGTCGAGGCCGAGCTTGCGCCCGTCCGACGTAATCTTCAACATGTTGTCCGAGGTTGGATCGACCGCCCCGGAATGGACGGCGGCGGCGCGCTCCGAAAGTTCCTGTACCATCTCTTTTTGGAGATCGGTCGGCTGAGCGACGACGTTGTGGTAAATCGCTTTCGGGGTGGGAAGGTCGAGCTGGTCGGCGGTCTTGATGTCGGCCGCCTCTTTCCAGAGCTTCATCAGCTCCGGCAGGTTGAAGAATTTGGCGAAGCGCGTCCGCGCCCGGTATCCGGTTCCTTCGGGGGCCAGTTCGATGCTTGTCGTCGTCTCCCCGAACGTGCTGGCCCAGCAGTCGAAATGCGCGAGGCCCCGATCTTTGAGCGTGTCGTGCTGGAGGTAGCGCATCATCGTGTAAAGCTCGGTCATACTGTTGGAAACCGGAGTCCCTGTCGCAAACACGACGCCCCGGTTGTGGGTGATTTCGTCGATGTACCGGCATTTCAGATACATATCACTGGATTTCTGCGCGTCGGAGGTGGACAGCCCGGCGACGTTGCGCATCTTGGTGTATAAAAACAGGTTCTTGTAGTTATGCGCTTCGTCCACATAGAGCCTGTCAACGCCTAATTGTTCAAAAGTAACCACGTCGTCCTTACGTTCGTTGTCGGTCAATTTTTTCAGTTTTGCTTCCAGACTTTTTTTCGTGCGCTCCAGCTGCTTGATGGTAAAATGCTCCGCATGGCTGTCCTTGAGTTCCTCCAGCCCGTCCTCGATCTCCCCGATCTGCTCCTGCAAAAGCCGTTCCTGACGCTCGATCGACATGGGGATTTTCTCAAACTGGCTGTGGCCGATGATGACCGCGTCGTAGTCGCCGGTGGCGATCCGGGCGCAGAATTTCTTGCGGTTTTTCGTTTCAAAGTCTTTTTTACGGGCGACGAGGAGATTGGCCGACGGGTAGAGGCGCAGAAATTCCGAGGCCCACTGTTCCGTCAGATGGTTCGGCACGACGAACAGGGATTTCTGGCAAAGGCCCAGGCGCTTCGCCTCCATCGCGGCGGCGGCCATCTCGAAGGTCTTGCCCGCGCCCACCTCATGGGCGAGCAGCGTGTTCCCGCCGTAGAGCTGGTGGGCGACGGCGTTCAGCTGGTGGTCCCGCAGGGTAATCTCCGGGTTCATGCCGGGGAACGTCAGATACCGCCCGTCGTATTCGCGGGGGCGGAAAGAATTGAACAGCTCATTGTACTTTTTCGTGAGGGCCTGGCGGCGCTCCGGGTCCTTCCAGATCCACTCCCGGAAAGCGTCCTTGACGGCCTGCTGTTTCTGCTGGGCGAGGGTGGTTTCTTTGCTGTTGAGAACGCGGCGCTCTTTGCCGTCCGCGTCCTCGACGGTGTCGTAGATCCGCACGTCCCGCAGGTTGAGGGAATCTTCGAGAATCCGGTAGGCGCTGGCGCGCTCGGTGCCGTAGGTCACATGGGCGGCCACGTTGTTGTACCCGACGCTGGATTTGCCGGAGATATTCCATTCGGCGGTAAACTCCGAGTAGTTGACCCGGATTCCGTCCCGCACGTTGTACGGCGGCTCCAGCAGCTCCTCCATGAACTGCTGGATAGATTCCCTGCCGATCCACGTCGCTCCGAGGCGCACCTCGATTTCGGAGGCGTCGAGGTCCTTCGGCTGCGCGGCTTTCAGCGCCTCGATGTTGGGGGCGATTTTCTCCGCGAGGTCCGGCCGCATTTCCGCGAGGGCTTTCGCCAGCCGCAGCTTGCGGCGCACGTTGCCGGAAAGGTATTCGTCGGCGGTGACGAACGGAATTTTCTCCAGATTATAAAAGGCTTTCGGAACGCTTGCCGGGTCCTGTTCGCCCAGGTCGCGGAAGATCACGCCTTTCAGCTCGCCGGCCAGTTCGTCCGGTGTCTTGCCGGTGAGCGAAGCCATGTAATCCATGTCCACCCGCGCCTTTTCCGCGATGGAGAGCGCGAGGGCCTCCGACGCGGTGTCCACGGAGGTCACGACTTTGTGCTGCCGGATGGTGCGCCGGGTGAACATGTCGGCCTTGCGCTCCAGATTCCCGTCCTCGTCCAGAACTTCGAGCGAGCAGAGCAGATAGTACGAGGAATCTTCCGCGAACGCGAGGCTGTTCCCGCGCGAGCTGATGAGGCCGTATTTCGCGGTGAAGGCGTCATACAGGGTATTCAGTTCGGCTTGTGTCTGCCGGATTGCCGCGTCGGAAACAAACTCGTCGAGTTGCTGGCCGATGAGATTCTGCACGCAGTCCCGCAGCTCCACCATGCCTTTGACGCGCTCTTTCGCGGTATCGCTCAGGTCGGGCTTCACCATGCGGCTGTTTTCCCGGTAATATACTTCGCCGTCAAAGACCGTATAGGAATAATTTTTGACATTCGGATCGGCCGCCAGCGTGCCGCCGGACCCGCTCTGCGCTTCGCGCAGTTCGTCCTGCTCCAGCCCGGTGATCTGTCCCTGAATGTGGGAAACCGCCTCATGGAGCTGTGCGGAAAAGTCGGCGCCGGGGAACGCTTCGCAGGCCGTTTCCATTTTGTCGCCGTACATGCGGTCGTCCCATTTGACGGTCCCGAGCACCATCTCCGGGTGGTCGGCAAAGTAGCTGTTGACGGGAATGCCGTCTTCGGTCTGGCTGAGATGCACCCAATCCGGTTCAATGTCGATAGGCCGGTCGCGTTTCTGGAGAAAAACGATGTCGGTGGTGACTTCCGTCCCGGCATTGGCCTTAAAAGCGGTGCTCGGAAGCCGGATGGCCCCCAGCAGATCGGCCCGCTGGGCGAGGTAGCGCCGCACGTCGGGCGACCGTTTGTCCATCGTGTAATGGCTGGTCACAAACGCGATCACGCCGCCCGGCCGCACCTGGTCGAGGGTTTTGGCAAAGAAGTAATCATGAATCGGGAATCCGAGCTTGTCGTAGGCCCGGTCGGGCACCTTGTAGCTGCCGAACGGCACGTTGCCCACGGCGAGGTCGAAAAAGTCCCGCCGGTCGGTGGTTTCAAAGCCCGCGAGGGTGATGTCCGCGTTTGGATAAAGCTGCCTTGCGATGCGCCCGGTAATGGAATCCAGCTCCACGCCGTAGAGCCTGCTTGCCGCCATGCTCTCCGGCAGCAGGCCGAAGAAATTGCCGACGCCGCAGGCCGGTTCCAGAATGTTGCCGGTTTGAAAGCCAAAATTCCCAACAGCTTCGTAGATGGCCCGAATTACCGTAGGGCTGGTGTAATGGGCGTTCAGGGTGGAGGCCCGCGCGGATTCATATTCCCTGTCGGTCAGGGCGTCTTTGAGTTCCGCGTATTCCTTCTTCCAGTCGGCGTTGTCCTTGTCGAACGCCTGCGGCAGGCCGCCCCAGCCGACATACCGGGAGAGGGTTTCCTGTTCCTCCGGCGTCGCGGTGCGGCCCTCGGCCTCAATGGTTTTTAAGGTCCGGATGGCCGCGATATTGTAGGCGTATTTAGTTTTCGCGCCGCCGACGCCGAGATTGTCGTCGGTGATGTGGAAATTCCGCGGCTTCGGCTGTACGGAAACAGGCTTTTCGGCGGCGGTCTCGCCGGGGGAAGACACCGCGGCGGCTTCTTCGGGAACAGGCGCGCCGTTCTCCGGGCGCGGACTGCCGGACGGCTGCGCGGCCGGTTCCGGCGGCTTGACCTCAGTGGAAGGAGCGACCGGTTCCCGCAGGACGGGCTCATGGGAAAAGCCGTCCAGCTCCCGCTGATACAGGGCGCGGAGAATGGGGGCGATTCTTTCCCAGGACGCGGACCGCCTGCTGTTGTATTTGTCGTGAATCTCGACCTCGAAGCCCTTCGTGTCGGCAAAAAAGTCCGCCGTCTCGCCGGTAATCAGCTCCATCGTTTCCGCGGTTCCGGCACAGGTTTCGGAAAGCCACCGGGCCACGCGGGCGTTGCCTTCTCTGCTGCGGAACAGCCCCGCGAGGGTCTGTTTGTCTTCCTGTCCCAGCAGGCCGGAGGTCAGGGCTTCGCGCAGGTCGGCGTCCACGTGCTTCAGGTCCGTTGCCAGAAAGTCGGTCATCGGGCCGTTTCGGGAATCCCGGCGCAGCAGGCGTTCAAAGTTCTCCCGGCTTTCGGCCCGGAAAATCGGATAGGAAAGCGCCGGGTCGCGGAGCTGAACGTCAACATTGCCAATCCCGGTGATTTCAAAGGGCTTGTCGTCCAGATAGACCGTGTCACCCACCTGGTAGGGGAGCGAAATTGCGTCGCTGTCAGTCGTTCGCTGGGCATTCTCCCTCTGCCCGCCGGAAAGCGTCAGGACCACATGATGGAGAATGACGCCGTTCTCGATGGTGTCTCCGGTGCGGGCGGTCGGCTGGACGTTCAAATTGGGCGCGGCCTGTTGGCTCTCCGCCCGGATTGCGGTGTATTGCTGTTGGTTTTCATCGGGGAACAGGGAAAGCTGCTCGGGCGGCTGTTCGTCGTCCGGCTCGGAGAGCGCGGGTGCCGGAGCGGCGGCGAAGCCTTCTTCGGGCGTCGGAACGAGGGACAGGTGCGGGAACAGCGTGAACGCGCCGTCCCGGAATTCCTGCGTGTGACGGCAAGCGGCGCTGCGGATTTTGAAGCTCCGGTCGTCGGGAGCGGTGTTCTCCAGCACCGGCTTCATCATGCCGAGAATTTCATCCACCCGCGCGGGGTTACCGAGCTTTTCCATCACCTGGTCGATGCCCGTGCTGTCAAAGGCGTTCCCTTCATAGGGGCGCTGGATTTTTTTCGGCAGGTTGATAAAAAAGGAGTGGATTTCCGTCGCCAGCACCCGTTTTTCATAGTCCGGGATGCGGCCGAGTTCCGCGCGGCTCATATATCGGCCTGAGAAAATCAGGCGGCTGACGCGCTCCGCCGCTTTGCTCCAGCTCAGTTTAATCTTGTCATAGGGATTGGAGATGGGGCCGCGCGCGAGCACAAGCCCTTTCGGGGAATAGTCCGCGTAGCTGTCGTCCGCGCCGGAAAGCGCGCCGGTGCTGCCGCCCGTGCCGTATTCGTCCCGCAGAAGGGCAGCCTGTTCCTTCACGCTGTGCCCCGAAAGAAAATAGGAAAAGATGCGGTATTTCCCGTCGCTGACAGGGCCGCCGCGTGTCAGGAAGGCGTCGATTTCGTCCTCCGTGATGAAGCGTTCGAATGCTGGGTTCGGAAGATCCATTGCCGGAAATACAATCGGCTGCTTCTGTAAATCGGTCAGGCGCTGCGAAAGAGCTTTGGGGTCGTGAATCCGGAACCGCAGCAATTCGGGATTCTTTTCATACGCGGCGCAGAAACCCCGCAGGCCGGAAAGTACCGATTCGAGCTGTTCCGGCTGACCGAGCAGGGCGGCGATGCGCTCCGTGCTTTCGGGGAATCCGCCCTGGAACAGGGATTCGTCGAGGAAAAATTCTCCGGCGGTGTCCTGATGCAGAACCCACAGGCTTTCGGCAAGCTCCCTGCGCTCAAAAGCGGGAGCGCGTTCCAGATCATCCCGGGAGGCATATTGACCAGCCGTCAGCAGTTCCCCGATTCGGTCCGCCGCCTGTTCCCAGGAAACGAGCGCGGCATCGCGGGCACCCAGCGCGGAGCGCCCGCGCCCGACGCGCAGACCAGGTTCGTCGAACCAGACCGACAGGCGCTCGGTCCCGAATATGAAGCCTTTTCCGCCGCGTCCGTATTCGCGCCGGAGGAACTCCGCGTTTTCTTCGGCGGATTTTCCTTTGGCGTACCGGGCGATTACGCGCAGGCTGCTCCCGTTTCGGTTTCCGCCGTTTCGTAGAACATCGTCCAGATGGGCGAGGGGAATGGACGCCCGCGAAAGCTGTTCGGACAGCAAAACGCCGCCCTGTGCGGGCGGCGTTTCCGTGGGTTCGCTGTTTAGTTGTAGATCAGTTCCGCCAGAATCGTTTCCTCGGCCTGGGCTTTCAGGTCGTTCATCAGGCCCACCCAGCGCATCGGATCGGACGCTTTCAGGCTTTCCGTGACGCCCGCCGACTTCATCAGCTCCGGCATCATCCGCTCCAGCCGCTCGTTCGCCGTCCGGTCGATCTCCAGCAGGTGCGGGTACAGCTTCCCGCTCAGCGTCAGGCTGTTGTAGAGAATCGGGCGGTGCTCCTTCAGGTACTCCCTCCGCATCCGCCCGTACTTCCCGATGGGTTGTTCCGGTTGCTTCAACGTCAGGTCGGGAATCAGGTAATCCCCGTTCTTCGTGTAGGTTAGGCCGTTCTTCATGGGAAATACTCCTTTCCGCGAGGTGCTCGCGCTCATAATTTTTGACGGTGACTTCGATTTCCCGCAGCACCCGCTCGCTCGCTTCGCTGACCGCCGTACCGAGGGCCGCGACGGTGTCCGGGGTATTGAAATCGAAAACGCTCAAAAAGTCCTCATGTTCAAAATATTCGTCGGGTTCCAGCCCGCAGCGGGACAAAACCGCGTAGGCGGTGCTGACGGAGGCCGCTTCCTTAAACGCTGTTTCCACGTTGAACTCATCATAGCCCTCCAGAAAACTGCCGTCAACGGTGTAAAGGATTTCGTGGAGATTGTCGTGTGCGTACTCCGCCGCGAGCCGAGCGGCGATGCCCTGAAGCTGGTCGCTGAGGTTTTCTTCTGCGGGGACGCCGAAGGCGTCCGCGAGGGCCTTCGATACCGGCGCTTCATGCTCCGGTTTGAGTTCCCACAGGAACGGGCGGCGGGATTTCTCGTTTCCCCCGGTGTCCGCAACGTCGAACACATAGCGCAGGCGGGGGCGGCCGCCGGTGTTGTCAATCAGGGCGATGCCGCGCGAGCCGCGCTTGACCCACCGGCGCATCCTCTCGTTCCAGAGGCCGTATTCCGCGCAGGCCGTCGCTTCGGGCCGCTGGGCGTAAATCATAAGCTGCTCGTGGTACGGGTATTTGTAGAGCCGGGCGGCGGTTTTCAGAAAATCCGTCCAGCTTTCGTGGCTGGCGGTGATCTGCTTTGCGGTTTTCTCC
>JALCPO010000015.1 GCA_022650455.1 Oscillospiraceae bacterium
ACCAGCTTGCTGTTCACAGCAGAAAATACAACGCTTTTCCTATGCGCCCTCTGAAATGGCAATCTCCCAAAATGGTCCTCCATGATTTCCTTGCCTTTGGTGTAACATATCTTTGACAAACCTACAAAAAGCGCGGAAACCGCCTTACAGAAACGATTCCGCCAGAAGATAGACGTTCAGGGCCGTCACGGCGATGCCGGTGCCCCAGAGCAGGACGTTGTGCAGCGGCGTGTTTTTGTACCGGCCCATGACCTTTTGGGACGAAGTCAGGTAGAGCTGGAGAAAAATGGTGAACGGAAGCTGAAAGCTCAGAAGCATCTGGGAAACCAGAAGGCCGTCGAACGGGTTCCCCACGAAAAAGACGGCGGCGAGGGCCGCGAGGATCGTCGCCACAACGCCCATGCGGGTGTGGCGGTCGCCCACGCTGTAAGTTTCGCCGAAGATGCCCGCGGAGATGGTGCCGCCCGCCATGCCCGCCGTAACGGACGAGGAAAACCCGGCGAACAGGAGCGCCACCGCGAAAATAACGGCGGACGCCGGCCCGAGGAAAGGCTTCAGCAGCTCGTGCGCCTGGGGAAGCTCCGAAACGGCGATCCCCTTCTGAAAGAACGCGGCGGCGGCCAGAAGGATCATCGCGCTGTTGATGGCCCACCCGGCGATCATGGAAAACAGCGTGTCCGCAAACTCGAACCGGAGCTGCTTCTGCAGCACCGATTCGTCCTTCAGGTTGAACTGGCGGCTCTGGATAACCTCCGAGTGCAGGAACAGATTGTGCGGCATGACGACCGCGCCGAGGACGCTCAGGATGATGAACGGCGAATCTTTCGGGATGCTCGGCGTCACCCAGCCCCTCGCCGCCTCGCCCCAGTTTACGGAGACCATCGTCAGCTCGTAGAGGAAGGCAAACCCCACAATGGAAACAAAGCCGATGATGATTTTCTCGATTTTGCGGTAAGAGTTGCTGAACAGCATCAGCAGGGAAGCCGCCGCAAGCAGTGCCGCTCCGGCTTTCACCGGCAGGCCGAACAGCATCTGCAGGGCCACGGCGCCGCCGAGCAGCTCGGCGAGCGCGGTGGAAACACAGGCCAGCAGCGCGCTGAGCAGGAGCGGAAGGCTGGCGCGCTTCCGCAGGTGCTTCATGGCGGATTCCGCCAGGCAGTCCCCCGTTACAATGCCGAGGTGCGCCACATTGTGCTGCAGCAGAATCAGCATGACGGTCGAAATCGTAATGACCCAGAGCAGCCGGTAGCCGAACTGCGACCCGGCCGCGATGTTCGTCGCCCAGTTGCCCGGGTCGATAAACCCGACCGTCACCAGCAGGCCCGGCCCTATGTACTGGAAAATGCTGAGCGCGACCGCCGGTTTTTTCTCATCCGGGCGGAACCATGTTTTCCATTTCATAAAACGATCGTTTCCCTTCCCGCTCCGGGCTTTTCCGTGCCGCGGCCCTTTTTCCCGCGGCAGTTCCCGGGCGATTGAAAAAATCCCCCGCGGTGTGCTAAAATGGAAGGACGGCTCCGGCGGGCCGCCGGGCGGGAAGCGTTTTCCCGCAGAACGCGCCGGTTCTTCAATGGGGGACTGCATATGACAAAACCGATCAAAATCACAGCGGACAGCACCTGCGACCTTTCGGCGCCGCTCCTTCGGAAATACGATATTTCCATCGCGCCGCTGCATATCAACCTGGGGGGCAGGACCTACCGGGACGGCGTGGACCTGGTCCCGGGCGATCTTTACCGCTACGTGAAGGGGACCGGCCGGCTGCCGAAAACCTCCGCCGTCACGGTGGCGGACTACCTGGACTTTTTCCGTCCCTTCACGGAAAGCGGAAAAGCGGTGATCCATTTCACCATCAGCCGGACCATGTCGAGCTGCTACCAGAACGCGGTCCTTGCGGGCCGGGAGACGGGAAACGTTTTCGTCGTGGATTCCCGGAACCTCTCCACGGGCATCGGGCTTCTCGCCCTGCGGGCGGCGGAGCTGGCGCGGACGGGCTGGGGCGCCGAAGCAATCGTCCGGGCGGCCGGCCGGCTGATCCCGAAGGTGGAGTCCAGTTTTATCATCGACACCCTGCGCTACCTGTATAAAGGCGGGCGGTGCTCCTCCGTGGCGGCGCTCGGCGCGAACCTGCTTTCGCTCAAGCCGTGCATCGAGGTGCGGGGCGGCGCCATGGCCGTCGGCAGAAAATACCGCGGCAGCCTGGAAAAATGCCTCGTTTCCTATGTGACCGACCGGCTGAAAGGCCGCGCGGACCTCGACCTGTCGCGGATCTTTATCACGCATTCCGCCATGCCGGACGGCCTGTGCGAAAAGGCGGCCCGGCTTGTGAAAACGCTCGCCCCGTTCCGCGAGGTTCTGGACACCTCTGCCGGCGGCACCATTTGCAGCCACTGCGGGCCGGGCACGCTCGGCGTGCTGTTCCTTCGGAAATAGATTACGGCAGCTTCACGCGGGTGCGGCGCAGGTACAGCGCGGCAACGGCCGCCGCCGCGCTCCCGGCGGCCGTCCGAATCAGAAAATCCGCCGAAAGCGACGGCCTCCCCCGCAGAAAATAAAAGACGGCCGCAAAAAACGCCCAGGCGCCCAGCAGCGGAAGGAGGTCCTTTCTCCACGTTTTCCGAACGTCCGCCTGCGGGATCGCCGCGCCCGAACGGCGCAGGGCGCTCCGCTCGCACCAGATTTCGGCGCAGGAGACGGCCGCCGCGAGCAGAACGGAAATCCCGACGTCGCCTGCGGAAAACGACGGAGCCGCCGCGAGGAGAAACAGGATGGAAAACAGAAAAGTTTCCACGCAGAAGCGCCGGAGCAGATACCTGCGCCGCTCCCTTTTCCCTATGCCCTGTTTCATGCCGCGCGCCCCTTTCCTCACCTAAATATAGCGTAGGAAGCTTCCCTTGTCAACTTTCCGCGGACGTGCGCCGCGGCGTTCCGCCGCCCCTCGTCCCCTTCCGGGCAGCCCTTTCCCCGGGAACCCCGAAAAAGCCCGTCCGGAACCGTAAAATTCCGGGCGGGCTGAATTTTCGCGCCGGGCCTCATCCGTTCGGGGCGGAGCCGGGCGCGCCGGTGACGCCCGCCTTGAGCGACCTCACGAACGACGCGACCGCGGGGACGGCGTTCCGCCCCTCGCGCTCCACGATCTTGACAATGGCGCTCCCAACAATCGCGCCGTCGCAGTAGGCCGCCATCTTTCCGGCCTGCTCCGGGTTGGAGATTCCGAACCCCACGGCGCACGGCACCTTCGCGTATTTCCTGACGGCGCCGAAAAAGCCGCTGAAATCCGTGGTGAACCGGCTCCGCATCCCGGTGACCCCGGTCGAGGACACGCAGTACAAAAATCCCTTCGCGGAGGACGCGATCATTTGGATGCGCTCGTGCGACGTCGGCGCGACCATGCGGATGGGGACAACCCCGTGCCGGTCCGCCGCGCCCTGGATCTCGCCCCGTTCCTCGTACGGCATGTCGGGGACGATGACGCCGTCCACGCCGGTTTCCTCGCAGAGCGAGCAGAAGCGCTCCGTGCCGAAGCGAAAGATGCTGTTCAGGTACATCATCAGCAAAAGCGGCTCGTCGGTCTTTTCGCGCAGGCGTCTGACCATCCCGAAGATTTTCACGAGCGTCGTGCCGGAATCCAGCGCGCGCCTGCTGGCCTTCTGGATCACCGGGCCTTCCGCGACGGGGTCGGAAAACGGCACGCCGATCTCCACCAGGTCGGCTCCCGCGCCCAGCATGGCGGGCACCAGCTTCTCCGTCGTCTCCAGGTCCGGGTCGCCGGCCGTCACGAACGGGATCAGGGCCTTTTCCCCTTGTTCCTTCAAAGCGGCAAATTTCCGGTCAATCCGGTTCATTGAGCTTCACCCCCCTGTACTTGGCAATGGACGCGACGTCTTTGTCGCCGCGGCCGGAAATGTTGATGACCAAAATCTGGTCCCGGCGCATTTCCGGCGCGATGCGCATGGCGGCGGCCACGGCGTGCGCGGATTCGATCGCCGGGATGATCCCCTCCATCCGGGAAAGGTACTCGAACGCGCGCACGGCTTCCTCGTCGGTAACGGGGACGTACTGCGCGCGCCCGGTCTTGGCAAGCTGCGCGTGCTCCGGCCCGATGCCGGGGTAGTCGAGCCCCGCCGAAATGGAGTAGACCGGCATGATCTGCCCCTCGTCGTTCTGAAGGAACAGGGACTTCATGCCGTGGAAAATACCCGTGGAGCCTTTTGTGATCGTCGCGGCGTGGAGCGCCGTATCGACACCCTTGCCCGCCGCTTCCGCGCCGACGAGGCGCACGCTTTTTTCGGGGATAAACTCATAAAACGCGCCCATCGCGTTGGAGCCGCCCCCCACGCAGGCGACGATGCAGTCCGGCAGCCTCCCCTCGCGCTCCTCAAGCTGGCTCCGGATCTCCTGCCCGATCACCTTCTGGAAATCGCGCACGATCATGGGGTACGGGTGCGGGCCCATCGTGGAGCCGATGAGGTAATAGGTGCTTTCCACGTTGGACGCCCAGTCCCGCATGGCCTCGTTGACGGCGTCCTTGAGCGTGCCGGTACCGGACTCGACCCCCGTCACCTTCGCGCCGAGCAGCTTCATGCGGTACACGTTCAGCGACTGGCGCTCCATGTCCTTCACGCCCATGAAGATTTCGCATTCCATGCCGAACACGGCCGCGGCGGTCGCCGCCGCCACGCCGTGCTGGCCCGCCCCGGTCTCCGCGATGATGCGTTTCTTGCCCATGCGCTGCGCGAGCAGGATCTGCCCCAGCACGTTGTTGATCTTGTGCGCGCCGGTGTGGTTCAGGTCCTCGCGCTTCAGGTAGATTTTCGCGCCGCCGAGGTCTTCCGTCATCCGCTTCGCATAGTAGAGCATGGACGGCCGGTTGGCGTACCCGCGGTACAGCCGCCGCAGCTCCGCCCGGAATTCCGGGTCCCTGCTGTATTTTTCATACGCCGTTTCCAGCTCGTGGACGGCGTTCATCAGCGTTTCGGGGACGTACTGCCCGCCGAACTCGCCGTATCTTCCCGCTTTTTGCATCTCAGCTTCCCACCTTCCGAAGGATTCGCATGATTTGTTCGATTTTCCGGCGGTCTTTCACGCCGCCGGTCTCGATCCCGCTGGAAACGTCCACCCCGTAGGGCGACAGTTCCGCGACGGCCAGCGCGACGTTGCCGCTGTTCAGCCCGCCCGCGAGGAAATACGGGACGGGCGGGTTTGCTTCGCGGATGAGGCTCCAGTCCGCCGTTTTCCCGGTCCCGCCGTACGCCGACGCGGAAAAGCTGTCGAGCACGAGCCGGTCGGCCCCGAGTTCCAGCGCCCGGGGGATGCTGTTCCGGTCCCGGACGCGCACGGCCTTCCAGAGTTCCACGCCCGGCAGAAGACGCCGCAGCTCCGCGACGGTTTCCGCCGATTCGTTTCCGTGGAGCTGGACCGCGTCCAGCCCCGCGAGCCGGACCGTCCGGGCGATGGACTCCGCCGGCTCGTCGACGAACACCCCGGCCTTGCGGATGCCCGCGTCCAGCTTTTCCGCCAGGGCGGCCGCCGTTTCCGGCGTGACGCGGCGCCGGGTCCCCGCAAACACGAACCCGGCGTAATCCGGCCGGAATTCGTTCAGGTACGCGACGTCCTCCGGCCGCCGGATCCCGCACAGCTTCACCTTCATGGCTCGCCCCGCAGTTCCCGCAGCGTGGCGGCCGGGTCGCCGCTGCGCATCAGCGTTTCCCCGATCAGGACGGCGTCCGCGCCCGCCCGGGCGGCGGTTTCCATATCCGCGCGGGACGCGACGCCGCTTTCCGAAACCAGGACGCGCCCGGGCGGGACGAGCTTCGCCAGCCGCGCGGCGGTGCCGAGGTCCACCCGGAAGGTCGTGAGGTCGCGGTTGTTGATGCCCACGATCTCCGCCCCGGCGGCCAGCACCTTTTCCAGTTCTTCTTCCGTGTGGGCTTCCAGCAGGCTCGCAAGGCCGAGGGAATCCGCAATCTTTTTATATTCTTTCAGTGTCGCCGTGTCCAGTATGGCCGCGATCAGAAGAATCGCGTCCGCGCCGATGGCCCGCGCCTCGTAAATCTGGTACGGGGAAACGATGAAATCCTTGCGCAGGATCGGCAGTTTCACCTCCGCCCGCGCTTCCCGCAGGGCCTGCGAGGAACCCTGAAAATACGCTTCCTCGGTGAGGACGGAAAGCGCGTCCGCGCCCGCGGCCTCGTAGCGCGCGGCAATCTCCGCCGGGTGGAAGTCTGGGCGGATGAGCCCCTTGGACGGCGACGCCTTTTTGACCTCGGCGATGACCGAAAGCCCCCGCTTTTGAAGCGCCGCCTTAAAATTCTTCGGCGCGGGCGCCCGTTCCGCCGCTTTTTTCACTTCGGCGAGCGGCGCGGCGTCCCTTTCGCGCCGCAGCTGGATGCTCCGTTTCGCCGCGATTTCATCCAGGATCATGCCGTTTTCTCCGCAAAGCCGGCGGTCAGGCTTTTGAGCTCCTCCAGCTTTTCCAGGGCGGCGCCGCTGTCGACGGAATGCTCCGCCAGGCTGACGCCGCGCTGGACGGTTTCGGCGAGCCCGCCCACGTACAGCGCGCAGCCCGCGTTGAGGAGCACGATGTCCCGCGCCGGGCCTTTTTTGCCTTTCAGGACGTCCAGCGTGATCTTCGCGTTGTCCTCCGCCGTGCCGCCGACGATCTGCGACTTTTCGGCCAGCGCGAACCCGTAGTCGCGCGGGTCCAGCTCGTAGCGGATGATCTTGCCGCCCCGGATCTCGCAGACGGCGGTTTTGTCGGAAATGCTGATCTCGTCCAGCCCGTCGTTGCCGTGGACCAGCATGGCGCTCTTGACGCCGAGGTTCCGCAGGACCTTCGCGAGCGGCTCCAGCAGCTTCTCGTCGTACACGCCCAGAAGCATCCCTTCCGCGTGCGCCGGGTTGGCGAGGGGGCCGAGGATATTGAACACCGTGCGGATGCCGGTTTCACGGCGGGGGCCGGCGGCAAACCGCATGGAACCGTGGTAGCGCTGCGCGAACAGGAAGGTCATGCCGCACTTTTCCATACATTCGGCGGCCTGCTCCGGTTCGAGGGAAATCTTCACGCCGAGCGCTTCCAGCACGTCGGCGGCACCGCTTTTGCTGGAGACGCTGCGGTTGCCGTGCTTTGCCACGCGCAGGCCCCCGCCCGCCGCGACGAACGCGGAGGTGGTCGAGATGTTGAAGCTGTTCGCGAGGTCGCCGCCCGTTCCGACGATGTCCACCGCGGCGGGGGACATGGGAACCGGAACGGCCTTCTCGCGCATCACTTTCGCAAAGCCGGTGACTTCGTCGATCGTCTCGCCCTTCATGCGCAGGGCCGTGAGGAACGCCGCAATCTGCGCGTCGGTCGCTTCACCGCTCATAATATAGCCCATCGCGCCGCGGGCTTCCGTTTCCGTCAGGTTTTTCCCGTCCACCACTTTCGCAAGGAAGGGCTTCAGGCCGACCCGCTTCTCCGCCGGAACCGACGGCGCGGCTGTTTTCGGATTCAATTTCAATTGGCACACCTCTTTCAGAAAATTATAGAGAATGCGGCTTCCGGCCGCCGTGAGAATGGACTCGGGGTGGAACTGCACGCCGAACGTGGGGTCCGTCCGGTGCTGGACCGCCATGACCTGCCCGTCCGCGTCCCGCGCGGTGATTTTCAGGCAGTCCGGCAGGGAGCCGCGGTCGAGGATGAGGGAATGGTACCGCCCGGCCCGGATCTCGTCCGGCAGGCCGCGGAACAGCGGGCATTCCGTGTCGAGCGCGATCGCGCTGGCCTTGCCGTGCATCAGGCGGGCCGCCGGGACGGTCTTTCCGCCGAACGCCTCGCCCACGGCCTGGTGGCCGAGGCACACGCCCAGAATGGGGATTTTTCCGCTGAACCGGCGGACGGCTTCCACCGAGACGCCCGCGTTCTTCGGGTACCCCGGCCCGGGGGAAATCAGGATGGCCCCGGGGCGCATCGCCGCGATTTCGTCGAGGGTGATCTCGTCGCTGCGAACCACGCGGACGTCCGGGTAAAAGACCCCGACGCGGTGGCACAGGTTGTAAGTAAAGCTGTCGTAATTGTCAAGAAGCAAAATCATAATTTTGCCGCCTCCCGGATCGCGTCGAGCACGGCGCGCGCCTTGTTTGCCGATTCGTCATATTCTTTTTCGGGGTCGCTGTCCGCCACGATGCCCATGCCCGCCTGCACGTAAGCCTTCCCGTTCCGGAACAGCGCCGTGCGGATGGCGATGCAGGTGTCGATGTTCCCGTCGAAGCCGAGGTAGCCGACGGCCCCGCCGTACACGCCGCGCTTGACGGTCTCAAGCTCGTCGATGATCTGCGCCGCGCGGATCTTCGGCGCCCCGGAGAGCGTTCCAGCCGGCAGCGCGGCAAACAGGGCATCGGCGGCGGTCTTATCGTCCCGCAGCCTGCCCCGCACCTCGCTGACCAGGTGCATCACCCTGGAAGCGCGCTCCACATGCATGAAATTGCGGACCTCCACCGTTCCGAACCGGCAGACGCGCCCGACATCGTTCCGACCGAGGTCGACCAGCATGGTATGCTCGGCGCGCTCCTTTTCGTTCTGCAGGAGCTCCCGCTCCAGCTTTTCGTCCTCCGCTTCGTCCCCGCCGCGCGGCGCCGTCCCCGCGATGGGCTTGTTGGTGACGACGCCGTCCTCAACGCGGATGAGCATCTCCGGCGAAGCGCCGGCGATCTGATAATCCGGAGCCTGGAAATAATAGAGGTACGGCGACGGGTTTTCCGAGCGGAGCCGCCGGTAAACCGAAAACGCGTCCGGTGGATTTTCCGCCTCGAACCGGCGGGAAGGCACGACCTGGAAAATATCGCCCGCGCGGATGTAGCGCTTCGCCTTTTCGATGCGGCGGATGAAATCCGCCTTGGAAACGTTGGAGCGGATGACCGGCGCGCCCTTCGCTTCCGGCGCCGGGCCGCCTTCCGGCGCTCCTTCGGAAATCTTCCGCACCAGTTCCCGCGCCCGCCGCTCGCAGGCCTCGTACTGCCGCCGGACGTCCGACTTTCCGTCGATGTGCAGGATCACGTAGGTCTTCGCGCTCAAATGGTCGAAGGCGATCACCTCGTCGTACCGGTGCAGGACGCAGTCCGGCATCCCGAGGTCGTCACACGGGGGAACGCCGAGCTTCTTTTCCTGAAAGCGCAGCATGTCGTACCCGAAATACCCGGCGAAACCGCCCGTAAAGCGCGGATGCCCGGGGAAATGCGGCGACCGGTAGTCCGCAAGGCAGGCGTTCAGGAACGCGGCGGGGTCGGAAAGGGGCTCCGTCCGGGAAACGCCGCCCGCCGTAACCGTGACCTTTCCGTCCCGGACGACGATCTCCGCCTGCGGATTCACGCCGATGAACGAGTAGCGCCCCCAGCGCTCCGACCGCTCGACGCTTTCGAGCAGGAAACAGTTTTCCGAGCTGTTTTTCAGCGCGGCGAAAATTCCCACCGGCGTGCGGCAGTCCGTCAGCGCGGAAAAGAACACGGGCACCGTGCGGTAGGTTTTCAGCAGGGCCTTCACGGTCTCAATCGGCGGATCCATCATTTGTTCCACTCTCCTTCGATAAATTCTCCATCGGCCTTCTTCGGAAGGCCGCATATCGGTAAATTTGAAAAAGTCCTCATCTATCCCGCCAACAAGGGATGGAATTAGCCTTCGGCGGCTAATTTTTGAAAATATTTTTGTATTAAGGCTTGTGTGTCAAAAATGTAGGGGCTTGGTTTTAAAAACTCCATGTTGGATTTTTATATTCGGTTAGGTTTCCTTCCGCACGGCAAGCAAAAGTCTCGGAAACGTCCATGAAAACCACCGGACCGATCGGATGTACCCAAGCCCAATGGGGACTCTTTAGGGAGTGCAGAGGGGGAATCATAAGATACCTCAGCTGCGATGATACTGATTCCCCCTCTGCTCGGACTTTGCATCCTTTCGGCCGAAACCGAAAGGATGGGCCCGCACGGCCTGAGTGCAAAAGCGTTTGATTCCATCCATCGCAATTCTGAAGAACGGGCTTTTCCGGGCAGCGGGCCGCTTCGCGAAATCGGGGCCCCATGCGGGAATTCAGCCGGCCGAACCGCAAAAACGGCAAATAAAAAAGCCCACCGCCCCCTATTCAGGGACGATGGACTCGTTGTGCCACCCTAATTCGGGAACGAAAGACGTTCCCCTCAAAACAGGTACACTGCGATGCTGCGCCGCAAAACAAAACAGGTACGCCGCGTTCACGCATGAATACCCTTCCGCTGTAACGCGCGGACGCGGCGGCAGGTACCGGGGGAATCCCCTTTCTCTGCGCTCCTCACAAATCCATTCACAGCCATCGTATGTGCCCGGCTCTCATCAACGCCGCGCTCTCTGTGACACCGCCGTGCCTGCTACTTGCCTTTGCTCACGGGATTTTGCTTATGAAATTGGCTCTATTATAAAAGCACTCTCCGGGTTTGTCAAGGCCTTCCGGAGAAATTTTTTCACCGGAAGGAATTCCCGCCCCGCGCCGGAGCCGGGCGCGGCGGGCTTTTTACCATTTTATGCCTCGCTGTGCGTTTTGCCGCCGAGCGCCAAAACATTTTTCACGCTGACCGGGAACCGGGCGGTGCGGCCGAGCGGTTTCCAGACCGTCAGCGAGATGCTGTAGTCCACCATGCTGTGGACAAGGCCCCCGACGCCGACGAGGAGCAGAACCGTCACAAAATATCCGCTCGTATAGGAAGCTTTGGAAAGCTGGTCGCCAAAGAAGAAAAACGTGACGACCAGAACCTCGCACGCGGCGTGGACGACCCCCGTCAGCAGGCCGAACCCGACCGCGCCGCCGTAAAAAGCGAGCACCTGCGGCTGCTTTTTCAGCCAGAACGAGCCGATGAGCGCAAAAACGATATGGCTCAGGGCGCGGAGCACGACCACAAGGGGGAAACCGGCCGCGAAAAAGCCGAGGGTGGTCCCGAGGGCCACCGCCGCCGCGACCCCCGGCGAGATGAACATGGCAAGAAAGACCGGCACATGGCTTGCGAGCGTGAACGACGCGGGGCCGATGACGATCTTCGGGCAGAACATCGGGATGACGATGCCGATCGCGCACAGCAGCGCGGCCACAATGGTGGTGAGCAGTTTGTTTTCTCTGGTCAAGGCTGAGCACTTCCTCTTCTCCGCCGGGGCGGGTGTAGTCAATTCATATGTCTTGACATATGGTAAGACTATTATAGGCAGCCCGGCCGGCTTTGTCAAGCCCCGGATTCTTCTTTTTCAAACAGGAGATTCTTTTCCCGGAGCTTTTCAAGGACGCGCCGGTACGCCGCTTCCGAAGGGCAGGCCAGCGTATGGAGATGCACGCCTTCGGTGAGGTTGCACAGCGGCAGCGAACCGCTCCGGGAAAGCCGGGCGACAAAGTCGTCCACGTCGTAGCGGGAAAAGATATGGAGCTGGCCGGAAAGCTGCCCGTACACCGCGTGCTCCACGATGACGTCCAGCACGCCGCAGCCGTTGTCCACGATGGTGTAGAGCTCATCCCGGATCCCCTCGCGGCTGTGCCGGCACGCGATGGTGCGGATGATCCCCTGCCGCTGTTCCGCGCCCTGCATCACATACCCGCGGGGAGTCGCGGCGATGGGAACGTTCGCCGCGCGCAGCAGCGCCACGTCGCCCACGATCACCTGCCGGCTGACGCCCAGCCTCCGCGCGAACGAGCCCGCGCTCACGGGCTTTTCGCTGTGTTTCAGGACTTCCTGTATTTTTTCGCGCCGCTGTGCGGCATCCATGGCACACGCCCCCCGAACCGTTTTCCCCATTATACCATAAAACCGCTTTTGCACAAGCGCGGCCCCGCGGCGGGCGGCCGGTTTCGCCGTTTTCCAGCGGGCCGTTATGAGGGCGGGATGCCGCTCCGGAAGCCCGGGTCCCGCACAGCCTGCCTTCGCACGGTTTTTTCGACGGTGCGGCGCAAAAGAAAGCCCCGGCTGCAGCCGGGGCCCTTGGAAACCATATTCGCGTTTGTGTTTTTTGCCCGACGGCCGCCCGATTCCAAAAACCGGGTTCCTGCCGCACGGGATTGAAACTCCCCAAATTAAAACATCGGTATCACCCAAACGGAAATTTTCCGGAACCGTCTGCGCATGTTGACTGCCCTGCATCCGCCCGTTTCAACGCCGATACCACACGGCACGCTTTGAGTCAAAGCATCGATTCAGCTTGCAAAGGCAGGCCACGCCGGCCCCGTAAAGGAAACGAAACTGTCTTTTGGACTCAGTCCTTTCCATCTTAGAGGTAACAGCCGCCCAACGGACACGGCCGCTGCTGCGATGGTATTTCCTGGCCCATTGGACTCACTCCCTTCCGCAGAAAAGTTTGATTCTTCCCGGTGCGTCACTCGCCGTTCCGACCCCGGAGTTTCCGGCGACCCGTTTCCGGGCCCGCACCCTGAATTCCTCGTCCCTTTTCTTTTCTGGCTTTATTATAAACCCGGATGTGGTATATGTCAATAGTTTTTGCAAAAAAAATTATATTTTTTGGTGTAATTTTGTCGGACACAATTTTCCTGTTGACTTTGCGCGGCCGGCAGGATACAATAAAGTCAGCGCACCGAAGGAATAAGCTGCGAGGAGATAAAACCTGATGCAAGACGAATTTGGGCCGGATCTGCTCACTCTGGTGGACGACGAGGGCAACGAACACGAGTTCGAAGTCCTGGACGTGATCGACAACGAAGACGGATGCTTTTACGCCCTTCTGCCCACGTTCAGCGATCCGCAGGACCAGGTCGAAGCGCAGGGCACCTACTATATCTTCGAATCCGTCGAGGAAAACGGCGAACAGCAGCTTGCCGAAGTGGACGACGAGGCGTTGCTCGACAAACTGGCCAAACAGTTTGAAAACCACTTCGAGGACCTTTACGGCGACGAGGACGACGAAGCCGAAGAGGACGAAAACCAAGACGACTGAACCAACATCCTGCCTGGTGCGCGGACCAGTGCAGAAATAACCCTACAAATGATAATCGGGAGCTTCGCTCCGGCGGCGGACTTCAGACCTCCCGGCTTCGGCCGGACGAAGGGAGTGCGAAACCGTTGGGCTGGCACCCACCTGCTTATGGTAGCAGGTTATTCAGCACTTTACGGCCAGGCGGGTTTTATTCAGAAAACAGATTCTTCCCCTGAACTGCGTTTCAGGGGATTTTTTACAGCGGGCCGCCTCAGGAAGCGGCCCGCTGCTTTTTTCATAAAAAATCCGGTCCCCGGCGGGGCGGAAAGGGGCACAGCATGGACAAACTGATTCTCGCGGCCGTCTGCCTGGTTCTGGGCGCGGCCCTTCTGACGGGAAAGGGCACGAGGCTGATCGCCGGGAAAAAGGCGGAAAAAAACGAGGGCTACAACCTCGGCGCGATCAGCAGGATGATGGGGATCGTCCTGCTCGCGGCGGCCGTCTGCTTCCTGGGGATCTACCTGACCGGGGTTTTCCGGCCGAAGCTGCTCACGGCCGCGCAGTCCATTTTCGGGCTGATCCTTGCCGCGCTCGGCATCTTCAGCATCCTTTTCATCAACAAAAGCCCGCGGTTCCGGGCATAAAAAAATCAGCCCCCGCGGCCGGCGGACACAGCCGTGGGGGCGTTCTTTTGCCGGAGGGCCGCCGCTTTCCGGGCCCGCAGCGGTTTTCCAAAACCTTTCTCCTCCCGAAAACCGGAACCGGCAGACGGCTTTCACCGGCGGGGCCGGGACGCAGCCCCCGCCCGGGCCGCCCCGCAGGGAGGGGAGCTCCCCCTGGGACGGCGGAATGCGGGAACCGCGCCGCGGCTCCGCAAGGCAGCAAAAAGCGCCGCGCACGGAAATGAATCCATACACGGCGCCGCTATGCGAAAACAGGTTCTTTCCCCCCCTGTACAAAAAGGCCGGAAAGAAGTATAATAATACCTGCAATGCGCGGTGAAAACCGTTGCGTATGGAGGCTGTTGCTCCGTATGCAGGGGGCAGGGTGTGCTACCACCCTGTTCCTGCTTTGCACTTTTTAGTTGCCTTGCAAAATTCATTATAGACCCTTTTTCCGGAAAATTCAACCATATTTTTCGGGTTGTGGAAAAAAGGAAGGCGCCCCTTCCGCGCGGAAAGGGCGCCTTCCTTTTTGCGGGCGGCAGGCCGCCCCGCTCAGCCCGCGATGACGCGGGCGCGGATGATCTCCGGCAGGTTTTCCAGATTTTCGGCGGTGGAGCCGGCGACGGCGCCGGTCACGTCGAGGATGGTATAGGCATAGTCCTTCCGGGCCTTGCTCTGCATGTTTTCAATATTGATGCCGGCAACGGCAAGGATGCCGGAAAGCTTGCTGATGGTGTTCGGCACGTTGCGGTGGAACAGGCAGATGCGCGTGTCCCCGTTGCGCGGCATGGAAACGGCCGGCATGTTCACCGAATGGCGGACGTTCCCGTTCTCAAGGTACTCCATCAGCTCATCGGCGGCCATGCGGGCGCAGTTGTCCTCCGACTCCGGCGTGGACGCGCCGAGGTGGGGAACCGCGAGGACGTTTTCGACGCCGAGGAGGCTGTCGTCCGGGAAATCCGTGGCATAGCGGGCGATCTTGCCGGATTTCAGACCGCCGAGGACCGCCGCGGAATCCGCGAGCCCGCCGCGCGCAAAGTTCAGCAGGCGGACGCCGTCTTTCATCTTGGCGATGGACTCGGCGCAGATCATATGCTTCGTATCCGGCAGGAGCGGGACGTGGATGGTGATGTAATCGCTGTTCCCGTAAATCTCGTCGAGTGAACGGGCGTGCCTGATGGCACGGGAAAGGCCCCACGCCGCGTCGACGGACAGGTACGGGTCGTAGCCGTAGACGTCCATGCCGAGCGAATGGGCCGCGTTGGCGACCAGGATGCCGATGGCCCCGAGGCCGATGACGCCCAGCGTCTTGCCCCGGATCTCCGGCCCGGCGAACTGGCTTTTTCCTTTTTCCACCAGCTTGCCGACCTCATCGCCCCGGCCCTTCAGGGTCTTTGCCCACTCCACGGCGGGGACGATCCGGCGGGACGTGAGCAGGAGGGCCGCCACGACCAGCTCCTTTACGGCGTTGGCGTTCGCGCCGGGCGTGTTGAACACGGCGATGCCCTGCGCGCTGCATTTGTCCAGCGGAATATTGTTGACCCCGGCGCCCGCGCGGGCGATGGCCAGCAGGTTTTTGGGGAATTCCATTTCGTGCAGGGAAGCCGAGCGGACCAGGACGGCGTCCGGCTCTTTCACGGCGTCCCCGACGGTATAGCCTTCCCCGAAACGGCCCGTGCCGGCCGGCGAAATTTTATTCAGGCATTTGATCCGATACATTTTTTGCACCCTCACCTTTCCTTCCTTTTTCTTTTCGATAAAGAAAAAGAGAGCAAAAAGAAACGATGGGCCGGGCCCCGGGCACCCTGATGGGCCGGGCCCCGGACCCTCTGTGGAATTTTCGGCGTTCTTTAGAATACGGTCCGTATAAAAAGACACATTTTTACAAAACAGGGCGCTTTCCGGACGGATTTTCCTGCGCGATCCGATTTCTTAAAAATACGATTTGTATAAATCGACTATATTTCTACAAAGTCCGGGCTTTTGCGTTCCGGGGCGGCCGGAACCGCGGGATTATGGGGCGGTTCGGTCGAAAGGCACGTTATGCGTTGGCTTTCTCGAATTTCTCCATGAAATCGACCAGCTTCTCGACGCCTTCCACCGGCATGGCGTTGTAAAGGGACGCGCGCATCCCGCCGACCGTCCGGTGTCCTTTCAGGTTGACGAGGCCCTGCTCCGCCGCCGCGGCGACAAATTTCGCGTCCATGTCCGGGCTGCCCGTCACGAACGGGATGTTCATGAGGGAACGGTCCTCTTTGACCACGGTGCCGTGGAACAGCCGGGAGCCGTCCAGAAAATCGTAGAGGAGGCCGGCCTTCTTTTTGTTGATCTTTTCCATGTTCTCAAGGCCGCCGACGGTGTTTTTCAGCCAGTCGAGCACGAGGCCGCAGATGTAGACGGCATAGCACGGCGGGGTGTTGAACATGGAGCCGTGGTCGGCGTGGGTCTGGTAATTGAACATGGTGGGGGTAAGCTCCCTCGCGTGGCCGACGAGATCCTCGCGGACGACGACGACCGTAAGGCCCGCGGGGCCCATGTTCTTCTGCGCGCCCGCAAACAGCAGGCCGAACCGCGAAACGTCGATCGGCCGGCTCAGGGCACAGGACGAAATATCCGCGACCAGCGGGACGCTTCCCGTCCGGGGAAGCTCGTGGTACACGGTGCCGTAGATGGTGTTGTTCATGCAGATGTAGAAGTAATCCGCGTCCTTCGAGAACGTGGACGGGTCGAGCTTCGGGATGTAAGTAAACGTTTTGTCCTTGGACGAAGCCACCACATGGGCCTCGCCGTAGCGGGCGGCTTCCTTGTAAGCCTTGGTGGCCCACTGGCCCGTCAGGACGAAGTCCGCCTTCCGGCTGCCGTTCATCAGGTTCAGCGGAACCATGGCGAACTGCGAGGACGCGCCGCCCTGCAGGAACAGGACCTTATAATTTTCCGGAATCCTCATCACTTCGCGGAGCAGACTCTCCGCGCCGCCGATGATCCCCCCGAAGATTTTAGATCGATGGGACATCTCCATGACGGACTGCCCGCTGCCGTGGTAATCCAGCATTTCATCCGCCGCACGGCGCAGAACGGGTTCCGGCAGCATGGAAGGGCCTGCGGAAAAGTTGTACACTCGTTTCATGATGAACCTCCAATACCAATCGTGAATTTTCACAGGACAATAGATTCATTATAATGTTCCGTTTTATTCTTGTCAATCGCTGAAATGTACGAATTTGGTAGACTTTCCCGCGTCCCGCGCCCACGGCGGAAGCCGGAGCCGGGCGCGCGGAAAAACTTCCCGGTTTCCGACCGGCAAACCGCGGCGATTTATGTTATAATAAAAGCGATCTCACACAAAGCGGGAGGTGCCCCCATGAAGCGAAGCGTCCCCTGGCTGCGGGCGGCCGTCTTTCTTGCCGCCGCCGCGGGCCTCGTCTGGTTTCTGATCCCCCTCGGCTGGAACGTCTGGAACGCCGGGAGCGGCGCGGGAGCCACCGTGTGTCTGCTCCTGATGGCCGCGGCCCTGTTTTTCGGCAGAATCCGCGCGGCGGGGCGGAAATCCAAGGCCGTGCGGCGGGCGGCAGCGGCCGTTTTCGTCCTGCTGTGCGCCGGGGCCGTCTGGAGCGCGGCGATGACGGCCTGCATGTTTTCCGCCGCCGCGGTCTCCCCGCCGGAAAACGCGACCGTCGTCGTGCTGGGGAGCAAGGTCAACGGGACGGTGCCGAGCGCCGACCTGCGGGTTCGCATGGAAGCCGCCTCCGCCTACCTGAAAGCGCACCCCGGCGCAAAATGCGTCGCCGCGGGGGGGCAGGGCCCCGGGGAAAGCGTGACGGAGGCCTCCGCCATCCGGGAATTTCTCACGGGCGACGGCATCGACCCCGCCCGCGTCCTGACCGAGGACGCTTCCACCACGACG
Source organism: Oscillospiraceae bacterium (assembly GCA_022650455.1). GTDB lineage: Bacteria > Bacillota > Clostridia > Oscillospirales > Acutalibacteraceae > Thermocaproicibacter. The sequence continues at coordinate 17,477 of JALCPO010000015.1, forward strand.
GAGGAAAACCTGCGGAATTCCCTGCGGATCATCGACGCGAACGGCCTGAACCGGGCGCTCGCCGTCGTGACCGACGACTACCACGAGTTCCGCGCCTGCTCCATCGCGCGTTCCCTCGGCGCGGAGCCCTACGCGGTTCCCGCCAAAACGCCGTGGTACATTCTTTCCGCCTGCTGGTCGCGGGAGGTGCTCGCGCTGGCGAAGTACTTCCTGATCCCCTGGTAGCCCCAACCCCGAAGGAAAGCGAGGACAACACGATGAGCAAACTCTGCATCCGGTCGGCGCGCGTTCTCTCCCCCGCCGACGGGCTGGACGAAACGGGGGACATCCTCGTCGAAGGCGGCACCATCGCGCGCATCGGCGGGACGGTTTCCTGCCCCGGCGCGCGGGAGATCGACGGGCGCGGCCTGGTCGCGGCCCCCGGCCTGGCGGACATGCACGTCCACCTGCGCGACCCCGGCCAGACGGAGAAGGAGGACATCCTCACCGGGTGCCGCGCGGCTGCAGCCGGGGGCGTGACCAGCCTTCTGTGCATGCCGAACACGTCCCCCGCGCTCGACGGCCCCGAAGCGGTGGAGTACGTGCGGAAAAAAGCCGAAAGCGCGGACGCGCGCGTCTTTCCCGCCGGGGCCGTCACGAAAGGCCTGCGCGGGCGGGAAGCCGCCGACTGGCGGGCGCTGAAAGCCGCCGGGGCCGTGGCGCTGAGCGACGACGGGCGGCCGGTGGCCGACGCCGCGGTGATGGCCGCCGCGATGCGCGCCGCGCCCGAAATCGGGCTGGCGGTCTGCGCGCACTGCGAGGAGCTTTCGCTCTCCGCGGGCGGCAAGCTGAACGAGGGCGCGGTTTCCCGCGAACTCGGCGTGAAGGGCGTCCCCGCCGCCGCGGAGGACTGCGGGACGGCGCGGGAAATCGCCCTCGCCGCGGCCTACGGCGTCCCCGTGCACATCTGCCACGTAAGCACGAGGAACTCCGTCGCCATGATCCGGGACGCGAAGCGCCGGGGCGTGCTCGTCACGGCGGAAACCGCGCCGCACTACTTCGCCCTGACGGAGCGGGAACTCCTCCGGCGCGACGCGGACTACCGCATGAGCCCGCCGCTGCGCACGGAGGCAGACCGCCGCGCCGTTGTCGAGGGGCTGCGCGACGGGACCATCGACGCGATCGCGACCGACCACGCCCCGCACACGCCGCGCGAGAAGGCCGGCTTTCTCACCGCGCCCAACGGCGCCGTCGGGATGGAGACAAGCCTTGCGGCGGGCATCACCTATCTGGTGGAACCGGGGTACCTGACCCTGCCGCAGCTTCTGGAGAAGATGTCCGCCGCGCCCGCGCGAATCCTTCGCATTCCGGCCGGGACGCTGCGGGCGGGCGGGAACGCCGACCTCGTGCTGTTCGACCCGAGGGAGCGCTGGACGGTCGACCCCGGAAAGCTGCACGGCAAAAGCCGCAACGCGGTTTTCAAGGGCCGCGAGCTGACCGGGAAGGTAAAGCTGACCGTCTGCCGGGGCCGGGTCGTCTTCCGGGACCTCTGACAAAAATCCAAGAGAAACCGCAAGGAGAATCAACATGGCATTCGACCGACTGATCGAAAAAATCGCAGAACTGCAAAACCCCACCGTGGCGGGCCTCGACCCCAGACTGGAATTCATCCCAGCCTTCATCCGGGAAAAGGCGTTCGCCCGGTACGGCAAAACCCCGGACGGGGCAGCCGCGGCAATCCTGGAATTCAATAAAGGGATCATCGACGCGCTGTGCCCGGTCGTCCCGGCGGTGAAGCCGCAGTGCGCCTTCTACGAAATGTACGGCTGGCAGGGGATGAAGGCGCTGCACGACACCATCGCCTACGCGAAAGCGAAGGGGATGTTCGTGATTACGGACGGCAAGCGCAACGACATCGGCAGCACCATGGCGGCCTACGCGGCGGCGCACCTGGGGAAAACCGACGTGGGCGGCGAAAAATTCGAGGCCTTCGGGGCGGACGCGCTGACGGTGAACGGCTACCTCGGCTCCGACGGCGTGACGCCGCTGCTTTCCGTCTGCAGGGAGCGCGGCAGGGGAATCTTCATCCTCGTGAAAACCTCCAACCCGTCCTCGGACGAACTGCAGAATCGCCCCTTCAAGGGCGGGGAGACGCTTTACGAGGCGATGGGCCGTTTCTGTGAAGAGTGGGGCAAAAGCCTGCCGGGGAAGCACGGTTACTCGGGCGTGGGGGCCGTGGTCGGCGCGACCTGGCCGGACCAGCTCCGGGAGCTCCGCAGGGCGCTGCCGCGCACCTTCTTCCTCGTTCCGGGCTACGGCGCGCAGGGCGGAACCGCCGACGACGCTGCGCCCGCGTTCGACAAAAACGGGCTGGGTGCCGTGGTGAACGCCTCGCGCTCCATCCTCTGCGCGTGGCAGAAGCGGGGAGCGCCGCAGGAAGACTACGCGAAGTGCGCCCGGGAAGAGGCCGTGCGGATGCGCGGCGAAATCATGAAACGGTTGGGGGAAATTCGCCTTGAAACAGTATGACACGCGCCGCTGCGCCATCCGGAGGAAACGGCGGCTGACCGGGGATGTTTTCGACTTCACTGTGGACGCCGGGGATCTTGCGGGAATTTCCCGGGCCGGGCAGTTCGCGCAGATCTACGTGCCGGGCAAAACGCTCCGCCGCCCGATCTCCATCTGCGAAGCCGACCCGGAAAACCGGGCGCTGCGGTTCGTGATTCAGGTGCGCGGCGAAGGGACAGCAGTCCTCGCGGGGCTGGAGGAAGGGGATTCCTTCGACCTTCTGGCTCCGCTCGGCACAGGGTTCGAGCCGGGGGACACGTCCCGCCGGGCGCTGTTCGTCGGCGGGGGAATCGGCGTCCCGCCGCTCCTCGGCGCCGCGAAGCCGTTCGGCGGAAACGCGGTGCTCGCGGCCGGGTTCCGCAGCGGGGACGCAGTCATCCTGAAAGAGGACTTCGAGGCCGCGGGCTGCGAAGTGCGCATCGCCACGGACGACGGCTCCTTCGGCCGCCGCGGCCTTGTGACGGAGCTGCTCGGCGCGACCGAGTTCGACGTGATCTTCGCCTGCGGGCCGAGGCCGATGCTCCGGGCCGTAAGCAGGCTGGCGGACGAGCGCGGCGTGCCGTGCCAGGTCTCGCTGGAGGAGCGCATGGCCTGCGGCGTGGGGGCGTGCCTCGGCTGCGCCGTGAGGCTGCGCGGCGCAGCCGGCGAGTTCTACGGCCGCGTGTGCCGGGACGGCCCGGTGTTCGACAGCCGCAGCGTCGTGTGGGAAAACGGAACGGAAAGGCGGGCGGCGTCATGGCAAACCTGAAGGTCCGCGTTGCGGGGGTGGAATTCCGCAACCCCGTGATCGCCGCGTCGGGCACGTTCGGCTTCGGGCGCGAATTTTCGGAATTCTACCCGCTCTCCGCCCTGGGCGGGGTTTCCTGCAAGGGGATCACGCTCCGGGAGCGCCCCGGCAACCCGCCGCCGCGCATTGCCGAAACGCCGGGCGGGATGCTGAACTCCGTCGGGCTGCAGAACCCCGGCGTCGACCATTTTATCGAAGAGGACCTGCCGTGGCTCAAGCGGCAGGGAACCGCCGTGATCGCCAACATCGCGGGCAGCACGCCGGAGGATTACTGCCGGGTGGCGGAAAAACTCTCGGACACCGCCGTCGACATGGTGGAACTGAACATTTCGTGCCCGAACGTGAAGCAGGGCGGCATGCAGTTCGGGACGACCTGCGCGGGCGTGGAAACCGTCACCGCCGCGGTGCGCCGCCACTGCAGCAAACCGCTGATGGTCAAGCTTTCGCCCAACGTCTCCGACATCGGGGAGATCGCCGCGGCGGCGGAAAGCGCCGGGGCGGACGCGCTCTCCCTCATCAACACTCTGACCGGCATGCGCATCGACATCCGCACCCGGCGGCCGGTCCTGCGCAACAACACCGGGGGTCTTTCCGGCCCGGCCGTGTTCCCGGTCGCCGTCCGCATGGTCTGGCAGGCATACCGGCGGGTGAAGATCCCGATCGTGGGCATGGGCGGCGTGAGCGGCTGGCGGGACGCCGCGGAGCTGATGCTCGCGGGCGCGGCCGCCGTGCAGATCGGCACCGTGCTGTTCTCGGACCCCTACGCCCCGGTGAAGATTGCGGACGGCCTGAACCAATATCTGGATGAAAACAAAATCAAAAACGTGTCGGAGCTGACGGGGAAGGTGCAGGCATGGTGACGGAACCGACGGGAAAAGCCGGCTGCCCCTGCCCCAGGCTGAAATGCAGAAGGCACGGCGACTGCGCGGAATGCCGGAAACAGCACAGGCGAATCAAAAAGCCGCCGTACTGCGACATCATTGCAAAAACGGGAGAAGGAAAAAAATGACGAAAATGTTTTTGGTTCGGCACTGCGAAGCGGAGGGGAATACGCTCGGGCTGCTGCAGGGCCGCTCGGACTGCGACATCAGCGGAAACAGCTCGAAACAGCTCGAACTGATCGGCCTGCGCCTGCGAAACGAGCCGTTCGCGGCCATCTACTCGAGTCCGCTGAAGCGCGCCTACAAAACGGCGCAGGCCATCAACCGGTACCATAAACTGGAAATCCATACCGACCGGCGCCTCATGGAAATCGACATGGGCGACTGGGAGGGCCGCTCCTGGGGCGGCATCGAGAAGGAAAGCCCCGCCATGCTGAAGGTCTGGAACGAAAACCCGGGAGACTTCAAGGCGCCGGGCGGGGAATCCATCCGGCAGGTCGTCGACCGCATGTGGGATGCGGCAATGGATATTTCCCGGGAAAACCCAGGGCGGACGGTCTGCGTCGTCTCCCACGGGTGCGCGATCCGCTCGCTGCTCTGCCGCGCGCTGGGAAAGGATCCCGACCGGATGAACGACATCCCCTGGGGCGACAACACGGCGGTCAGCGTCCTTACCTTTGAGGGGGAAAAGGCGCACGTCGACTTCATGAACGACGCTTCGCACATCCCCCCGGAGCTTTCCGTGTACCGCAGCGATTCCGGCGGGGGAACCGTGAACATCATCAACCGGAAAGGACCGACGGCATGAAAATCCTTGCGGTGGACCTGGGCAAAGCGCGGACCGGGCTGGCCGTCTGCGACGAAAACGAGGTCCTGGCCTCGCCCGCGGGCGTCGTGGCCGAATGGAACCGGGAAAAGCTTCTTCAAAAAGTGGCGGCGGAAGCGGCGCGGCTCGCCGTGGGCGAGATCGTCGTGGGCCTTCCGCGCAACATGGACGGTTCCGAAGGCGAAAGCGCGCGGAACGCCCGTGCCTTTGCTGAACGCCTGCGCGGGCTCGTTCCGGTCCCGGTCACGATGCAGGACGAACGCGGAACGACCATAACGGCGCACAATTACCTGAACGACACGGATACCCGGGGCAAAAAGCGCAAGGCCGTCGTGGACGCGGTGGCCGCGACGGTGATCTTGCAGGACTACCTGACTTACCGCAGGAACCGGGCGGGCCGCTGACCGCCCCATGCAAAAAGAGCCGCCCGGCAAAACCGGACGGCTCTTTTTGCATGGTCACGTTCCCGCATAACAATGGTGCTTCAGCCGGTACAGATGCGTCTTTCTGCCGAAATCCGCAACGAGGCTCAGCGCGAAAACGCCGATTTTGACGACAAAGGAAAAGGCGATGCGCCGCAGGCCGTAGGCCGCGCCGAAAATCTTCCAGATCCGAAAGGACGAGAAAAACGTGTAGAACTGCTTCACCGCCCGGAAGAACATCTTCTGGAGCTCCCACGGCGACATCTTTTTGGGAAGGAACGTCACGTTCATCATGTCGAACAGGCTCCAGTCCCGCGTAAGGATGCGGTTTTCCTTTTCAAGCTGGCGGTAAACCTCGGTGCCGGGGAACGGCGTCAGAACGGCGGGCTGGAGCTGGTAGGCGTTGATCTTTTTGGAAAACTGCACGCTGCGCTCAAGGTCGCTCCGGGAATCCGTGTCGATCCCCAGCACGATGCTCGCGATCAGCCGGATCTTATGCCGGGCGAGGGCGGCCGCGCACCGCTCGATGTCGGAAATCTTCTGGTGCTTGTTCACGGCGTCCAGCGAATCCTGGTTCAGCGACTCGATGCCGACCAGGGCGCGCGTGAGGTGCGCCTTCTGGAGAAGGCCGAGCAGCTCCTCGTCGTCGGCCATATCGGTGCGGCCGAAGAAGAACGTCTCGCGGAACACGAGGTTTTCGCGGATCATGCGGCGGCAGATCTCTTTCGCCCGCTCCTTGTTGGCGGTGAAATTGTCGTCCTCAAAATTCATGTACCGGAAGCCGAGCCGCTTGTAATACCGCAGCTCTTCCATGACGCTGCCGATGCTTCTTTCCCGGTACGGGCGGAACATCCGCGACGTGGTGCAGAACGTGCAGCAAAACGGGCAGCCGCGCGTCGACATCACGTTGGCGCAGTCGCAGCGCGTCCTCAGCAGGGAATAGTCCGGGAAAGGCGCCTCGTCGAGGTTTTTCAGGCACGGCGCGGAAACGATCTTCTCCTTTCTGCGCCCCTCGACCACGTCGCGGATGACGCTCTCGCCTTCCCCGACGATCACCTGGTCGGCGTGGCGCGCCGCTTCCTCCGGCAGGGCCGAGGCGTGCATCCCGCCGATGAGTACGCGCGCACCGGTTTTTTCGTGCAACATATCGGCCAGCCGGTAGGCGCGCGGCGCGTTCGAGGTCATGGTATACAGACAGAACACGTCGGCGCCGAACAGCTTGGAAAAGTCGATATCCGAGTACAGCTCCTCGTAGACGGAAACGTCATGGCCCGCTTCTTTTAAAATATGGCCGAGGATCAAAGGCCCGGTAATGGAATTGGAATGCCCGTAGATCAGGTTTCCGAGACGATACAGCTTGCGCCTGCGCACATCGCCGGCAGGCGTGATAAAAACCACCTTCATGAAACATCACCCCACTTATCTGCGGCCCGGGCCTGCAAGATGGCTTTGGCTCCGCCCCATGGGCCGCACACCGGGAATGCCGCCGTTTTGCGCCGTTCCCGGCCGTTTACTGTTTCTTTTGCTCGAACTCCCGGTCCCTGCCGAGGTAGAAAAGCGCGACCGTTCCGGTCCCGGTATGCGCCCCGATGACCGGCCCGATGGGCGCCGTCCGGAACCGGGTGACGCCGAATTTTTCCCTGACCCGTTCCTCCACATATTCCGCGCCCTGCGGGGAATCGCTGTGGCTGATGAAGATCATCTGCTCTTCCGGCTTTTCGGCGGTCTTTTCCATATGGCCGACCAGGTCGTCGAGCGACTGCTTGCGCCCGCGGATCTTATCTACCAAGATGATGTGGCCCTCGTCGTCAAAATGCATGACCGGCTTGATGCCGAGCATGGTGCCCACCAGGGCCGACGCGCCGGAGATTCTGCCGCCGCGTTTCAGGTGGTTCAGGTCGTCCACCGTAAACCAGTGGTGCATCCGGTTGCGGTTCTGTTCCACCCAGTCCTTCACTTCGCCGACGGTTGCCCCGGCGCGCTTTTTCTGCACGGCGTGCCAGACGAGAAGGCCCTCGCCGAGCGAGGCGGCGAGCGTATCGACCGTAAGGACTTTGCGCTCCGGGTACTTCTCCGCGAGGTCGCGGGCCGCAAGCACGGAATTGTTGTATGTACCGCTCAGTCCCGAGGAAAACCCCAGGTACAGCACGTCCGTCCCATCCTTCAGAAACGGCTCGAAGGCGTCCTGAAAAACCGCCAGGCCGATCTGGTTGGTGGTGGACGGCTCCCCGGCGGCGATCCGCGTATAAAATTCATGCGACGGGATGTCGCGCTCATCCGGGTAATCCAGGAACGAGTCCGCCCCGATGGTGAAATTCATGGGGATGACGGCCACGTCCAGCTCGTCCGCCATCTCCTGCGTCAGGTCGCTCGTGGAATCCGTGATAATCTTGAAATCACTCATGACTTCGTCTCCTTCTTTTCTTTCCATGGAAAAGGAAGCCATTCCGGCTTATTTTTCATTCTTATTATACTGTCTCTTTCCGGGAATGTCCACAGCGCGGCGGGAAAGAAAAGCCAAAAGGCCGGCGTCCGCCGTATGGGGCGGGTGCCGGCCTTTTGAAACGGGGAACGGGTCAGACCAGTTCGATGATCGCCATTTCGGCCGCGTCGCCGCGGCGGGGCCCGAGTTTGCTGATACGGGTATAGCCCCCGCTGCGCTCGGCATACTTGGGCGCGATCTCGGTGAACAGCTTGTGCACCACGGCCTCTTTTGTGATAAAGCCATAGGCAAGGCGTTTGTTGGCCAGATTATCCTGCTTCGCAACCGTGATCATTTTCTCGGCCATGGAGCGGACGTCCTTGGCGCGGGTCACGGTGGTTTCGATTTTGCCGTTTTCAAAAAGGAAAGTAACCATAGCCCGCAGCATGGCGAGCCTGCTGTCGGTGGCCCTTCCGAGTTTTCTGGTTCCTGGCATCGCATTTCACTCCTTTTCCTCAGGTTTGCGGATGAGTCATTCGTCTTCCTTGCGGAGATTAAAACCGAGCGAGGCCATCTTCCAGACAACCTCCTCCAGGGATTTGCGCCCGAGGTTGCGGACCTTCATCATGTCTTCCTCGGACTTGTTGATAATGTCACCGACCGTATTGATGCCGGCGCGCTTCAGGCAGTTGAACGAACGGACGGAAAGGTCCAGCTCCTCGATGGTCATGTCGAGGATCTTTTCCTTGCTCTTGTCGTCCTTTTCCACCATAATTTCGGTATTGCTGCCCTTGTCGGACAGGTTGACGAACAGGTTCAGGTGCTCGGTGAGGACCTTCGCCGCCAGCGAAACGGCCTCCTGCGCGCCGATGATCCCGTTTGTCCAGACCTCCAGCGTCAGCTTGTCGTAATCGATATTCTGCCCGACGCGGGTCGGCTCCACATTGTAATTGACCTTATAGACCGGAGTGTAGATGGAATCCACCGGCAGCACGCCGATGACGTTGGCGCTCATGTTCTGTTTGTTGCGCTCGGCGGAAACATAGCCGCGGCCCTTGTCCAGAGTCAGCTCCATGAACAGCTTTGCGCCGTCGCCCAACGTGGCGATGTGCATCTCCGGATTGAGGATCTCCACCTCGCTGTCGCACTTGATTGAGTCGGCCGTTACCTCGCACGGGCCTTCGGCGGCGATTTCCACCGTTTTGGGGCCGTCGCAGTGCAGCTTTGCCGTCAACCCTTTGATATTCAGGATGATTTCGGTGACATCCTCTTTGACACCGGGGATAGTGGAAAATTCATGAAGAACGCCGTCGATCTTGATGGAAGTCACCGCGGTGCCCTGCAGCGACGACAGCAGCACGCGCCGAAGGCTGTTGCCCAGGGTCGTGCCGAAGCCGCGCTCCAGCGGTTCCACGATAAACTTGCCGTAAGTGCCATCCTCGGATAACTCGTTCGTCTCGATCTTTGGCTTCTCAAACTCGATCATTAGCGACCCTCCTTGACTGATAGCGGATGAATTTATCTGCCATGACGCTTTCCCCGCCGAAGGGGGAACGCATTACTTGGAGTACAACTCAACGATGAGAGTCTCGTCAACAGGAAGGTCGATTTCATCGCGTGTCGGCAGCGCCGCAACCTTGCCTTCCAGCGTTTCGCGGTTCACGTCGAGCCACTTTGGCACCGGGCGCGATGCGTTGGCTTCCAGAACGGCCTTGATCCTTTCGCTCTTGCGGCTGTTCGGCATGATGGAAACCGTCTCGCCTACGCTGGTAAGGTAGGAAGGAATGTCGACACGCCTGCCGTTCACGGAGATATGCCCGTGGGTGACGATCTGGCGCGCCTCCGGACGTGAATTCGCCCACCCGAGGCGGTAAACCACATCGTCCAGGCGGCGCTCCAGCAGGACGAGCAGTTCCTCGCCGGTTTTGCCCTGCTTCTTCGCCGCGGCCTCGTAATATTTATGAAACTGAGATTCCAGAACGCCGTAAAAGCGCTTGGTCATCTGCTTTGCGCGCAGCTGAAGGCCGTACTCGGACGTCTTCTTGCGGCCCTGGCCATGCTGGCCCGGCGCGTAAGCCCGGCGCCCCACCGCGCACTTCCCCGTGTAGCATCTCTGCCCTTTCAGGAAAAGCTTCTGGCCCTCGCGGCGGCACTGTTTGCAGACGGAATCGGTATATCTTGCCATATTTTGCTTACACCTCCTAAAAAACTACACGCGTCTTCTTTTCGGCGGACGGCAGCCGTTGTGCGGGATGGGGGTCACGTCCTTGATCATGCTGACCTCAAGGCCGGCGCCCTGAAGCGCGCGGATTGCCGCCTCGCGGCCCGAACCCGGGCCCTTGACGTAAACTTCGACGGATTTCATGCCGTGCTCCATGGCCGCTTTCGCCGCGGTCTCGGCAGCGGTCTGCGCGGCGAACGGAGTGGATTTTCTGGAGCCGCGGAAGCCCAGTTCCCCGGAACTCGCCCAGGAAACCGCGTTGCCCTGAACGTCGGTGATGGTGACGATGGTGTTGTTGAAAGTGGACTGGATGTGAGCGGACCCGCGGTCGATATTTTTACGCTCGCGGCGCTTACGGGCGGAAGTAGCTTTCCCCGCCGTCTTTTGAGCTGCCATATTTACAATCCCTCCAGATTACTTTTTCTTGTTGGCCATCGTTCTCCTCGGGCCTTTGCGCGTGCGCGCATTGGTCTTGGTGCGCTGGCCCCGGACCGGCAGGCCCTTGCGGTGACGGACGCCGCGGTAGCAGCCGATTTCAATCAGTCTTTTGATGTCGAACGCATTGTCGCGGCGAAGGTCGCCTTCCACGCGGCAGTTGTGGTCAATATATTCCCTCAGTTTCGCCGCGTCGTCCTCGGTCAGGTCCCTTACGCGGATATCCGGATTCACGCCCGATGCCGAGCAGATCTGTGCCGCGCTGCTGCGGCCGATTCCGAAAATATACGTAAGAGCAATCTCGATGCGCTTATCCCGCGGCAGATCGATGCCTGCTATACGCGCCATAGTGGTTGCACCTCCAAATGAATTGATTTACGCCATTAGCCCTGGCGCTGTTTATGCTTCGGGTTTTCACAGATAACCATGACTTTGCCCTTGCGCTTTATGATCTTGCATTTCTCGCACATCTTTTTTACAGAAGGTCTTACTTTCATTTTGCGTGCCCTCCCTTTTTCGGCAGCTGCTTTTTCCCTGGGTTACTTGGAACGCCATGTAATGCGCCCGCGCGTGAGGTCGTAGGGTGAAAGCTCGATGGTCACCTTGTCCCCCGGCAGGATCCGGATGAAGTTCATGCGGAGCTTGCCGGAAATATGCGCGAGTATAGTATGATGATTGGAAAGCTCCACCGTAAACATGGCGTTCGGCAGGGCTTCCGTAACGATGCCTTCGGTTTCAATTACGTCCTGTTTCGACATAGATTCAGCCTCCTCGTCTGGAAAGCGGCCCCGCCTCTTGGAACCCGGCGAGGGCCCGGCGAATACTGCGGTCTGTCTGCATCAAGCTTTCGGGCAGCGCGGTGCCGGTCGCGGCCAGATGCCTCAAGTTCTTCTTTTTCGGATGCTCAAGGCTCCGGCGCTTTCCGTCGCAGACGACGGCGCCGCGCCCGTCCGAACCAAGGACGACGAAAAAGCCGCCCCCGTCCCGGCCTGCACGCGACCGGACAACACGCCCTCTGACGAAATCCATCGCCCGGCCCCCTTCAGTCGGCTACCGTCAGAATAACCGGCCCGTCCGGGGTGATGGCGATGGAATTTTCAAAATGCGCCGAAAGCTTTCCGTCGGCGGTAACCGTCGTCCAGCCGTCGTTCAGCGTTCTGACTTCCTTGACGCCCTGGTTGATCATCGGCTCGATGGCGATGGTCATGCCGGGCAACAGGCGCACGCCCCTGCCGGGCGTGCCGTAATTGGGGACACTGGGGTCTTCATGCATCTTCGCGCCTACTCCGTGGCCGACATAATCGCGTACCACCGAGTAACCGCGAGCTTCGGCATACCGCTGAACCGCGCTGCCCACGTCGCCGAGTCTCGCCCCGGCCACGGCAGCGCGGATCCCTTCGGCAAGGCTTTCCCTCGTCGTGTCCATCAGGCGCTGCGCTTCCTCGCTCACTTTGCCGCAGGGGAACGTATAGGCGTTGTCGCCTACAAACCCTTCGTAAGTTGCGCCGACGTCGATGCTGACGATGTCGCCCTCCCTGAGGAGATGGTTCTTTTTGGGTATGCCATGGATGACTACATTGTTTACGGAAACACACGCGCTGGCCGGAAAGCCGCCGTAACCGAGGAAGGTGGGCTTTGCGCCCTGCTCCTCAATATAGCGGCGCGCGACGCGGTCGATTTCCCATGTGGAAACGCCGGGCTCAATCGCGGCCCCGGCAAACTTCAGCGCGTTTGCGGCGATTCTGCCCGCTTCGCGCATGATTTTCAGCTCTCTGCTGGTTTTCAGAACAATCATAAATCACGCCTCGACTGCGTTCAAAATATCGCGATGGGTTGCGGCCGTATCGTCGCTGCCATGCACGGTTCGGAGCTTTCCCTGCTTCTTGTAGTAGCCGGTCAGGGGCTCCGTCTGTTCGTGGTACACCTTCAGCCGCGCTTTCACGGTTTCCGGTTGGTCATCCTTGCGCTGAACAAGGGTGCCGCCGCAGGTGTCGCAGACGCCTTCCACTTTCGGCTTTCTCGTGTGGATGTTGTAGGAGGCTCCGCAGCTGCCGCAGACACGGCGGCCGGACAAACGCCTCAGGATCAGGGATTCCGGCACTTCAATGTCGATCACCCGGTCGATCCGGATCATTTTGTCCAGCGCCTCGGCCTGGGGGATGGTGCGCGGAAAGCCGTCGAGGATGAAGCCGTTCTTGCAGTCGTCCCGGTTCAGCCGCTCGCGGATGATCCCGATGACGACCTCGTCCGGAACAAGGTTTCCGGCCTCGATGTAGGCTTTCGCTTTCAGACCCATCTCCGTGCCGCTTTTCAGCGCTTCACGGATCATATTGCCTGTGGATATCTGGGGGATGTGGATCTCCCTGGAAAGAATTTCCGCGTGGGTGCCTTTCCCCGCGCCGGGAGCGCCGAGAAAAATCAGGTTCATTCCTTCAACACTCCTTCTCATCAATCAAGGAACCCCTTGTAATGCCTCATCATCATCTGGGACTCCAGTTGTTTCACGGTCTCCAGCGCAACGCCGACAAGGATCAGCAGCGACGTGCCGCCGATGGACAGGTTGCTCATTCCGGTGGAAGCCCCGAAAATAATGGGCATCAGGGCGATGAACGCAAGGAAAATGGAACCGATGAACGTCACTTTGGAAAGGACCCTTGCAATATAGTCGGACGTCGGTTTCCCGGGGCGGATGCCCGGAATCGTCCCATTGTTCTGACGTAGATTATTGGCCATCTCAATCGGATTATACTGGATCGTCATGTAGAAATAGGCAAATACGATAATCAGGAAGAAATAGAGGATGGAATAGACCCAGCCCGTTGTCGAGAAAGCCTGGAAAAAGCTCTTCCAGAACCCTTCCGTCACCCGGTTGCCAAGGAAAAACTCGATGGTGGAAGGGATAATGAGGATGGAACTTGCGAAGATGATCGGCATGACTCCGGAAAGGCCGACCTTGATGGGGATGTGGGTGCTCTGCCCGCCGTACATCTTGCGGCCGACCACGCGCTTCGCGTACTGGACCGGGATGCGGCGCTCGGAATCATACATAAATACGATGACCCACATCATAAGGATGAACAGCACCGCGAACAGCGGGACGAGGAAATAATACTTGCCGTAGCTGGACGGGTCCTGGTTTGCCGCGTTCCAGAAGGTTCCCAGCGTGTTGAACACGTGGGGCATCCTGGCGACGATGCCGGCGAACAGCAGGATGGAAATCCCGTTCCCGACCCCGTGCTGGTTGATCTGCTCGCCCAGCCACATCATCAGCGCGGCGCCGGCGGTAAACGTCATGACAATGACGAACCCGGCGAAAACCTGCTGCCAGCCCGAGGTGTACTTCACGATGGGAGTCCCCTCGTAGGAGCTGTTGTGCAGGTAGAAGAAATACGCGACCGCCTGGATCAGGCCGAGAAGAACCGCCACATAGCGGGTAATGGCGCCCAAACGCTTGCGCCCTTCCTCCCCTTCCTTGGCCATGCGCTCCAGCGGGGGAATGGCCACGGTCAGGAGCTCGATGACGATGGAGCTGTTGATATACGGGGTGACGCTCATGGCGAACAGGGTCGCCTGCGCGAACGCGCCGCCGGAGAGCGTGTCAAGGTAGCTCAGGGCCGTGCCCGAGGAGCTCACCTGGGTCATCAGGCCCTTCAGGGCTTCCGTGTTCAGGAACGGCACCGGGATGGCGGAACCGAAACGAAATATAACGATGATAAACAGGGTGAATAGAATTTTTTTGCGAAGATCGGGGATAGCCCAGGCGTTCTTGATTGTTTTAAACAAATCAGATCACCTCTGCCTTCCCACCGGCAGCTTCGATTTTCTGTTTTGCGGAACCGGAGAAAGCATTCGCCTTCACCGTCAGTTTCTTGGTCAGCTTGCCGTTTCCGAGGATTTTCACCCCGTCTCCGCATTTTTTAAGGATGCCTGACCCGGTCAGCGCCTTTGCATCGACCGTTGTTCCGTCTTCAAACTTTTCGAGCGTACCGATGTTCACGGTCTGGATCTCTTTCGCAAAATGATTGACGAAGCCGCGCTTCGGGACACGCCTCTGCAGAGGCATCTGGCCGCCTTCAAAACCCGGGCGGATGGATCCGCCGGACCTTGCCTTCTGGCCCTTATGACCTTTTCCGGAGGTTTTTCCCCACCCGGAACCGAACCCTCTGCCGATGCGCTTCGGTTCCTTGCGGGAACCGGGTACTGCCGTCAGATCGTTCAACTTCATTTACTCGCACCTCCTTGCTTACGCGTTGCTTACCTCGATGAGGTGGATGATCTTGGCCACCTTGCCTTTGGTCTGGTCGTTGTCGGGCTGAACCGACGTATCCCCGATTTTGGCAAGACCAAGGGCGCGGGCGGTTGCAATCTGGTCTTTCTTCGCGCCGATCAGGCTTTTGACCAGCGTAACTTTCAGCTGCGCCATCCTGCTCCCTCCTTATGCAAAAATTTCTTTTACCGATTTGCCGCGCCTTTTTGCGACCTGCTGCGCGTTGCGCAGCCTCGCCATGCCGTCCATCGTCGCGCGGACCACGTTGCATGGATTGTTGGAGCGAAGGGCCTTCGTGCGGATGTCGCGGATACCGGCGGCTTCCACCACCGCGCGGACCGGGCCGCCGGCAATGACTCCGGTGCCGGGGGCGGCGGGCTTGAGCAGGACCCTGCCGGCGCCGTAGGCGCCGATGATCTCGTGCGGGATGGTGCTTCCGCGCAGGGAAACTTTCACGAGGTTCTTTTTCGCGTCTTCAATTCCCTTGCGGATCGCGTCCGGGACCTCGCCGGCCTTGCCGATTCCGAAACCGACCGTCCCGTTGCCGTCGCCGACGACGACAAGAGCCGCAAACTTAAAAATGCGGCCGCCCTTTACGGTTTTGGAAACGCGGTTGATTGTGACCACATGTTCCTTGAGTTCCGTTGCTGTAGAGTCAAATCGAGCCAAATAATCTTCCTCCTTCTCTTAGAATTTGAGGCCGCCCTCGCGGGCGCCTTCGGCCAGCTCTTTGACGCGGCCGTGGTACACATAGCCGCCGCGGTCAAATACGACCTTCCCGATTCCTTTTTCCGCGGCACGCTTGGCGATCAGCTCTCCGACCTTGCGGGCCGCCTCTTTATTTCCGCCGTTGCCGGCAAACTCCTTGTCCAGCGAAGAAGCCGCTGCAAGCGTCACGCCCTTCGTGTCGTCGATAATCTGGGCGTAAATGTTGCTGGCAGAGCGAAATACATCCAGGCGCGGGCACTCGCCCGTTCCTGAAATCTTGCCGCGCACGCGGACGTGGCGGTGCAATCTGGCCTGATTGGAACCGACCTTGTTCACCATATGCGATTCACTCCTCACTTCTTGGCGCCTTTGCCGGCTTTGCCTTCCTTGCGGCGGACGTGTTCATCCACATACTTGATCCCCTTGCCCTTGTACGGCTCCGGCGGGCGTTTCTCGCGGACTTCCGCGGCGAACTGCCCCACCTGCTGCTTATCCGGGCCGGAGATGACGATCTTGTTTGCCGCCGGGCAGTCGATGGTGATGCCCTCGATTTCCGGAACCGTCACCGGGTGGGAAAAGCCGAGAGTCATCACGAGGTTTTTGCCCTGCTTCTGCGCGCGGTAGCCGACGCCGTTGACTTCAAGCTCCTTCCGGAACCCCTTGGTTACGCCGAGCACCATGTTGTGGATCAGCGAACGCGTCGTCCCGTGCAGGGATTTGTTTTCCTTCTCGTCGTCGGGGCGGATGACATGGACCTCGCTGCCTTCCACCGTAACACGCATGTTGCGGTGCACTTTCTGGATCAGCGTGCCCTTCGGCCCTTTGACCGTTACAACGCTGCCGTCAACCGATACGTTGACGCCGGCGGGAATTTCGATGGGTTTTCTCCCAATTCGCGACATTGCTGCACCCCCTCTTTTTTACCAGACGAACGCGAGGACTTCGCCGCCTACGTTTTCGCTGCGGGCCTGGCGATCCGTCATGATCCCTTTCGAGGTGGAAACAATCGCGATACCCAAGCCTTTCATGACCTTCGGAAGTTCTTCCGCGTTGCGATAGATGCGAAGGCCCGGTTTGGAAACCCTCTGCAGGCCGTTGATCGCCGCGGTTTTGCCCTCGTTGTATTTCAAATTCACTTTGATGATGCCCTGCTTGCCGTCCTTGACGACCGTAAAGCTTTTCAGGTACCCCTCGTCGACAAGAATCTGCACAATGGCTTTCTTCATGTTGGAAGCGGGGATCTCAACGGTATCATGCTTTGCGGAGCTCGCATTGCGGATGCGGGTGAGCAGATCGGCAATCGTATCTGTGATTTGCATGCCGTTACCTCCTTTGCTAAGCCTTTACCAGCTTGCCTTTTTGACGCCCGGGATTTCGCCCTTGTAGGCAAGCTCCCGGAAACAGATCCGGCAGATGCCGAATTTGCGAAGGTAGGCATGCGGCCTGCCGCAGATTTTGCATCTGTTATATTCGCGCGTCGAGTATTTCGCCGGACGGCGCTGTTTAACCTTCATTGAAGTTTTGGCCACAATAAACCCTCCTTATTTCGCAAACGGGGCGCCCAAAAGCTTTAAAAGCTCCCTGGATTCCTCGTCGGTTTTCGCGGTTGTCACAAAGCAAATGTCCATTCCGCGGACCTTGTCGACCTTGTCGTACTCGATCTCCGGAAAAATCAGCTGCTCCTTGACGCCCATATTGTAGTTGCCGCGCCCGTCGAACGAATTCGGGTTGATGCCGCGGAAATCACGCACGCGCGGAAGAGCGACGTTGAAAAAGCGGTCGATAAATTCATACATCCGGTCGCCGCGAAGGGTGACTTTCGCGCCGATCTTCATTCCGGCGCGGACCTTGAAGTTTGCCACGGACTTTTTCGCCGTGCAGATCATCGGCCGCTGGCCGGTAATAGTGGAAAGGTCGCCGATGACCGAATCGATCACCTTGGAGTTTTCCTTGGCGTCGCCCGCGCCCACGTTGATGACGATCTTTTCGAGCTTCGGGATCTGCATGACGCTTTTATAGGAAAACTTCTTCATCAGGGCCGGTGCGGCTTCCTTCCGATAATACTCTTTCAGTCTTGCCATGTTTCTCCTCCTTACAGCGCTTCGCCGCATTTTTTGCAAATGCGTTCTTTCGTGCCGTCCGCATAGATCTTCCGGCCGACACGGGACGGTTTGCCGCAGTGGGGACAGACAATCTGGACCTTGCAGGCGTACATGGCGCCCTCGGCTTTCACGATGCCGCCCTCTTCGCCCGCTTTGCGGGGCTTCACATGCTTGGAAACCATGTTGATCCCCTCGACGATGACCTTGCCTTCCTTGGGGCTGACCTGAAGGACCTTGCCCTTTTTGCCGCGGTCCTTTCCGCTCAGGACAAGAACGGTGTCGCCTGTTTTCACATGAATTTTATTTTTCATCGCAGAGCACCTCCCATCACAGCACTTCCGGGGCAAGGCTCAGAATCTTCACATAGTCCCTGTCGCGCAGTTCCCTGGCGACGGGGCCGAAGATGCGCGTACCCGTCGGGTTTTTGTCGTCCTTGATCAGTACGGCAGCGTTTTCGTCAAAACGGATGTAGGTCCCGTCCTCGCGCCGGACGCCCGAAGCGGTGCGCACGACAACCGCCTTGACCACGTCGCCTTTTTTCACGGTGCCGCCCGGCGCCGCTTTTTTGACCGATGCGACGATGACGTCGCCGATATTGGCATACCTTCTGCCCGTGCCGCCCAGGACGCGGATGCACATGAGCTGCTTCGCGCCGGTGTTGTCGGCAACGTTAAGGTAAGTCTGCTGTTGAATCACGGTGCGTTCCTCCTTTGCACGGGGCCAAGACTACTTGGCCTTCTCCAAAATTTTGACGAGACGCCATCTCTTATCCTTGCTCAGGGGACGGGTCTCCATCACACGCACGCGATCGCCGATGGAGCATTCGTTGTTTGCGTCATGCGCTTTCAGCCTGACGGTGCGCTTCACGATCTTTTTGTAAAGCGGGTGTTTGACCCGGTCTTCCACAGCGACCACGATGGTTTTGTCCATCTTGTCGCTGACAACTTTGCCGATTTCGGTTTTTCTGATATTTCTGTCGCTCACGGTGCATCCTCCCTTCCCTTACGCTTCGGCGCTGTCTTTCAGCTCGTTTTCGCGCAACACGGTTTTAATGCGGGCGATGTCTTTCTTCACAGCCTGAATCCGCATCGGGTTGTCGAGCTGGTTAATGGTAAGCTGGAAGCGGAGGTTGAAAAGCTCGGCCTTTAGGTCCTTCAGCTTGCTTTCCAGTTCTTCCG
Source organism: Oscillospiraceae bacterium (assembly GCA_022650455.1). Lineage (GTDB taxonomy): Bacteria > Bacillota > Clostridia > Oscillospirales > Acutalibacteraceae > Thermocaproicibacter. The sequence goes on from JALCPO010000015.1 coordinate 36,273, forward strand.
TGCTCAATTCTCTGACTTCTGAAGGCTTCATGACTGCTCACCGTCCGTTTCTTCCTTGGTAACGATTTTGCACCGGATCGGCAGCTTGTTCGAAGCGAGGCGGAGCGCCTCTTTCGCGGTCTCCTCGGGGATACCGCCCATCTCGAACATCACGCGGCCCGGCTTCACCACGGCGACCCAGTACTCGGGCGCGCCTTTTCCGGAGCCCATGCGGACTTCGGCGGGTTTTTTGGTAACCGGCTTATCCGGGAAAATCTTGATCCAGACCTGGCCGAACCTCTTGGTATAGCGGGTCATGGCGACACGCGCGGCCTCGATCCATGCCGGTTCCAGCGCCTGAAGCCCGTATTCGCCGTAATCCACTTTATTGCCGCGCAAGCACTTTCCCGTCATGCGCCCGCGCTGCACTTTGCGGTATTTCACGCGTTTTGGCATCAGCATTACCTGCCGCCTCCTTCCTTACGGGTCTGTGGACGGACCTGAGGCCGTCTGCGGTTGTCCTGAAGGATTTCGCCCCTGTAGATCCAGACCTTCACGCCGATGCGGCCGTACGTGGTCGCGGCTTCGGCAAACCCGTAGTCGATGTCGGCGCGGATGGTCTGAAGAGGGATGGTCCCGTCGTGGTACTGCTCGCGCCGCGCGATCTCCGCGCCGCCCAGGCGGCCGGAAACCTGCGTCTTGATTCCTTTCACGCCCATTCTCATGGCGCGGCCGATGCACTGCTTCATGGCACGGCGGAAGGAAATCCTCTTTTCAAGCTGCTGCGCAATATTCTCGGCGACAAGCTGCGCGTTCACATCCGGGCTTTTGACCTCGACGATGTTGATCGTGACCGGCTTGTTCAGGAATTTCTCGCACTGGACGCGCAGCTTCTCGATTTCGGAGCCGCCCTTGCCGATGACGATGCCCGGCTTGGCGCAGTGGATGTGGATACGCACCTTCGAAGCGTCGCGTTCGATTTCGATCTGCGGGACACCGGCCGATGCAAGGCGCTTGAAAAGCATCTTGCGAAGGTTGTAGTCCTCGACGAGCGTGTCGCCGAAAACGTTGTCTTTCGCAAACCAGCGGGAGTCCCAATCTTTAATAACGCCCACACGGAAACCGTGCGGATTGACTTTCTGGCCCATAATTTACCTCCTCTTCCCTTATTCCTTTTCTTTGAGCACCATGGTCACGTGCGACGTCCTCTTCAGGATGCGGAACGCGCGGCCCTGTGCTCGCGGACGAATGCGTTTGAGGATCGGACCAGGGCATACGAAACACTGCGCGACGTAAAGCCTGGAAACGTCCATGTTATTGTTGTTTTCGGCATTGGCAACGGCCGACTTGAGCAGCTTGGTCAGCGGTTCGCCCGCGGCTTTCGGGGTGTTTTTCAGGATCGCCATCGCTACGTTTGCCGGTTTGTTGCGGATCAGGTCGAGCACGACGCCGACCTTTCGGGGGGAAATCCGGGCATATTTCAGATAAGCCCTGGCTTCCATGCTGTCTTCCATGCTATGCACTCCTTTCAGCCGTTATTTGCCGCCGGCAGCGGGGGCCGCCGCGGGCGCTGGAGCGGGCGACCCCGCGGGGGCCGTCGTCTTCGAACCGGAATGTCCGCGGAAAGTCCTCGTGGGCGCAAACTCGCCGAGCCGGTGGCCCACCATGTCTTCCGTAATATAAACGGGGACATGCTTGCGGCCGTCGTGAACCGCTATGGTATGGCCGACGAAATCCGGGAAGATGGTGGACGACCTGCTCCAGGTCTTGACGATCTTCTTCTCGCCGGCCTTGTTCATTTCCTGAATCCTCTTCAGCAGCACCGGCTGCACGTAAGGACCCTTCTTGATGCTTCTTGACATAATCTGCAAGCTCCTTTCCGCACGCCTTATTTGCCGTTCCTGCGCTTGACGATGAAGCGGTCGGAGCGGTTGTGATGCGAACGCGTCTTGTAACCCAGAGTCGGCTTGCCCCACGGGGTAACCGGCCCGGGACGGCCCACGGGCGCCCGGCCTTCGCCGCCGCCGTGCGGGTGGTCGTTCGGGTTCATGACGGAACCGCGGACGGTCGGCCGCCAGCCCATGTGGCGCTTGCGGCCCGCCTTGCCGATCTTCAGGTTCTCATGGTCGATGTTGCTGACCTGCCCGATGGTCGCCATGCAGCCGATGGGCACGTTGCGCAGCTCGCCGGAAGGCAGGCGAAGCAGCGCGAGGCCGTTTTCCTTGGCCATAAGCTGCGCCATGATGCCGGCCGCGCGGGCCAGCTGGGCGCCTTTGCCCGGGTAAAGCTCCACGTTGTGGATGAACGTGCCGACCGGGATATTCTCGAGCGGCAGCGCGTTGCCGGGGCGGATGTCGGCACCCGCGCCCGAAACGACCGTGTCGCCGACTTTCAGCCCGTCCGGTGCGATGATATAGCTCTTGTCGCCGTCCTCATACTGCAGAAGGGCGATGAACGCGCTGCGGTTCGGGTCGTACTCAATGCTCGCCACTTTGGCGGGCGCATCGAACTTGCGCCGCTTGAAATCGATGAGACGGTATTTTTTACGGTTGCCGCCGCCGCGGTGGCGGACGGTGATGCGGCCGTAGCTGTTGCGGCCGGAATTTTTCTTCTTGGAATCCAGAAGGCTCTTTTCCGGCGCCTTTTTCGTCAGCCCGGTGTAGTCCATGGCGGACATGTTGCGCCGGGAAGCCGTGGTCGGCTTAAAATTGATAGTTGGCATGTTTCACACTCCTCATGACGGCTTTGCGGGGAATTGCCGGTCCCCCATCCATGCTTCCGCGCGGAACGCGGAGATTACATCATGCTCTCAAAAAACTCGATCGTCTTGCTGTCCGGCTTTAAGGTGACAACCGCTTTTTTCCACGAACTGGTGTAGCCCTGGGTTTTGCCCTGGCGGCGAAGATGGCCGCGAACGTGCAGGGTGTTCACTTTGGCGACTTTCACGCCGAAAAGCTCTTCACAGGCTCTTGCGATGTCGATCTTCGTGGCGTCCTTCGCCACGGCAAAGGTGTATTTCTTTCCGCCGATGCCGGACATGCTCTTTTCCGAAATCACCGGGCGGAGAATAATATCCTGCGCTGCCATTACGCGTACACCTCCTCGATGCGGGAGACGGCTTCCTTCGCGACGATGAACCGGTCGGCGTTCAGGATGTCATACACGCTCAGGGTGTTGACCGCGGCCGTCTTGACGCCGGGGATGTTGGCCGCGGAAGCGGCCACCTTTTCGTCCGTCCGGGGAAGGACGATGAGGGCTTTCTTTTCGGAGCCGAGCGCTTTGAGCATGGCGGCGATCTCCTTGGTCTTGTAGGCTTCCAGGGCGATCCGGTCCACAACCACCATCTCGCTGTCGAGCACCTTGCTCGACAGCGCCGACTTCATGGCGAGGCGCTTCACCTTTTTGTTCAGCGAGATGCGGTAGTCGCGCGGCTTGGGGGCGAACACGACGCCGCCGTGCCGCCACTGCGGCGCGCGGATGGAGCCCTGCCTCGCATGGCCCGTTCCCTTCTGCCTCCACGGCTTTCTCCCGCCGCCGGAAACCTCCGAGCGGGTCAGCGCGGACTGCGTGCCCTGGCGCTGGTTGGCCAGGTAGGCGACGACCGCGTCGTGCATTGCCGACTGGTTCGGCTCAATTCCGAATACGGCTTCGGCCAGGTCCATCTTT
>JALCPO010000016.1 GCA_022650455.1 Oscillospiraceae bacterium
GTCCGTCGTTTCGGTCGCAAGCCGGCCGGTCAGAAGATAGCGCAGATAATCTTTCGGCGCCAGATAAACCGCCGCGTTCCGGAACGCTTCCGGGGCATTCTTCTTCAGCCACAGCAATTTCGGCGCGGAAAACGCGTTAATGACCGGGTTACGGCAGTTTCTGTCAATCCGGTCACCCGCCAGATCACGGATTTCCCGGCATTCCTCATCGCTCCGACAATCCGACAAAGTAATGCAGTTGGCGGCAGGCTTACCCTCACGATCCAGCAGGACAACGCCGCTCATATGGCCGGAAAGGGAAACGGCCGAAAGGTCTTTCATATTCACACGCCGCGAGGTTTCCGCGAGGACCTTTTTCATGGCGCAGACCCATTCGGCCGGATTCTGCTCAACCCACCCCGGGTGCGGATACAGGGAAGGATAGGAAGCCGAGCATACCGACACGACGCTTGCGGATTCGTCCATCATCATACATTTAATCGATGACGTTCCTAAATCCAATCCCATAATGAGTGACACTGTGTTCACCTTCCTGCTTTTGGCCATCCTCTTCGGACAGCGTTTGATCCTCATCGTTCCTTTGATTGAAGCCGATGCAAATATCCAGCTTGAAGCGGTCGCTCCGGATAAAACTTTCCACATATTCCGCAAGGCGGTTATCGGCAAGATAACCGACACGTTCCGAAAAGAAAATCGGGGAGCCTTCCTTGCACGCGAGGAGCGCCGCGGTCTTAGGGGCCGCAGAAACGATGCTGTAAGTGTCCCGCGCTTTTGTGGGAATCCTGCCGTATTTGCTGTTCAGAGAACCGTAAAGGGACTCTCCGATCTCTTCCACTTTGAGATCAGGATAAATTTTACTGCTCAGATAGCTTGTTACAACCGCCAAAGGGCCGTCTTCCAGAGAAACAAGGCGTTTGAATTTGAAAACCGTTTCTTCCTTTTCCGGATTCAAATGAAAGACTCCGCAAACACGTTCGTTTGGGATGATTTCCTGGAAATCCAGTATTTTGCTGTGCGAATTATGGCCCATTCTGCGGATATCTTCCGTAAAAGTCGGAAGCTTATCAAAAGACCGCGGGATTTTCGTCAGCGACACAAAAGTGCCCTTGCCTTGAACCCGATATAGAATCCCTTCATAGACCAGTGCCATAACCGCCTGCTTGACCGTCCCGCGGCTGACGTGAAAACTTTTTGCCAGCGTTGTTTCGCTTGGGATCAGCTCGCCGGGGGCCATGGTCTTGATCATTTCCATCAGATGAGACTGAATTTGCGCATAATAAGGAACATGTTGTTTATAATTCATGACATTTAACCCTACTTCATCCGTTATTTGGTTGGGGATGCTCCATAGTGCGAAACTGCAAATATATTCTAACATTGATTAGTTGTATAATCAACACCTATTTTCATTGGCTTTTTAAACGAAAAACTAATTTAATAAACTTTTTCTCGCGTTTTAAATAATTTTGTTAAATTATATCATTAACTACTTGATTAGTCAACTGATAAATGATATGATGTGTTCATTCGTAATTGGGAACAGGCCGCCGCAAAACTTTCGTTTTGCAGCAGCGCCTACCGTTGAATGATGGAGGGAAATCATTTATGAAAAGAAGATTGATGTCATTCGTTTTGGCAATCACCACCCTGTGCGTTGCTTTCCTCACGAGTTGCGGAAATTCGGGCAGCAATTCTTCCGCGTCTGGCTCCGCGGCACCGTCCGGCTCGGCAGCGTCCACCCCGGCAGCTTCCGGCTCAGGCAAAAAAATTACAATCGGCTATGACATTTATTACGTTGGCAACACCTGGTCGGTTCAGCTGTACAAGGAATTTCAAAGTGCAGTGAAGCGCTATCAGAATCAGATTGCCAATGTGATCTATGTGGAATCGGAAGGGAAAGTCGATAAACAAATCGCTAACATCGAAGATCTCATTACCCGCAAAGTCGACGTGATCATCACGACTCCGAACTCTTCAACGGCACTCGTCCCCGTCCTAAAAAAGGCACAGCAGGCCGGAATTAAAGTTGTGCTCCTTGGTGCGACAATCCAGGGAAGCGGTTACGACTCCCTTGTGACCGTGAAAGACTATGATTTTGGCAAAACCGGTGCCGAATGGCTGGCGAAAAAGCTGAACGGAAAAGGCAAAATCGTTATGCTGAACGGCATCGCCGGCATCTCCGCCAGCGAAGACCGCACCAAAGGCGCCATGGATGTGTTGAAACAATACCCCAACATTAAAGTTGTCGCTTCCTCGAATGCGGACTGGGATTATGCAAAAGCCAAGGTTGCAATGGGCGATATTCTTACGGCGCAGCCGCAAATTGACGGGGTCTGGAGCCAAGGCGGCGCAATGACGCTCGGCGCTATCGAGGCATTTCAGGCGGCCGGCCGCAAGCTTGTCCCCATGACGGGCGAAGACAACAACGGGTTCTTGAAAAAATGGAACGAACTGAAATCACAGGGTTTCAGCAGCGTCGCCTGCTCGAAACCGACTTGGCTCAGCGAAGAAGCCCTGAAAGCCGCGATCAAGCTGGGCAACGGCCAGTCGGTTACCAAGGACGACTATGTCAGCGTACCGGTCATTACGGACAGTACGCTCAGCCAGTATGTAAAGCCGAACATGTCCGACAGCTTCTATGCAAATACGAAAATGTCCGAGGCCGAGATCAAGGCGGCATTCTCCAACTGAAATTGTCCAGGGCGGGAGCAGGCCTCCGATGACGCATCCGCAGGCCTGCTCTTCCATTTTAATAAAAGAAACAGGTGAATTCAATGGATAAGAACATTATCCTTGCAGGCAAACACCTGCGAAAGGAATTTCACGGCAACGTCGTTTTGGACGATGTAACGATTCTATGCAAAAAAGGGGTGGTACTGGCACTCGTCGGGGAGAACGGCGCCGGAAAATCCACTTTGATGAATATCATCAGCGGCGGGCTCCAGCCGGACGGGGGTGAAATCGAATTTGAAGGAAAGCCGGTAAAATTCCGCAATTCCCATCATGCCCTGCAGATGGGGATTGCTTTTGTGCATCAGGAGTTCAGTCTCTTTGACGACCTCACCGTGGGCGAAAACATCATGCTCGGTTCCGAGCCGCGGCGCAGCTGCTTTACCGATTCCCACGCGCTGCACCGACAGGCACAAAAAGTTCTGAATGAGCTGGACTACCAAATTGATGTCGGCCGAATGGGCGGCGGCCTCACCCCGGCCGAGCAGCAGATAACGGAAATCGCCAAGGCGTGGGTCACCCGTCCGAAAGTTCTGATTCTGGATGAGCCGACGTCCAGCCTGAGCAAAGTGGAAGTTGACAAACTGTTCCGTTTCATTGGCCGGGTGAAAGAATCGGGTGTCTCCGTCGTCCTGATTACCCATCGCATGGATGAAATTTTTCAGGTGTGCGATGAAACAATCGTTCTGAAGGATGGCGTCATGACGGCGGTGGAACCGGTCGGCAACGTGACGAAGGATGATCTCATCAGCAAGATGGTGGGCCGCGAAGTCAGCAATACGTTCCCGCAGCGCTGTAAAAGCGTCCCGAAGGACGCCTATTTCGAGCTCCGCAACGTCTCCGTGGGAAAGCGTGTGCAAAACATCAGCCTTCGGATTCCCAAAGGCTGCGTAACTGGATTCGGCGGTCTTGAGGGACAAGGGCAGCGCGATTTGGCCAGGGCGATTTTTGGCATTGAGCCTTTTACCTCCGGCCAGGTTCTGATTGGCGGGGAAGAAAAGTCCATCCGGACACCAGGCGCTGCAATGAAAGCCGGCATCGGCTTCGTTCCGGACGACCGCAAAACGGAAGGCCTCGTGTTGCCGCTGTCGATCGAAGAAAACATGAGCGTCCTGGTTTTGGACCGCATTGCCCGGAACGGTATTCTCAGCAGGAAACGTGTCCGCGCGGAAGCGCAAAAGGGCGTTGATCGCCTTCGGATCAAGCTGAGTTCCCTGAAACAGCCGGTCGTCGATTTATCCGGAGGGAATCAGCAGAAAGTGGTTTTTTCCAAGTGGGTCACTGCCAATCCCGAGATTTTAATTTTGGATGAGCCGACCCGCGGAGTCGATGTCCAGTCAAAGCTGGAAATTTACACGCTGATCCGGGAATTGACCTCAAAAGGTGTCTGCATTCTGCTTTTCTCCAGCGATATGCTCGAGCTGATCGGAATGTCCGACGTGATCCATGTCATGTATGAAGGACGGATTTCGGGAAGTATCAACGGATGCGAAGCAACCGAAGAGGCACTGATGAGTCTCAGTTCCGGTGTTTCCCCAACCGTAAAAAAGGAGGGTTAAGATGCTGGTAGGTTCTGTGAAAAGGCAGTTGAAGCAAGCAATTCCGGCTTATGTGATCTGGATTCTGATGATCATCCTATCGGCCGTCCTGTCGCCCGATTTCCGGTCGGTAGGAAATATTTCCAATATCATTCTGCAGGCAACGCCTCTTGCAATCGTTGCAATCGGGCAGAGCATTATTCTGATTATGGGCGGAATCGACATGTCGGTCGGTTCTGTGATCAGCTTTTCCACCGTAATTGTCGCGACGGCAAGCAATTTGGTCGGTGGATTCGGCTCTTTTGCCGTAGCCGTGCTGGCAGGTCTGTTGGTGGGAATTGTCAATGGATTAGGGGTTGTCTACCTAAAAATTCCTCCGCTGATTATGACAATCTCTACCGGGGCTATTGTGAAAGGCCTCGCGCTTCTTCTGCTCCCGAGCCCCGGCGGAAATGTTTCGGAGTCTCTTATGTCGTTCTTCACGGCAAGCTCCGGCTGTTTCTCCGTGGCAGGCGTATTTGGTATTCTGCTGTACGTGATTGTGACGGTCTTCATGCACCAGACAAGGACCGGGCGCTACCTCTATGCAACCGGGGGCAACCCGCTTCATGCCCGCCAAAGCGGACTCGCCTACAACCGGCTGACCATCCTGAGTTATGCGCTGGCCGGCCTGTTTGCCGCGCTGGCCGGGATTATTCTCGCGGCCCGCTCCTTTTCCGGCGATCCCGTCATCGGTGACACCTACAACATGGACTCCGTAGCGGCGGCCGTTGTCGGCGGTATTTCGCTGACCGGCGGGATAGGTTCCGTGGTCGGCGCCTTTGCCGGTTCCTATATTCTCGCAATGATCAACAATACGCTGAATATGCTGAATGTGTTTGCCTATTACCAGTACATCATCAAAGGACTGATCTTGGTCCTGGCGCTTCTTGTCTTCCAACTGAAGAGGAGGAAAAAATATGAGGACTAATTTGAAAAGCCGGGAACAATTTTCAAAATTGTCTTACGGCGTATACCTCCTGCTGGTGATAACCCTGATTGCATTCCTCATTGCGTCGGGAAGCCAAGGATCCGCCAAAGGCGTTCTGAATGTAATCCGTCAGGCAGCGCCGCTCGGGATCGTTGCCATCGGCCAAACGCTGATTCTCCTGATGGGCGGGATCGACCTTTCCGTCGGTTCCGTAATGACGCTGGTCAATATTGTGGCTTCTTCCATCATGGCCGGGCGGAATGACAACATCGGAGCCGCCGTTGTCGTCTGTCTGCTTCTTTCCGCCATGATCGGCCTGATCAACGGCCTGATTATTGCGAAATTTCAAATGCCGCCTTTCCTGATTACCATGGCCATGGGAAGCATTATTGAAGGCATATATTTTGTTTACAGCAAAGGTTCCCCGAACGGAAGCATCGCTTCCCGGTTCCGGGTAATCTCCGACGGATGGATCGGAGGAACGTTTCCCATTGCCATCCTCGTCTGGCTCGCTTTCTGGGGCCTTGTCAGCTTTATCCTTTACAAAACCCCATACGGGAAACGTTACTATTTTACGGGCGGCAACCGCAGGGCGGCCTACCTCTCAGGAATCCATACGTTTTCCCTTACGGTATCGGCTTATGTTCTCTGCTCGCTGATGGCGGGGATCGCCGGTTTGATGATTTCCGCTTTTATCGGCGTGGCATCTATGAGCGTGGGAACCGACTATACCCTGAACTCCATCGCAGCTACTGTGATCGGCGGGACTTCCTTCAACGGTGGAATCGGTACTTTGGAAGGTACTTTCCCCGGTGTCCTCATCATGGCTTTTCTGCAAAGCATCCTGACCATGCTCAATATTTCCCAAGCAGGGAAAAACATCAGTCAAGGCCTTATTATCATCATCATGGTCGCTATGAACCACTACAAGCAGAAATAAATACAAAGGAGTATTTTTTATGAGCTTTATTCGTACATTGACCAAAGACATCGATCCTAAGGATCTTGGGTTTACTTATTCGCATGAGCATATTGTCTGCCGCCCCCAGCACTGGGTTGATCGCGGCGCAGACGATCTGCTCCTGGACGACCCGGCGAAAAGCCAGAAGGATGTCCAGATTTTCAAGGATCTGGGGGGGAACAGCATTGTTGATGCAACTGCGGTGGATTATGGCCGCGATGTTGCGGCTGTAAACCAGATTGCCCAGGCGACCGGCGTTCAGATTGTTGGTACGGCCGGTTTCAATAAAGGTCTCCTGTGGGACGCAAAACGTCCGGACGCGGATGAAACATATGAAGAATGGATCAGCCGCAGCACGGTGGACCAGTTGACAGACTACGTTGTGAACGAAGTAGAGCATGGAATGAATGGAACGACCCTCCGCGGAGGCCAGGTCAAGTTTGGAACCGGATACAATTCGATCAGCCCTCTGGAAGAGAAAACAATCCGCGCCGTGGCTCAGGCCCATCTGCAGACCCACGCTCCCATTCATTCCCATACGGAAAGCGGCACCATGGCGCTGGAACAGATTGAAATTCTGAAGCAGGAAGGCGTCGATCTCCACAACGTGAGCTTTGGGCACATGGACCGTAACCCCGACACATGGATGCACCTTAAGGTGGCGGAAACCGGCGCCTACCTCAGCTTCGATGGAATCGACAAAATCAAATATTACCCGGAATGCGTCCGGATTCACTGCATTCTCGAATTGGTCCGGCACGGTTATCAGAAACAAATTCTCATCGGGGGAGACACGGCGCGCAAAAGCTATTACGCTTCCTATAAGAACGGCCCGGGCCTTGGCTTTATCATTGGCAAATGGGTCCCTCGTTTCCGGGAAGAAGCGAACGAAGCGGGCTTTGACGGTCAGCAATTGATTGAGGACTTCTTCATTAACAACCCGAGAGAATGCTTCAGCTTTAAGCTGTAAGGAGGATGCGGTCTTGAAATTTAGCGATGTGAATCAGAGCGAGGCGAAGAAACTGCTGAATTTGCATCCGGTCGCCTTGTTGCCGATCGGCGCCGTGGAAGTCCACGGCGACCATCTCCCCCTGGCAACGGATGATTATTTAGCGCAGAGTGTCGCGGAACTGGTAGACCAAAAGCTGGAAAACAGCATTCTTATGCCGCCCATCAACTATGGGCAGGTCTGGTCGCTGAGGGATTTTCCCGGCAGCGTCACCGTTTCGGACGATACCCTGGCACACCTGATTGCGGATATCGGCGAAAGCCTCTTTCAGCACGGTGCTGCAAAGCTTGCCGTGATTAACAGCCATGTGGGAAACTGTAACGCGATCAAGCAGGCTACGCGCATTCTTTACGACCGCTGTGACCTTAAAACATACAGTTTCACCTATCCGGGAGCCGAAAGCGTCATCCGGAAAGTCTGCACGGCAAAACGTCCGCACAAAGTCTATTTTCACGCATGCGAAATTGAAACGAGCTACATGCTTTACCTGTGCGAGGACCATGTCGATATGACAAAAGCCGTTGCAAACTATCCGGTCTTTCCGCCGGATTTCGACGTTTCTCCCTCCCCATGGAGCAAGGTGCTGAAAACCGCCGTGATGGGAGATGCCACTGCCGCCACGCGGGAAAAAGGGAAGGCAATCATCGATGCCGTCGTGAAAAACATTGTCAGTATTATCAATCACTCATGAGAGGTGCTGCAATGGCCGACGTCTATGAAAATCTCCGTAGGCAGGGAATTACTCTTCCCCCTCCTAAAAAGGACGGACGTTATTTCGACCGCATCGTCCCGTTCGGCGAGTCGCTTCTGTATACAAGCGGATTCAGCCCCAATATGCCCGGCGAACCGAATCTCTCCGGCAGAATCGGAAAAGAATACACCGTGGGGCAAGGCGCACATTTCGCATCCAATGTGATATGCAACATTTTGTCGGCCGTTGAAGCCGAAATCGGTGACCTGAACAAGATCAGGCGGTTTATAAAAATGCTTTGCTTCATTGCAGGCGCCGAAGATTTTACACAGCAGGCCGCCGTAGCGGACGGCGCTTCCGATCTCTTGATCCGTTTATTTGGCGAAAGGGCCGGAAAACCGGCACGCAGTGCGATCGGCGTTGCGGTTCTGCCGCATAATTCTCCGGTCGAAATCGAACTGTTGCTGGAACTGAAGCATTGATTCTGAAAAAGGATCCCATGCCGCAGGACAAGAAACTGCTGCACAGGGACCCTTTTTATCGTTATTTTATGAAATTCAGGAAAAAACGTTTGGCAGCGATTCGAATGACCGGTATGGACTCTCTTCCTATTTCAAACCCGGCTCCGGGGCCCGTCCATTCCGGGAGTCCGGCCGCGGCATTGGGTTCTTTCCGAAAGGCAGAGCTCAGCCGGACCGCTTTTTCAGCAAATGCATTCCCATGAGGCATGCCGCGGCGAGCAACAAGCAGAAAACGGACGACGTCAGGTACGGATTCGCCTGCGCGGCATTCTCCGTCACCGTAACCAGAGGATCAAGCAGACCGGCGGAACCGTTCTGCAAAATCTCTTTTCTGTGCGCGGCCGCGTAAAAATAAAGCGCGGTCTGGCTGCCCGCCGTCAGCAAAGCAAGCGCCGCCGCGACCCGCAGCAGAGTCTTTGCTTTTTTCCGAACATCCGGCATGGCGGATCCGCCTCCCTGAAATCTTTTTTTAAGAATAACAGCAAATGCCCCAGCAGTCAAGAGGGAAACCGCCCGCGAGAAAAGGGAACCGGACCTTTCGGCAGTACAGCGGCGCGCCCCACACCGCATGGCATGGGGCGCGCTTTTTATTTTTGCTGCTTTTGCCTTCGGCGATTCCTCGGGCACAGCAGGCGGCTTTTCCGAATCAAACGTCACAATACGGAACGAATTTATTTCATGCCGTCTTCAACGCTTTTGATCATGCTTCTTACCATGCCGCCGCCGATTCTGCCGGCATCCTTCGAAGTGAGATCACCGTTGTAGCCCTGCTTCAGATTCACGCCGACTTCAGAGGCGATTTCCATCTTCAGCTTGTTCAGGGCCTCACGGGCTTCGGGAACAACATGCTGGTTATTCCTTGCCATAAATCATACACTCCTTTTCTAATTCATTTCCCTGCGTTTGCTCTATTAGTTTGCGGCTCCACCGAAATTTTATGACTGTAAATATTTTGCATTTAAACGATGTACCCGTTTCCGGAGTCGATGTCGGAGATCAGCAGAACCGCGCTGACGAACAAAACCTGATACGGGCTGCGCTGCCGGGACAGGCTGACGTTGAAATCGTGGGGTTCCAGAAGGTTTCCGCTCAGGGTGATCAGATTCCGCTGCAGGCTGACCGTGGCGCAGGAGTTTTCCAGGCCCGCGAGGCTCAGGGTATCCTTCGGCCCCGTCCCGCAGGTGACCACCGCGGCATCCGTCCCGTTCAGCAGCTCGGCCGCCTTCGTATTCCGGGACCCGAGGACACAGAGGAACCCTTCCGGCACATGGACCGGCGCTTTCTGCCGGATGCCGTTTTTAAACAGCAGGATTCCCTTTTCCATTTCGATATCCGGCACCTTTTCGCTCTCATAAAGGAAGTACCGCGCGGAAGCACCGCTTTCCAGTACCTGCTCCCTGCCGGAAAAGCAAAGCCCCCCGTACAGCGACAGCGCGGGAACCAGCGCTTCGGAAATTGAAAGGTCCAAAGGATTGCCGCACAAAAGAACGTTGACCATAACAACCCCCACTTTTCAACTCTAAAATGAAAAGGCACAGCGGAGATCGAATCATGATAAACGAAATGCCATACCGTTTTCCGGCATGGCACTCCGCAATTTCGGGAAAGGCTTATTTCGCGCTTTCCTCATATCTCTTAATCATGTTCTTGACCATCTGGCCCCCGACGGATCCGTTTTGCTTGGAAGTGTTGTCGCCGTTATAACCCTGTTTCAGGTTCACGCCGACTTCGGAAGCGGCTTCCATTTTGAAACGATCCATCGCTTCACGGGCTTCCGGCACAACGTGCTGGTTACTTCTCGCCATATTTAAGCACTCCTTCTGTCAATCAATATTCCTTGCGTTTGCTTTAATATTGTGCGTTGGAACTGTCCGTTTATGAATGTTTGTATTTTCCAATTGAAATCGATATAAAATTTTATTTTAAGAATTATTTGAATTTGAAACCTGGTGCCCACAGCGTCGATCATATAATCGCTTTTGTAAACCGACCGGGAAAGAAGGCAATGCCGGCCGAACCCGTTTCCGACCGGCATTCTCGGTTTGGAGCCGGCATCAATCGAGCAGGTCGATTCTGGCCTTTCGGGAAACATAGGCCGGTTCCAAAACCGGGCTGTATAAAAAGCCGCGGCGATACCCGCTTTGCAGTTCATCATAAAACGCCGGGCATTCCAAAATGACGGAGAGAATATTTTCTTCGTCCCGACGGATGTAGCTTTCCGGGATATGGAACTTTTGCTGCGGCCCCAGAATATCGTAGCGTCCGACCGGCCTGCCGTTCACATAAATTGTCAGCCGCTGGTCGGCCTCCTTCGTGCGGAACTGGAGCGGGGCGCTGAACGTTTCCCTCCGATTGTAGCGGAATTTCCGCCGGAACCAGATCACGTGCCCGAGCTTTGCGTCCGGGACAAATTTTTTTGCGTCCGGGACCGTGTCCCAGCGGCTGTCGTCGTAGGCCAGGGTATGGTATCCGCTGTTGATTCCCGTCAGGCCCTTTTTGAGAAAAAAGCCCGACACTTCCAGCCTGCATGGATTTCCATTCGCATACGTGCCGTGCAGGAGAAACGGATGCATAATGCCGCTGTACTTTACAAGAGCGCCCTCATGCGGATGGGACTTGTTATGGAACTCATTTGCATAAAGGATCGTCATGTCGTTCGTGCCCTTTCTGACCGCCCGGGTAATATCTTTCATCCGGATTTTTTTATTATGGCTCTTATAGACCAGACGGCCGTTGAGATAGAGGAACATGCGGTCGATGCCGTTATGCTGATAATCCATAAAGATCGTGCCCGGCGTATCCTCCAGCTCAAACTTCGCCTTGTACCAGTAATAGCCGTGCTCGATAAATCCGGCCTCTTCCAGCGAAATCGGCTCGGCGAGCCTGGTCCAACCGGAGCAGTCGCAGTCCGCCTGGATTTCCGGCGTATCCGCTTTGTACTTCCACGGCGAGGTCCAGCGAAAAACCGGTTTGTCGGGAAAAGTCCCCGTATGGAACGCAAGTGTGCGGATGCCGGTGCGGGCGTCCTCGGCGAGCGGCACGGATGTGCCGTTAAGCGCGGCATTCTTCGGCAGGCTTCCGCCGGCCAAGGAAAAGAGGCGGACGGCATAGGCGGTATTTTCCCTGACCTGAAGATCGAGGCCGACTCCGCCCTCGGTTTCATGGACTGCGGAAAGATAGGAGAGGTTGTGAAACAGCAGGCCGGTTTTCAGTTCTTCCACGCCGCCGATTCTTTCTTCCTCGATCACAAAAAGTGAAACATTGCCGATCCGCAGAAGCTGCAGGCCATCATGCGTATATTGCAGAAGGCAGCCGTTCCCGACGTCATGTTTTCCGACTTTGCCCCGCATGACCTGGACGTCCGCGGATTTCACATTCAGGCATAATTCGCCGTACGAGCCCTTTTTGCCGTATAGGATCAGCGCCGTTCTGCCCCCGCACTCCTTGGCGAGCAAAACCTCCGAGGTTCCGTAAACCAGCAGAAGGCTGCTGCCCGGCACCCGGAAGGCCACGGGAAGCATGCGCGTCTCACCGCCGTTCACAACCGTCCGGAAGGTGATTTCCCGCCCCAGAAGCTCCGGCACGATACGAATCGTAAGGTCCTTCGGCTCCCGCTCCACATTCCGGATGAAAAAGAAACGCCCCTTTTCATTGCCTTCCTCGTAGACGTCGAAGTTTTCATGGCATGTGTTTCCACAGGTATCCCGCCTGGCTCCTGTTTCCGTCAACAGCACGACGTCTTCGCCGCCGGCGACTACGCTGACATAAGACTTGCCGTCGCTGTTGAGAATTCTGTCGGAAAACTGCTTTGCAAACCGGATAAATCCCTTGATCCAGCCATATTTTTCCCGGTTCAGTTCCCCGTTCTCATGGATCGGCGCTCCGCCGAAATCGTAACTCGTGATGTTGCCCAGCCCGCCGCGAAAAACGACGTCGCCCCGCGCGCCCATAAACGGGAAGGACGTGCCGCCGACCATCATATAATAATTGATCACGGAAGCCCCCTGGATAAGAACGCTTTTTGAAACGCCCTGCACCACGGAAAGACCCGGTTCATACGTCGGGACTCCGATCTGTGAGAACCAGCCCGCTTGAAGCTCAAGAATGATAACCGGCAGATTGTTCCGGAGCCTTTTGAAATCGATAATCTTATCCTCATACAGGTGGTACTCGCCCATCCACAGCCCCGGAATATACGGATAATACGTTCTGGTATCAATAATGTCCTTCCCGCGCAAAAAAGCCGCCTCGTTCGCGAGCTTCGGGACATCGATTCCGTATTCTTCCAGAATTCCTTTCAAAGTAAGAAAATAATCGACGGCGTCCTGCGTCGTAATGGTTTCTTCCCCGTATTCGATCAGATGGTCGTACTCATTTTCAATCTGCGCCGCAAGGATGGTCCCGCCGTTGGTGATAAGATGGCTGCGGATTTTGTCGCTTACGGTGCGGTACCATTTTCTGCACAGCTTCAGGTAGCCTTCGTCCAGCATGCGAAGGCGCAGTTCCTTCCGGGCGACCTTGGCGATCAGCCAGTCGGGATGGCCGCCGAAATCGAGTTCCGCGCAGATATACGGCCCCGGCTTAATCAGAACATAAAAGCCGTATTTTTCGCAGAGGGTCAGGAAGCGGTCCAAATCATAATCGCCGTCCCAGCGTTCTTTTCCCTCTTCCGGCTCGTGCATGTTCCACGCGACATAAACCGAGATCAGGTTGGCGCCCGTGCTTCTCATCTTCCGCAGGCGATCCTCCCACTCCGCGGCCGGAACACGGAAATAGTGGAATTCCCCTCCGATGAGGAACACATGTTTTCCATTAATCCGGAACCCTTTGCTGTCATAGGAAACGATCGGTTTTTCCATATTTTTTCTCCCCTTGTTTCATCCGATTTTCAGAGGGCCGGCACTGTTTGCAAAGGAATCCGCCTCGCGGTCCCTCAGGCCAGATACACGTCGACCCGGTCGAATTCTCCGGCACGAATCTGCCCGGCATACGGCGCGGGAACAACGCAGCCGTCCAATTTGATCACGGAGCCGGAACGATACAGCTCCATACGGCGTATTTCCGCGCCGTCCGGGCCGAACGTGTCTTTGCGCGGTCCGTCGTAATAAACCGCCAGCGTTTTTCCGAACAGCCGGAACGCAAACGCGCCCGCGGGAAACGTTACGGACGCGGGCCTTCCCGCGGAGAAAATCCGAAACGTTTTTGTTTCCCTCAAAAAAAGCCAGCCCGGCAGAACCGGCTTCAGCTTCATGTTCAATTTTCCCTCTTCATTGAGGAAAAAGGGCCTCTGCCCGACCGTCATCATCCGCCACATCGTGAGGAATTCGGCCGAAGCGCCGGTCAGCCTGGACACAAATCCGTTGCCGCGCAGTTCTTTGTCGGGATAAACCGAGCTTGCGAGGAAGGAAGAATTCTCCAGAATGCTCCTTCCGTAAACCTCCGGGTCCAGAAACGGAATGAGGGCGGTTTTCATGCAGCGGAAAAATTCCTCGTAGGCACCGCACCGAAGCAGTTCAAGAAAATATTTATATTCCATGTGGAGAAACACCGATTCGTTTTCCAGCCAGCCGCGCGGGAAAATATTCTGCCGACCGATTTCGCCGGTCTCGTTCATGATGTTGCCGCAGATTTTATACATGCCCAGCGCCGGGTCGTACAAATCCGTCTTCCGGATCGACCGGTCCAGGCCGCGCGCAAGTCCGCCGCTCCCGGTCATTCGCAGCACATGCACGGGGCCCTCCAGGAAAAGCGGCAGCGGCCGTGGCCGGAACGCGAGAGCCCGGACGCACGGAAAACCGTCGCCGTTTTTTACGACCGCGCCCTGCCCGTCGCGCAGGACATCATACTGCGTCACTTCATGGATAAAATAAGTGACATAAACGCCCGTCCGGGGGTCGACCGCCTTCGAAAGGCCCCGCTCCACTTTGGCGACGACGGCGGAAAGGAAATCCTTCAGGTCATCCGCGGAAACGGCGACTTCCCTGCCGGTGACTCCGAAAAGGACCTTTTTCCGGTAGGTTTCTCTGGCGCCGCTGCTACGGTCCCAATATTCGTAATCGCCGGCCGGATGCCGCAGGAGCTCCCGAACTTCCGCGTAAAAGCAGGCGGCTTCTTCCGGCAGGGAAACGGCCGCGTCTTCGGGTGCGAAGCGGTCCAGGACATCCCGAAAGATGCGCGCCAGGCGCCCGGTTTCGGCGCTTTCGTTGATGGACGAGCCCAGAAGGCCGGGCAAACCGTTGAGCGCATCGCACCAGCCGGGTTTATCCGCTTCCATTTCGATGCCGACGCCTTCCGGGTCCAGCGACGCGATCTTGTTGACGAGCAGCACCGTTATTTTGGTTGCCAGCGTACAGAAATAAACATTTCCCTTTCCGCAGCCGGCGCGCACTTTGAAAGGGTCGTCCCCGCGCTCCAGTATCATCTTCCGTTTTTTCTCGAGCCTTTCCACGGAATGGAACTGGCGCACCCCGGAATCGGTCAGAACATACTTCCTGCTTCGCGGCAGCACGACCTCGTCGCTGTCGTAAAAGGAAAACCGCTTTTCGCCGAAAAACAAAGCGGAAATGCGCTCCGGGTACATTTCCATATACTGTTCCAACAGATCGCTGTTATAAGTCCAGTGATCCGCCCAATAACCGTCCCCGAAATCGGCAAGGTCCTTTTTACCGCATTCTTTCAGCACCTCGTTCAGGAGACGATCCGCGGCGCTCCTTTCGGCCGCGAGCCCATTCTCTTCCAGGTAATTGAGGAAGGAGCCGGGCGTGAACGGCTTTTCCAGGAACCGCAGCAGTTTTTCCGCGTTCGGTTTCCCAAGGGAAGAATCCAAAAATTGTTCCGCACGCTCCGTTTTCCGGAACTGAAAACACGATCCTTTCAAGACCAGCGGATTGAAGCCGTCCAGCTGCATCAGGTTGAAAAAGGTGTCGATATTGGCGGTTCCGGTAAACGGGAAGAAAAAAATATCGTTTCTGCGGTTCTGATCGACGTCGCGGAAATTGGAATTGCCCTGGGAATAATAGGTGGAATCCACCTGGAAAAAATTATATTCCCGTTCCAGGTCGCCGTGTTTTCTTGAAAAAACATAGAAGCAGTGTTTTCCTCCGCCCAGCGGCACCGGGTATCCTCCGCGGAGAAGGTTGTCGAGAAAGGTCTGGCCGCAGTAAAGGTTGAACGCTCTGGAATCGCTGGCCGTGAAGGCGGGGTCTTTCAGTTTTTCAATCAGGATCCGGTTTTCCGCGATCTTGCCCTTCAGATACGGCGAAGTCAGCTTCCGCCCGGCGAACTGCCGGACGGTTTCATAGCTTTTGGCATTTCCGACCAAGGTGTAGCTCACATCCGTCTCGCCGGCGCCGACGGCGGCGCGCCGGTAGCCGAAAGCGCAGGGGGTAAAACCGCAGTCCGGCTGCTCCGCCGGAAAATCAAATCCGTCCCGAAAGTTCGCCGGTTCGAAAAAATCGGTTACCCGGCCAAAGACAACGGAAGGTTTGACGACGGTTCTGTGGATTTCCGGTTTCTCTCCGGAAAAGCTGACCGGAAGAAAAAAATTTCCCCCTTCGACCGACACAGTTTCCGGTGTGTCATAGGGCAGGGCCGGGATTCGGTAAAACGGGATCTCGTCCGCGTGCTCCACCCGCATCCACGCCTGCCTCAGATTGCTCATTTCCTTCAGGTCGCGGTTTTCCAGATAATAGGGAAGCATCACGGGCATCCCGTCCAGCATTTCGATCTTTCGATCCCGCTCCGACCGGTTCTCGATTTCCAGGCGGCGGATCAGGCAGCCGAACGGCTCGCCGGGAAGGGTGCAGACCATCATGCGGAATTTCAGCCCGAGCGTCCGGTTCTCTTCTTCCAGCGCCAGGTCGTGCGAAGTCAGAATCATTCTTTGAACGACGTCATAGCGCTTTCCGCAGTGGGAAACATCCTGAAACGGCTCATAAAAGACGGCCCGATCCTCCCCGGATTCATAAATCCTCAAAAAAGTGCGGAATCCTTCCAGAGGCGTCCGCCGGTACGCTTTGTTGGCGGGCTCAAACTCCATAATCGCGTTGTCCTTGTTATTGACGCCAAACGTGGAAACGCACTGGCCGCGATTGACATAATACAGCCACATCGGTTTTCCGTGCAGGCCCGCAATCGCGGGCAAAAAACCGGCAAACGGTTTCATCCGGTTGTAATTTTCAATGACGAACCCGCCGTTTTCATCGATGCGGTTCTTCCCTGCTCCCATGCACTCGTCCCCCTGCAAGATCAAATTCCGCCGGGACCGCGGCCGCCGTAAAATCGGCGGGCGGTCTTCGGCTTTCCTGATCTAATACTACCAGCCGGGAAGCATAAAGTAAGTAGACGATTTTGATTTTTTGTATGTATTTTTACGATACCGGCCCGGAGCGGTCAAAGCGGGCTGCCACGCTTTCCGCGCGTTTCCTGCTCTCCGGCTGCAGGGCGGGGTCGGGCGGCGCGCCGCATCCGCAGACCCCGTCGCGGAACTGCCTTGTGGTTACGCCGGTATAGCGCTTAAACAGGTTGTGAAAATATTTTTCATCCTGAAAACCGACTTCGAACGCAATTTCATAGCTTTTTAAGCTGCTGCCCTGAAGCAGCCGCTCCGCCTGCCGGACGCGGAACCGGTTGACATACTCGATAAAATTCAGGCCCGTCTGCTGTTTGAACAGCATACACAAATAGGACGGAGTCACATGAATCTCCTCCGCGGCCGACTCCAGCGTGATGCGGTTTTGATAATTCTGCTGAATGTAGGCGACCGTCCGCCGCACAAGCGCAGAGGTGGAATTGGATTCTTCCATATTTTTTGCGATGTCGGAAAGGAAGCCGACCAGAGCCGACCGGATTTTTCCGATGCTGCCGCTCGCCATGACCTGCTGGACGGCATCCCGCTTCTGTTCCGCCATATCCCGGAAGGAAAGCCCCTCTTCCCGGCAGGACTGATAAAGATTGCAGATGAGGGTAACGACGGATTCCTTTGTTCTCTCCTTTACATCCATACTGCAGGTATTGCAGGCCGCAAGGAAACGGTCTGCCAGCTTTTCCGTCGCGGCGGCATCCGCCAGGTTCCGCAGAAAGGGCTGTTCCGGATTTTCCGGAAGCGGCGGGGCCCCCGGACCGTTTAATTCCGCGAAGAACAGGATATTCCGTCCAAACAGGAATTTTAATGTTTCAACCGCCTGTTTTGCTTCCAAATAGGCGCTGTGCAGAAATTCGAAGCCCTGTTTGCACTCCGAAACCCCCGCTGCACAGCTTATGCCGCAGAGGCGGTAACAGCGGTCGGCCGCATTTTTTAATCCTCCGCGAAATGCCTCAAAACCATCGGTGATCCCGTCCATTCCCACGACCGCAACGACCTGATCCCGGAAATTCAAGACCACGGCCGGCCGGACTGCCGTAAGGGCGGTCTCCGTTTCTCCGCGCAGCTCTGGAAGTCTGTCCTGCGCGGAATTCCCGCCCGACGCGTCAAATACGCAGACGGCAACGGTATTTCCCAGCGCGCTGAGGCAACATTCCCGCTTCCGGGATTCCAGATTTTCCACCGGATTCCCCAAAATGAGGTCACAGAGCAGCCGCTCCCTTTCGTTCCCCAGGCTGTTTTTCAAAAGATGCCGATAATCTTCCTGAAGCTTGCGCTGCTTTTTCTCCTGCTCAATCAGACGGATACATTTCTGCACGGACTGAACAATATTCTCACACCGGCACGGCTTCAGAAGATAATCCACCACGGAAAGGCCGATCGCCTCTTTTGCATAGTCAAATTCGTCATACCCGCTTAAAATAATATACTTTGTAACACTCCCCGCTTTCCTGGCCCGCTCGATCACCTCCAGACCGCTCAGGAGAGGCATTCGGATATCCATAATGCAGATGTCCGGTTTTTTCGCGACGATCTGTTCATACGCATCGACTCCGTCCCCGGCTTCCCCGCAAATCTCCACCCGGCAGCCCGCCCAGTCGTACAGATTCCGCAGGGCTTCCAGCTTATCCGGTTCATCGTCCGCTGTTAAAAGCCGATACATTTTCCCCACCTCTTTCCGGCAAATTGATAGAAACGGCGGTTCCCTGCCCCAAGCAGCTCGTGATATGGAGCAGGACGTCCGATTTCCCGTAATAGAGCTCCAGCCGCTCCTTTACATTGCGTATGGCAAACCCGTGCCCTTCTTTCCCCGGTTCGTCCCCGCGCAGGATCCGGCCGAGGCGGCCGGGATCGATGCCGCAGCCGTTGTCCCGGACGGTAAAGCGGATGGCGCCGCCGCGCAGCTCCCCTGTAACCCGCACGGCGAGCGGCCGCTGGATGCTGTCCAGCCCATGCACGATTGCATTTTCCACAAAGGGCTGCAGGATCAGCTTGGGAATCTTCCGGCGCAGCATCTCCGGGTCAATCTCGATCTGATATTGCAGGCGGTCTTTGAAGCGGACCTTTTGAAGGGCCAGGTAGCTTCCGACCAGCTCTTTTTCGTCCTCGACCCTGCTCCATTCGCTTCCCCGGTTTAACGTAAGGCGCATCAGGCGGGAAAGCGTGTAAATCATGTCGGCGGTGTCGCGGTCGAATTTCAACGCTCTTATGTAAATGGAATCCAGGGTATTATAGAGAAAATGCGGATTGATCTGCGCCTGCAGAGTTTTGATCTCGGACTCCCGGTTCCGGATCTCGAGCTGGAGCACCCGGTTGAACAGGCGGTTCAGCTCCGTCGTCATCTTGTTGTATTCTTCCCCAAGCACGCCGATCTCGTCATGGTAGACAAAATGGAGCTTGTTGACAAAGTCGCCCTTTTTGACGGCCCGAATCGCCAGAACCAGTTTCTTCAGCGGCTTCGACACCAGCGACGAAGTAAACAGCGTCGCAATGAAGGAAAACGCGAGACAGACCAGCAGGGACAGCAGCAGGGAAGGCGCTTTATCGGTTGCCGCCGACATCACGGTTTTCATGGGCATCAGGCTCACGACATTGCTGTTGTCGGTAAATACCTTGCTGCCGGTATAAAGATATTCCTCGCCGTCGACCGGAACGACCGTCTTATCCGGCAGAGAAAGATAATCGGCAAAAGACACGTTTTTTTTCAAGTCGAGCCGTTTCAGCGGTTCGTAATCCGTATTCATCGAGAGGATCCTCCCGGCGCCGTCGGTGAGGATATACGCATTTTCATCGTGAGGGACGTAGGACCAGACCGTGTTCCAGTCGATGCAGATGACCAAAAAGCCCTGCACGGTGTAACGGTTCAGGTCGAGCAGGCTCCGCAGCATGGTCAGCTTCGGACCGGACTGGTCCCCGGCGAAATAACCGCTGCCTTCCGAATAAGTGGTCCAGTAGGGTTCGCCGATCCGGGAAAGCATTTTCTGATAATCCGCCGAACCCCGGATCCTGGAAAGCGCGTTCGGCTTATTATATTTGCTGTAGTAAAAGCTGAATCCGTTTTTGGTGTAGATGGCAATATAGCTGATGTAATCGTTGGATACCAGCGTGTTGATGGCGAGATTGATGGATTCTTCCATGTTTTCGTTCAGCCCGGCCCCGTCCGCCACCTGTTTTGGGGAAAGCCGCAGCATGTTCTGAAAGGATTGGTTCAGGAACAGATTGGTGGAAAGCGCTTCCACATTGGTTTCAAGCAGGTCGATGTTGTTTCGGACAAAGCTTGCGTTTTTGACCTGAAAACTGCCGATCTCATGAATAACATTTTCCTTATAGATATGATAAAAATTTGCCGTAAGCAAAATCGTTACCAGAAAGATGATAAAAAAGTTCAAAACGGTAATTTTGTTTCGCAGGGAGAGATTCATAAAACGCTTTTTCACATTTTCACATCCTTCCAGTAATACTTTATCATTTTTTTGTTTATTTTCAATGGTTATTGAGAAATTGCTAAAATAGTTCACCAAAGTGGAAAATCATCTACTTATTTTTTATGAATTGTGTGCTAAGATTTTTACAGCACAAAGTTGCAAGCGCATTGATTTATGATGGGAGGAAATTTTATGGTCAAAAAAAGCATCTCAAGAGCATTGTCCTTATTCCTGGCCGTCGTGCTGACGGCGGCCGTCGCCGGGTGCTCATCCAACAACGGTGCCGCGTCGTCCGGGGCCGCTTCCGGCGCAAACGGCGACTCGTCCAAAAAAGTGGCGTTGACTTTCTTTTCCAACCTGCCGGACCGTTCGACCGGCCAGGGGCTGCTGGAGCAGCAGCTGATCGACAATTTTACAAAAGAGAACACGAACGTCAGCGTCACCGTACAGTCCCTGCAGGACGACCCCTACAAGCAAAAGTTCAAGACCTATGTGGCGGCGAATAACCTTCCGGACGTTTTCATGGTCTGGGGCCAGCCTTCCTTCTTCCAGTCCATCATGGAGCAGGGGTATGCCGCCGAGCTGAATAAAGGCGATTACGATTCCTACGACTTTCTGCCCGGCTCACTGGACGGCTTCTCCCTGAACGGAAAACTGTACGGCCTGCCCAGAAACTCCGACTTCATGGCGCTGTTTTACAACTCGAAGATTCTCAGCGACAACGGGCTGCAGCCGCCGCAATCCACTTCCGATTTTACCGCGATGGCGCAGAAGCTGAAAGCAAAAGGAATTTCCCTCTTCGCAATCGGCGGCCAGGAAAAATGGCCTTTGGCCATTCTGTGGAATGACATGGTCGTCAAGGAAACCGGATCGGACAAAGTGGTCCGCGACGCGTTCACGAAGCAGGACTTCAGCGACCCGAAACTGCTGCAGGCGTCCACCGATTTCCAAAAGCTGGCCAAATCCGGCATCTTCCAGGCGTCCATCTCAACCGACAAGACGGCCGATGCGCAGAACCTGTTCGCACAGGGCAAAGCGGCCATGTATTACTCCGGCGAGTGGGATATGTCCATGGCGACAAACGACGCGTTCAGCGAAGATTTCCGTAAAAACCTGAAGGTCATGGCATTCCCGACCGCGGAAGGCGGCAGCGGAAAACTCACGGATATCATGGGCTGGAACGGCGGCGGATACGCTGTCTCCGCGAAGTCCCCCAACAAGGACGCGGCGGTCAAACTGGTCAATTACATCCTGAAACCCGAAAACTGGACGAAATCGGGCTGGGAGCAGGGGCTTATCGTCCCCGCGCAGAAATTTACGGACTACATGACCGGCAAGGAAACCGAAGTACAGAAAAGCCTCGTCAACATTCTGAGCACTGCAACTTCCACAAGCGGCACGCCTGTCAACGACAGCGGCTCGGCACAATTCAAAACGGATTTTGAAACGGCCGTTCAGGAACTGGCTACCGGCATGATCAAGCCGGACAAATTCATCCAGACTCTCAACGATTCCGTCAAAGCAAATCCGGTTTCCTGAGCCGTCGTCCGGTTCCCCGGCAAAGCACAGAGAAAATGACAATCCCGAACCCGGATTTGTGAATTTCGGGAACGGCGGGAAACGGAACGTGGGAGGCGGTCGGCTGCCTCCCACAATTTATTACCGGGCGTCCACAGAAACACAGATTGCGGCTGCGGCCGGGCGGAATTTCAGACTCGCTGGAAACCGCCGTACAAACGTCGGCCGAAAACGGGCCACTGCTTGGAGGTTCTCAATCATGCATCGAGTATTATCAAACAAACGGGCAATTTTTTGGATGGTTTTTCCCGGATTTGCAGTTTTCTGCTTCGCGGTTTTTATTCCACTTTTTTACAGCGTTTTCCTCGGCATGACCGACTGGCGCGGCTATGGCGAAATCCATATGGTCTGGGCGCAAAATTTTTCCAAGATTCTGTTTCACGACCCGGTTTTCTGGATTTCCCTGAAGAACGCGCTTCTGCTCGCCGTTCTGACCATGCTGATTCAGCATCCGGTCGCGCTCCTGTTCGCCTACCTGATCGCCAAGGTGGGCGGAAAACGTGAGAAACTGTTCCGCACGCTCTTTTTCGTCCCCTGCGTAATTTCCACCGTGGTCACATCGCGCATGTGGGTCGCATTTTTAAGCCCCACCTACGGCCTCGTCAACCATTTCTTAAAAGCGGTGGGCCTGGGCTTTCTGCAAACCGATTGGCTCAGCAACCAGAGAACCGCCATCTATGCCTTGATTTTCGTCATCATGTGGCAGGGATTCGGCTGGGCGATGCTGATCTATTATTCCGGAATCAAAGGGCTTCCGAAGGATATTATGGAAGCCGCCAAAGTGGACGGCGCCAACCGGTTCAACCTTCTCTGGCACATCACGCTGCCGCTCCTGCGGCCGGTGATCGTCGTCAACCTTACCGTTGCGCTGATTTCTTCCTTTAAACAGATGGAAACCATTTTTCTTACCACAAACGGCGGGCCCGGCAATACAACGCAGTTTATCGCAAATTACCTCTACACGGAAGCCTTCTCCGCACAGAAATACGGTTATGCGAATGCCATTTCCGTCCTCTTTGTCGTCATCTGTATCCTGGCAACGGTTATTTTGAATCACTCGCTGAAACGTGACGCGATAGAAAGTTGATTGGTGTGGTGAAAATGACTCAAGAGAAAAAGAAACGCAGCATTCCCCTTACCGTGCTTCTGACCCTCGTCGCTTTGGGGCAGCTGGTCCCGCTTGTCTGGCTCTTCGATTTCTCCTTGGCGAAAAGCGGCGACCTTTTCGGCTCGAACATGTTTATTCTTCCCGACCCGCCCCAGTGGGGAAACTACGCAAAAGCATGGATCAACGGAAAAATCCCGCAGTATTTCGTCAACAGCATCATTGTCAACGCCGTCAGCATCGGCCTCGTCGCAGTATTCTCCGTCACCATGGCCTATGCGTTCACGCGGATGAAGTGGAAGCTGAGCAAGCCGCTTCTCGCGCTGGTCACCATCGGCATCATGGTGCCGATTCACGCCACCCTGCTTCCCAATTTTCTGATTTTTACAAGGCTTAAAATTGCGGATACTTACCTCGGGCTGATTCTCCCCTACGTCGCTTTCGGGCTGCCGATGGGGACCTTCATCATGACCGGATTCATGGAAGGGGTTCCGCACAGTGTCGAAGAGTCCGCTATTCTGGACGGCTGCAATACCCGTCAGCTCATTTTTCGTATTATCTTCCCACTGGTACGTCCCGCCATTGTCACCGTAATCATCATGACCTACATCAGCACCTGGAACGAATTTATTATGGCGGCTACGTTCGTCGCCGACGATTCCCTGCGTACCCTGCCGTATGCCGTTTATAATTTCGCCGGCGAATATTCCGCGGACTATGCCGTTCAGTTCGCCGTTATGATGCTGGTCGCCCTGCCTTCGCTCTTAATCTACGCGTTTTTAAGCGACCGGATCACGGCCGGCGTAACCGAAGGAGCATTAAAGGGATAAAATAGAGACAGCCGCTCCAAAAAAGCCGCTCCGCCTGAAGACAAAGTATCTTTCCCGATACTTTGTCTTTTTTTTGCCCGGAAAGTCCGACTTACAACAGGGCAGCTCCATTCCTGGGGCTGTCGCTTCAATCCGTCCGCCGCCGCCTTTGCGGGCCGCTTTCCGCATCGCTATAACTGGCTAAATTAACTGAATGTTAAATTATTTAAAAATAGTAAACTTTTTCTAAAAATATTGGGTTGTATTTATAAAACTTCCTGATATAGTAAATTTGGAGGAGGATAACTGCGCCGTCACGAAAGCAGGAGGTGAGGCCTCGCGCTGTCCCGGCGGCCGTCGCTCCGTTTTCCTCAGACCCCTCGGCCGAAAGCTTTCCGCCGGCGAATCCGGGACAAAAAGGTTACGGCGATCGCTCAAATCAAAAGGGACAAGGGAAAGGAAGTTATGATGTATGGGAAAAAAATGTATTTCCTTGGGACTGGCCGCGGCGCTGCTGACAGCCGTGTTTCCAGGCGCAAATGTTTGTCCGGCCGCCGCGCAGGGCGTGCAGGCCAAGGTGTCCTTTACGCAAACCTGGGATGACAAAACGATTGCGGACGATGTGGCCTGGAAGGAACAGCCGGAGCTCAATTTTGCGGAACCTTCCTCAACGGCCGCAAACGCCGTGATCAACGTAGACCCGTCCCAGAGGTATCAGGAGTACCTGGGCATGGGGGTTTCCATGGATGAATCGAGCGTCCATAACCTGTATCGGATTCCCGACGCCGCAGGCCGGGACGAAGTCCTGAAAAAGCTGGTGGATCCCGTCGAGGGGGCCGGATTCAATTTCTGGCGCGTCTGCTTCGGCTCTCCCGATTTTATCGCCACCCTGCCGTTCTACTCGTATGACGAGCTGCCGTCGGGCGTAACCGCCGACCCGGATTTACAGTATTTCAGCATCCAGAGGGACAAAGATCTTCATCTGATCGACGCGATCAAGAAAATGCAGTCCTTTAATCCGGCCCTGAAGTTCTTTGCTTCCGCATGGTCCGCGCCCGGCTGGATGAAAACCAACGGCAGCGTAACCGGGCATATCGGGCAGGCCGACGGCCAGTGGGTGCAGCAGGCGGCGTTAAAAGACGAAGATATTCCCGTCTTTGCAAAATACTACGCAAAAGCCGTCCAGGCTTATGAGAACGAGGGCATTCCCATCCATGCGATCACCATGCTGAACGAGCCGGGAATGGATGTCGTATATCCGTCGATGAGTCTCACCATTGACCAGCAGCAGCGGCTGATCAAGGCAATTAAAAGCGAATTTGCGAACGCAGGCCTGTCCACCAAGCTATGGGCACACGACTTTAATTTCTGGGACTGGAAATACTCGGATCCCACGACAAAAAATTACTACCGTATTTTCAACGATCCGGCCACGCTGAATGCCGCCGACGGCATCGCGTTCCACGCGTACTGGGGGTCTCCGACCGTTATGACGGACGCCCACCAGACTTACAACAAGGACGTGCATTTAACGGAGACTTCCTGCTTTGGCGTAAAAGGTGCCGGTCAGATTATAAGCTTTTTCCGGAATTACGCCAAAAGCTACAATGCCTGGGTATGGATGCTTGATACGGAGGGCAAAAAACACCACTGGACATCGTCGCGAGACAACAACATCGACTGGACACAGGATGATCTGATGAGCCAGGCCGGAGACACCATGCTGCAGCTTGACGCATACGATCCAAGCATCGTCCATTATAATTTTGATTATTATATGATGGGGCAATTCTCGAAATACATCAAAGAAGGGGCCACCAGAATCGGAACAAACGATACTTATGCGGATTACAGCGGCAACGAATGGGACTTTCTCTCCAATGTGGCATTTCAGAACCCGGACGGGGAAACCGTTGTCGTCGTTGCAAACAAAGGAGAGCCGAGAAGCGTGCAGATCAACTGGAACGGCTCGCAGATTGAAACCGCGATTCCTGCCAATACGGTCGCAACTTTCCGGTGGGGAGGCACGGCTCCCGACCCGGACCCTGATCCCGATCCCGACCCGGAGCCGGACCCCGACCCGGAGCCGGACCCCGGCCCCGTCGTCATCGATAACGGGGAATTAAGCAGAACCGGCTGGACGGCAACCGCCACAAGCTCCAACGAATCCGATATTCCGCAGAATGTACTGGACGGCGACCCTGCCACAAGGTGGTGGTCCGGTTCCAACGACGGAGCGAGCATCACCGTCGACATGAAGGCCAGAAGAGAGTTCGACACGGTTGCATTCAGCACGGGCGCTACCGTGAACGACTATGCGCGTGCCTATCGGATCGAGGTGTCCGACGACAATACGAACTGGACACCGGTGCTTTCCAGCGACAGCGGAAGCCCGAATACCGTAGCCCAGCTGGGTTCCAAAACAGACGCCAGATATATTAAGCTGACCCAGACCAACTCCTCCAACTGGTGGGAAATCAATGAATTAAAAGTGTATAACGGCTATTCGGAATCCGAACCGCCGCCAGCGGACAAAGCCGTTCCGGGAAAAATAGAGGCAGAAGACTACGACTCCATGAACGGTGTGCAGACGGAAAACACCAGTGACACCGGAGAAGGATCGGACGTCGGCTGGATCGACGCAGGAGACTGGATGGACTATAACGTCAATGTTGCAGCCAGCGGAACATATACCGTAAAATTCCGGGTTGCAAGCGAGAACGGGGCGGGCGGCGCACTTCAGTTGAAGCAGGGGGACTCCACGCTCTGCACGTTAGACGTACCCGCCACCGGCGGCTGGCAGAACTGGACTACCATAAGCGCAGCCGTGACACTGCCGGAAGGGCCGCAGACGCTGCGGGTATCGGCCGGAAACTCCGGGTATAACATCAATTGGTTCGAGTTTGCAGAAGGGGCCTCGGACCCTCCGCCGGAGGAAAAAGGCAATCCGGTCATCAATCCTTCCTTCGAGGACAACAACGGATATTCGCAGACGGTGAGCGGATGGCATGAAACCGCCAATACAGACGCAAGCTTTGTCGAGGATGATAACGGGGCCCACACCGGGTCCTACCACGGTACGCACCGGTCGGCCGACGGCTACCAGGCCTATACCTATCAGATCGTCAACGGGCTGGAAAACGGGAATTATACGCTCAAGGCCTGGGTGAGATCGAGCGGCGGGCAGAACGCCGCAAAATTCGAGGCGAAAAATTTTGGGAGCAGCACGATGGGGGTGGATATTCCGGAAAGCGATTCCTGGACCCAGTTGGAAATCCCGGATATTAACGTTACCAACGGCCAGATCGAAATTTCGTTCTATTCCGATGCAAGCGCCAACCAGTGGATTCATTTCGACGACGTAGAGCTTTCCAAGCAGTAATCCGCCGATTGATTCCGCGAAAAACGGGCTTGAAACCCACAGCAAGCCGCACCCGCTTATTTCAGAAAAATAAGCGGGTGTCTTTCGTTTTCTTCTCTTTTGGGGTCCCACAGCGATTCGGCTGCAGCGGAGAAAGCCGGAGGCGGGGCGGCTCAGTTTGCAGAGACGGCGGACGGCACCTCAGAAGAAGCCGCTTTGTTTGGAATCTGCATGCCCGCAACGTCGATCATATAATCGCTTGTGTAAATCAGCTGGGAAACCGGAACGATCTGGTATCCCTGCCCCTGGAGCGTCTGCAGGACGGAAGGCAGCGCTGCCGGCGTGTTTTTCGCCCCGTTATGGAACAGGACAATGGAACCCGGCTTCACCCGGGACGTCACGCGGCCGGCGATCTGCTGCGGCGTCGGGTCCTTCCAGTCCAAGCTGTCCACGTCCCACTGAATCGGGTACATCTTCAGACCGTTGACCGTATGAATCACCGCATTGTCGTAGTCGCCGTACGGCGGGCGGAACAAAACCGGGCTGACGCCGGTGACGGCTTTGATCTTTTCATTGCAGGACGTGATCTGCGACGCCATGTCCGATTCCGACAATCTCGGCATGTGGGGATGCGTATCGGAATGGTTCCCGATCTCGTGGCCCGCCGCAGCCAGCGCCTTGACGGACTCCGGGTATTTGTCGACCCATGCTCCCACAACAAAGAAGGTCGTTTTCACTTGATATTTTTTCAAAATATCAATCAGCGTCTGCGTCTCTTCATTTCCCCATGCCGCATCGAACGAGATGGCGATCTTTTTCTCATTGGTCTGCACATTGTAAATGGGCAGTTCCCGTTTCGCAGCGGAAACCTGTGCCGCCCGCGCTCCCCGTATGCAGGCGCACACGGCCAGAACGGCGGCCAGCAGGATCAGCAAAACGGCGAGAATCCGTTTCTTCGTCACGGCTAAGACCATCATATTCCATTACTCCCTTCGCAAAAATATATGCGAAAGGAACGTCTTCTATCGCCTGAAACGGAAAAACGGTCAAAAAAGCCTTCGGCCCCCCTGAGTTACCGCTTCGCGCAGGATGGTTCCACTCCGTACGGGACGGAAAACACCACAATCCCGGCGGCGTAGGGCGCGACCTCGTATTGCTGGTAATACACGGAAACGCCGTCCTGCGCCAGAAAATAACTGGACGGATTGAAATACTTCCGGAGCAGCGTCCGGTAATCCTCAAAAAGCATGCCGGACCCGTCCGCCATAGCCTCGTCCGCCTGCCGCAGGATCTCGTCAAGAACCGTTTTCCGGTAATTTTCCCCGGGACGGAAAAAGTGCAAAAGCGGCAGCCGGCGGCCGGTTTCCAGATTCCAGGTATCCGAGGCGCGAACCGTGTTGCCGTGCGCCCCGCCCGTGTATTCATATTGATCCCGGTACAGGCTCAGGTGACAGTCCCGGTTGAAGGGGACTTCATATTTCAGCACGGCGTCATAGGGGCGGAACGGGAAATCGTGCGCCTGGGAATCCCGGTATTCCCGAACCGCCTGCCGGTACAAAGGCCCGGACGCGTTGCGGTAAAAACGGGAAACCTGCCCCCGGACAACCGCGTTGATCCTCTCCTGCACCCACCGCGCGCCCGGAATGGATACGACGGGATACGCGGCGGAAACGGTCAGCACGGTCTGATTCCGATAAAAGAACTGCCATGACCGGTCCTGCATCGTGACGGCGGCAGAACGGTCCGAAACATCCATCGCAATCGCCTCCCGTTCCATATTATGCGGATACGGGAGAAAGGACCCGTCAAATTTCTTCCGGCAAAGTCCGGAAAGGGTTAGAAATCCCTTGTGAAGATGTCGCTGTGCTCCAAAAGGCTCTCTACCGTGTCGAGCCCCAGCCGGTGCAGGAGCTCAATGACAAACGGATTGTCGATCGGGGTGCGGTACGGCGCCGTTCCGCCGTATTCGGCAACATGCCTGCGCCCCTCCTCTTTCGGGATCAGCGCCCTGGGGCCGCCGACGCAGCCGCCCACGCACCCCATGCCTTCGATAAAGTTCGCCGTCCTTCTGCCCGCGAGGATGTCGTTCAGCATGGCCCGGCAGGCCGGGACGCCGTCCGCCTGGGCCGCGTGCACGGTGACCTTCCGGTGCGGGTTCAGGCGTTCCACCGTGCTCTGCACCGCCTCGCTTACGCCGCCCGTTCCGGCATAGATCCGGCCCGCGCGCGAAGAATGGTCGCGCTCGTCCTCCGGCAGGCCCGCCGGGTCGATGCCCGCGAATTCAAAAATATCGCGGACTTCCCGGAAGGTGAGGACATGGTCGGTGGAATCCGCGACATCCTTTTCGCGCGCTTCCGCTTTCTTGGCGATGCACGGCCCGACGAACACGGTGACCGCGTCGGGGCGGAGAAACTTGATGGAACGCCCGCACGCGACCATGGGCGAGACCGCCGCCGGAACATGGGGGACCAGGTCATGGTAAACCTTGCGGATCATGGCGATCCAGATCGGGCAGCAGCAGCTGGTAAGCTGATAATCCTTCTCCGTCCGAATGTTCCGGTCAAATTCCAGCGCTTCCTTCAGCGTAAGGATGTCCGCAAAAAGGGCGACCTCCACCATACCGGCAAAACCGAGCCTCTTAAACGCCGTGCGCAGCTTGCCGGGCGTGACGTCGCTGCTGAACTGGTTGACAAAGGCCGGGGCGATCATGGCGTAAACCGGCGCTTTGGCCTCATGGACATCCGCAAGCGTGGGGAGAATGTCCCTGCTTTCGGTCAATTTCCTCGCGCGGCAGTTCTTCACGCATTCGCCGCAGCCGACGCAGAAATCCTTTTTGACGGAAACATTCCCCTTCTCGTCGCGGTACAGCGCGTCAAAAAGGCATTTGCCGGCGCAGGCCGCCTTCTCGCTTTCCGAGCAGGCGCAGTCCCCGATGCGGACGACCGGCGGATGTTTTTCGGGATTCAGCAGGCAGTCCAGCTGCCGGGGATCAAAATCCTGTTCCCTTATTTTCCTCAGTTCTTCCGGGACGCGGCCGTCCACGGCGGCGTGCGTCAGCCGGCAGTACAATTCGTCGAAAGTCATGTGGTTTTCTCCTTCCTGTTTCCTATCATACCCCATTTTCAGCTTAGCAAATACCGCCGTTTTCCGCAACTTGAAGCAGCAAAGCCATACGGAAGACAAAATTTTTCCGTCTTGTTAAATATGGTTTCTCCTCCCGCATCGGTTGACAAGCACGGAAAAAGCGGATAAGATAAAACATAGATAAATACGAAACTTTACACGGCATTGCCGGGGACGCGGACAACCGATCCGTTATCCGCTGCAGGAAACCGGACTTGCCGGAAAATGGGAAGCGAGGAATGGCAATGGGCACGGTGCCGAGTCTGGAAGAAGCGGAAAAACTGCTGGAAGAATACAACCAGGATGCGTTTCATTTAAAGCACGGGAAGATCGTATCGGGCGTAATGGGGTATTTCGCGAAAGAATACGACCCGGAAAACGTGGAGTTCTGGAAAGTCGCCGGGCTGCTCCACGACCTTGATTTTGAAAAATACCCGGAGCAGCACTGCACCAAGGAACAGGAAATCATGCGGAAGCGCGGCTACGACGAAAAGCTGATCCACGCCGTGGCGAGCCACGGCTACGGCCTGACGGTGGACGTGAAGCCGGAGCACATCATGGAAAAGATCCTGTATGCTACGGACGAGCTGACCGGCCTGATCGGCGCCGTCGCGCTGATGCACCCTTCCAAAAGCGTGCGCGACATGAAGCTGAAATCGGTAAAAAAGAAGTTCAGGCAGTCCACTTTTGCGGCGGGCTGCTCCCGCGAGGTGATCCAGAAGGGCGCGGACATGCTCGGCTGGACGCTGGACGACCTGATTTCCCGCACCATCACCGCCATGCAGACGCTGGTGGACGAGCTCGGGATCTGAATTTCAAAAGGTTTCGTAAAAGGCACCAAACCGGGGCCCTGTTCGGCGAAAATGTCGAACAGGACCCCGGTTTTTATTCTCTCAATGGGTTCGCGCCTTTCAGGCCGCCGCCAGAGATGTCGGAAAAAGCCGCCGGGGAAGCGCCGGGCTCAGGCGGTTTTTTTCACCGCGATAAGGACCAGCCGCCCGTCGTTTCCGGAATCCTCGCAGGTGGAAAGCATCAGCAGCCGGTCCTCCCGGCGGATGTCCCGCCCGGTTTTGTAAAGGTCAAGCTTTTCGCGGCGGCTTTGAAAATCCCGGAACGCGCCCGCGTCTTTCCATGCGGCATAGGACGAAATCGGGAAAAAATCCGGGCTTCCGGGCACCGCGCTGGTTTTTAGCACCGCCGCGATCCGGTACACGCCGAATTCTTTCAGGGTATCAAACCGGACGGACGGGTGGCTTTTCAGATAAGATGGGTCCCTGTATTGGAGCAGCGTGGAAAACATGGAGCCGTCTTTCATGTTGTGCCCGTAAACGATCCAGTTGCCGCCCGCGGAGGAGAAACCGCACGAAGCGTCCAGAAAGGGCACGCCGTAAAGGCTGTACCGTTTCCGGAAATCGTGCTTCAGGTAAAAATACGGGTCCTTCGGCGTCTGCATGACCGGATAATCGACCGCAGTTCCGTCGATGCGGATCCACGCGGCAAAATCGGGATTCTGTTTTTTCAGCGCCCCGTACACGGCCGCGGGCGTCCGCCGGTCTTTCGCGGACGTTCCGCCGGACGGGTCGGCGCGGGAGCTTCCCGCGGAGATTTTCGCCCGGAGGTCTTCCAAGTCTTTTCCTTCGCGGTTCCGGTCGAAATTCTGCCGCAGAAGGGCCCCGGCGGAAAGGACGGTCAGTGCCCCGAACAGCACGCAGCCCGCGGCGGCGATTCCGTGCCTGAATTTCATGGGTTTCCCGCTTTACCGGCGGCCGCGCTTTTTACGCAGCCAATACAGGCAGGCGGAAAATCCCAGCAGCGAGCCCGCAAACAGGAACGGGCTGACCTGATACAGGAACGGAAGGCCGGTCTTCGGCCCCTCGGTTTCCTCGCGTGCGGGGGCCTCCCCGCTCGGGTTTTCGGCAACCGTCCCGGTTGGAGCGCCTGTTTCCCCGGACGAGGGATTCCGGGTCGGCCCGCCGGACGAAGGATTCCCGTTTTCTCCGCTCGAAGGCGGATTTTCGGTTTCCCCGCCGGGTTTCTTGGGGGCCAGCTTATTGTAGAATTTCAATTCCGCCCCGACCGTCGTGAGCCGGACTGTCTGCGCTGCCGGCAGCACATACCGGCCGGACGTCAGCGCGGTATTCTGCTCCGCGACGGTATACGTCCCCACCGGCAGGCCGGTGATGGAGATCAGGCCCCTGGCATCGGTGGTGAATTCCTTCGAGCCGCCGCTTCCGCTGACCCGGAACGTAAAGCCTTTCAGCGTCCCGTCCCCGGATGTTTTCCGTATGGTGAGATTTCCCACCGGAAGAAGGTCGTTTTGGATGACGATGGCTTTGCCGTCCTCGTCCCCGGTAATCGCTCCGGTATTCCGGTCGACGGTCACGGTATAGGAAACGGCCGTATTCCGCTCATACCCGGCGGGGGCGGACAGCTCGGCGACGACATACGTTCCGTAGGGCACCCGGGCAAACGTGAAGGAGCCGTCCGCCCCGCTGGCGGCCCTGACGCCATGGTACAGATTTTCCTGCGTAAAGTCGGTGGTCCCCGCCGGGAAGAGGCCGATGACGGCGCCCGCGAGCGGGGCGTTTTCGCCCGTAACCTTTTTCCCGGTGATCGTGCCGCACGGCGTATTGGTAAACGCCGTGCCGGACGAATCGACGACCGAAACGTCCTGCCCGTCGGCCGTGATGGAAAACGCGTGGCGCGCAGGGCTGCCGGACGCGTCGGTGTCGGGCAGGTAGCCGTCGGGCGTCGCGGTTTCGGTCACGTAATAATCGCCCGCCAGCAGCGCCGGCTTCCCGCTTTGCACGCTGACGAACGGGTCTCCCCGGGCGTTCACGGCACCGGCGGAGGCGAGAACGTAATACCCGGGCGTTCCGCTTTCCCGCAGGTATGCCGCCAGTCGATCCGTTTCTTTCTCGTAGACGGAGAACGCCGCGCCGGAAACGGGCGCTTTGCTGACGGAGTCGGTCTTTACAAGGTGAACGGTTCCGCGCCGATACGAGTTCGTCAGGACGTACCCGTCCGCCGCACTGCCGGACACGGAAGCCCCCGTCATCTGAACGGAATAAACGCCGTTCGTCAGGGTCACGGTCACGCCGGTATCCGCGGCCGGCCGGAAACCGGCGGGAGCGGTCTCCGAAAGGGTGTATTTGCCCGCGTCGACGTTGGCAAACTTCACGGTCCCGTCCGCGCCGCTGACGGCGGTCCGGTCCTTCAGCTTTCCGCTTTGGTCATGGAGCGTGAAGGTCACCCCGCCCAGCGGAGTCCCCGTATCCGTCTTTTTGGTGAACGCGAGGGTATCGCCGGCCTCGGCGTTCTCCGGCTCGTTTTCCACCACCGGCCTGGAGTCGGCGGCCGGGGATCCGGATGAAATCACATGGACCGCGATTCCCCCGATCTCCGCCGGATAATCCGTTCCCTGCGTTGTGCCGAGGAACACATAGTACGACGGCGTGCCGTCCGATTGGTATCCGGCCGGCGCCTTCGTCTCCGTCAGGCGGTAAAGGACGTCTTTTTTCAAAAAGAAGAAGTTGGCAAGGCCGGTGCTGCCCGAGGTGCGCACCTTGGAGAGCGCGCCCGCGTCGGCCGTCCATTGCCCGGAACTGCCGTCTTTGGCCATGGGCGTGAGCGTAAACGCCGCGCCGGCCAGCTTGTAGAGCGGGCTGCCGCCGGCATCATACGCGGTGTTGGAGCTGGTTTTCCGCACCTGCAGCAGCGGGGCCCGCGTCGCCGTGGCAAAATTCTCGGCGTTGAAGTCGGCCGCGCCGTCCGCGCCGGCCTCATTGGAGCCTGTCTCGCTTCCATCTTCCCAGACGAGCGTCACCGTGTTCTTCATGGCGGATGCGTTCGCCGTGCCCACAACCAGCGTATGGAACCTGAGGACGAGCGGCGTTCTGGCATACTCGTCCGGAATATCGAAAGTAAAGCCGGAATAACCCGGATGGAGCCCATCCGTAATGTTCTCGCCTGTCGGCGTGGCTTTACCGTTCTGGTCTATCTTGGCCTTCTGGATTTTAACGGAATCCGGGTCGAGCTCCAGAAAGTCGGGAAGCTCATCTTTGAGCTGAACGCCCTTCATGTCGATCCCGTCCCGGTTGACGACAACCGTCCAGTCGGCGTAGCTCACCGTCCCGAGATCCGGATAGTCCTTGAAATTGTCGTGATAGGTCCCGTTTTTCGTCACCGGCGGCACGGAAACGGTCTGCTTCGCGTCGTCGCTGACATTGACCGGCGTGCCGTTGGCGTCCTGCCCGGTGGGGTCCGGCACGGCCCCGGCCAGGCTGCTGACGTTGACAAAATCGTGCGACGAGTCGGTCGGGCCGGTTTTAAACTTCGCGTCCCGGTAATCCTGATCGACGACCGTGGTGAAGTCAAAATCGAACCGGTCGCTGATTTCGTTTTTGCCGCCCGGATTTTCGGTTGAGAAGGTAAACGTTTCCGTGTCTTTGGAATACCCCCCAGAGCCGGTTCTCGCGGTGTTTTCCAGTCTGATGGTCAGGTCGTCGGCAAACGTGACGGTGCCGGCCTTCGCATCAATGGTTCCGGAAGAGGAAGTACCATCGGTCGAAGTCCGCTTGACGGAATTCAGCGTGCCGAACGTCGTGCCCTCCGGCAGCTCGTCGGTCAGCACGGCGCCGTCAATGGGGACATGGTTCGGATTTGCCGTAATCCGCCACCGGACCGCGTGCGTCTGGTAGTTATAGCCGGAGCCGGTGCTTCCGTCCGCCTTCAGCGCGTCCTTGACCAGCAGCGTGTTGGGAATGCCTTTTGACGCGGAAACGCTTTTTTTCACTGTTTCCTCGTTGATCGTTGCCGAAATGTCGGCTTTGTTCGAAACGCTGCCCACATTCTGCCCCTGCGTGCTCAGGAGCGTCGGGTCCGCCACGGTCGTCGTCAGCGCAAGGGTGTAAGATTCATCCGCGGCGACGTCCCCCAGATGGACGGTCAGGGTCGTCTGATGGGTATCCTTATCCGGTTCCAGCGTATAATACCGCCCGGAACCGTCCGCCGTATCCTTTGGAATCGTTACATTCTGCGGGGCGTCCGCTCCCGTCTGAAGCGTGGCCGTCAGCCCGGAAAAAGTCTGGACGCCGTCGTCCAGAACGTCCGTAACCGTGACGCCGTTTAACGCTTTTCCGCACCGGTTGACGGTAAAGTTCCACGTCAGGGCCCGCTTGGACGCAGTGTAGCCGCCCGGCGCCTTGGTCAGGAGCGAATAGTCGGCCGTCACGTCTTTGGTGATCTCATAGGACGGCGCGTTCACCGTTCCCGTGCCCGGGCCGTACCCGGCGGAGCCCCACAGGATTTTGGCGGTGTTTTTCAGCGTCCTGTTGCTGTAATCGTCAGAGCTGGTTCGGGGCAGCATTTTGGTATCGTAGGTAACGGTAAGCGGCGCGTTCAGAACACCCTCACCCTGCGCGAGGGGGATCACGAGAACGGCCCGGTCGGGCGTCTCATCTTCGTTGCTGTCATAGGTATAATACACCGCGTTTTTGCCCGAATCGGTCAGGGTATCGAGGTTTTCGACCGTCAGGGAATCGTACGTTTTGTTCGATGTGGCTTTTGTCGCGGTTTCATCCGTTTCGTTGATTTTAAAGGGAAGGTCCCCGCCCTCATTGGTCACATACTGATGCGTCGTGTCGATACCCTCGACGGTGTCCACCAGATAGACGCTGTCTCCGCTGCTGAACCGGGTGTTCGCGTGAATCGTCCAGTGGAACAGGCTCCCGTTTACGCCCTCGCGTTTCCCGTCTTTGGAAAGGAACGTGCTTTGGAATTTGGAATTCACCGTGTTGGAAGCGGCAAGGGGTTTTCCCTGGTCTTTATCATACAGCGTCGCGGTATTGGAAAAGGTCCAGTTGACGCCCGACTCTGCGTTCAGATACTCCTGATATTTTTCCTTCGTCAGGCGGGTGGAAACGGTCAGCTCGGCCGAGATCCGCTCGCTGGAAGGGTCGGCGCTGTCGTAGGCGGGGAACGTATAGGTCAGCACCCCGTCCCTGACGGTATAGTCATCCGAGGAAAGTGTTTCTCCGCCGTATTCCACCGAGGCGACTTCCATTCCGACCGGGATAGGGTCGCGGACGGTCAGGCCGTTGACCCGGGCGGATGTTCCATCCGGTGCGCCCGGCGCGGCCGTGGCGGAGGCTTTCAGCGTATAGGTGAAATTGGGGTCGCCGAGGTCGCGATCGCCTGCGGATTTCTCCAGCTTATAGTCCACATCGGCCGGATTCGGCTCTTCCCCGCCGCCGGAAAAGACCACGCTGACGGAGATTTTACCGTTCTCAACGCCCAGATCCGGCGTCGGGCCGGTTTGGCCTTCGCTTGTAATATCCAGTTGCAGGTCCGCCGAGCCGGAAACACCCGTGCGGTTATTATAAATTTTCTTGTCCAGGGTGCAGGCTACCGTCAGGACATTGGGATTTTCCCCCGTTCCCTGCGACACCGTATAGGTGCCGATCTTCTCTTTGCTCTCGGTTTCCAGGGCGAACGTCCCCAGAAGCCCGCTGTCGTTCGGGATCGACACCGTCTGCGGATCCAGCACGCAGGAAAACGTGAACCCGACCGGCGGAAGTTCGGCATCCGACGCCTTTGTAAACGCTGCGTCCACCGCAGTCTGGTTGTCCATGTCCACCTCACCCGCAGACTCCAACCCAACCCGAAAGGCATCCACTTTGTTTTGGATATCGGCGCTCTGCAGGTATGGATCCGACAGCTGGAAGGCAAAGTCCAGGCTCAGGCTGTCGTCTTCCGACGCCGCGGCGTTCAGGTTCAGCGTCTGAAACGCTTCTTCCGGGCTGGCGGCGTCCAGCTCCGTCAATAAATCGACGCTTGTTTTTCCGCCCGTTTCCCCCGCCCCGTTCGCCCGCAGGGGCAGGAACTGGACGGACAGCGCGCAGCATAAGAGCAGCGCAAAGAATTTTTTGACCAGTTTCAACGGTAAATCCCTCCCGGTAAATTTCGGACATTCTGATCGGATTAAAAATAAGAATCCTTCTTATATTTGTTAAGACCATTATACAATAAAACCGCACGCCCCGTACGTCCTGTTTTTTCCGAAACATCTGCAAATATTGGAAAATTAGAATTTTAATCACATTATAAGCATAAATATTTTATCCATATTTTTTGTGACCTGAGAAAACGCCGTCTCCCGCAAAGCCGTTTTTCCCCTTGCGGGCGCGGCAGGAACGGCTTATACTGAAAGAAACGCCCGGGCGTACGGCCCGGATCGATTGAAAAAGAGCGGATGTGATGTTTGTTGCGTAACCTTCTGGACCCGTCGTCCCAGCGAATGATGAAAATTCTGGAAACTCTCGTCGCGAGCGGGGGCTGGGTAACCGCGGCCGAATTGTCCGAAAAAGCCGGGGCCAGCGAACGGACCGTCGCGGAGGACCTCGCGGCCCTGAAAAAGCGGTGGGGCTCCCGCCTGCGGCTGGAAACTTCCACAAAAAACGGGGTCCGGGCCCGCAACCGCAGCGTCGCCGTCATGGGCGAAATCTTCATGCAGCTTTTCCGCGGCTCGACCGCCCTCCGGTGGCTGGAAGACATCTTCTTCGAACCGGAGCGCGGAATCGAATTCTACGCGGCAAAGCTCTTTTCGAGCCGGTCGACCCTGAACCGCCTGCTTCCAAAGGTCAACGCCTTTCTGGGGGAAAGGGGAATGGCCGTGCGGCGCGCGGACGGCCGTTACCGGATTTCGGCCGAAAACGAGCAGTACCTGCGGCAGTTTTACGCCGGTTTTCTCATCGAGCTGTACGGCCTCGACCTGAAGCGGCACCAGACCGGCCTGAACCCCGAAATACCCGGGCGGATCATCCGGCGGATCCTGGCGCGGAACCTGGGGCCGGAAGAGCTTTCTTTTGTGGAAGGCAACCATATTGCCATCGCCTACTACATCATGTTTTACACCGTGTCTCTGGTACGGGAAAACCAGGGCTATACGGTTCCTTCCGGCTACCCCGCGGAAAAGGAGACCGGCAGCGGCGATCTCCAATATCTGCGGGGGATTTTCCCGAATATCTCCGAAGCGAACCTGCGCCCCGTCCACCAGTTTATCGCCGGCCAGTACAGCGGCTGGAGCTCCGGCGCGGAAAAAGCGCTGGTCGCGCGGGAAGCGGACGCTTTCCTCCAAAGGGTGTTCCGGGCCGAAAAATCCATCCCCGGCGCCGACACGCTTCGGCTGATGCGCTTCATCCTGAACAGCCTGTACCTGAACACCAAGTCGCGCCCTTTCCGGACCTCCATGCTGTTCGACCGCATCCGCTACTTCTCCGCCGCCCTGAAGCGCACAACGCGTTCGCATATAAGCTGGTTGCGAAAAACCTGAAAGCCTTCTCCGAAAGAATCCATTTCGACATGTCGCCGAAGCTCAACGACCTTCTGTTCTGGATGTGCCAGATCGACCCGGGATTCGGCAGGCTCGCCCCGCCCAAAACGGTTCTGGTCGTCAGCGACTTCGGCACCCGGCATGCCGATTTTCTGGCGGAATCGCTGTCCGCCCTCCTCCGCCCGGACAGCACGGACCGGATCAGCCTGGTCACGGCCTGCTACCCGGACATTCCGGTTTCCCCCGCGGCGGAGCCTTACGACCTCGTGATTACGACCGTCCCGCACCTTCCGGTGCCCCGCAAAAAAATGATTCTGGTCAACGATTACCCAAGCGACGAAAATCTTCTGGAAATCTATAAGGCCCTGTACCGTTAACCGCAGAGCGGCCGGCACCATCGCGCCGGCGCATCTCTTCCGGACAGCATGCAGAAGGGCGGCGGAGCAAAAAAAACCCCCCCCCACATCCATCCCCGGGC